>JBPCSS010000022.1:0-32335 GCA_051006855.1 Candidatus Nanopelagicus sp.
TCGACCTATGACAGCTTTGGATTTAGTAAGTGCAACTGCAATTGAAAAAGAGGTTTATGCCAAGGCAGCTTGGAGTGCTGCGCAATTTAAAGAGGAGTTTGCCAAGGCACCTAAAACTGCTCATTACTTAGCAGCTGAGTTTGAAGGGCAATTAATTGCATATGCTGGGATTTTCTATGTGGCAGATGTGGCTGATATTCACACAATAACTGTGGCCGCTGATCACCGGCGAAAAGGTATTGGCCGAGAGCTGCTAAAGCGGTTAATTGATTGGGCTAGAGTTAAAAAGGCAGAGGCAATAATGCTTGAGATGAGATTAGGAAATGATCAGGCCCGCCCCCTATATGAATCCTTTGGATTTGTTGAAGTATCTAAAAGAGAAAATTATTACGGTCCAGGATCAACAGCTGTTGTAATGCACAAGGAGCTTAAGTAATGGCACTGGTTCTTGGTATCGAAACCTCCTGCGATGAGACTGCAGTTGGCATAGTTGATGGGCGAAAATTACTTGCAAATGTAATCTCATCAAGTGTTGAACAGCATGTCAGATTTGGTGGTGTAGTTCCTGAAGTAGCCAGCAGAGCTCACTTAGAAGCGATGCAACAGGTAATTAAAGAAGCTCTAAGGGAAGCAAATGTTTCGATCAAGGATATTGATGCACTTGCTGTAACTGCAGGTCCAGGCTTAATTGGCGCATTACTAGTTGGCGTAAGCAGCGCCTCTGCTTTATCACTTGCACTAAACAAGCCTTTATATGGCGTAAATCATTTATCGGCTCATATAGCAGTTGATCAATTGGATTCAGAGAAGAAAGTCACGCCAACAATTGCTCTTTTAGTAAGTGGTGGTCACTCTTCAATTCTAAAGGTTAATAACTTGGCAAAAGATGTTCAGGTTTTGGGTTCAACTATCGATGACGCAGCTGGTGAAGCCTTTGACAAGATTGCCAGAATTATGGGCTTAGGTTTTCCTGGTGGACCAATAATAGATAGAGAATCTAAGGCTGGAGATTTAAACCATATTAATTTCCCACGTGGTTTAACAGGGGCTGCCGATTTAGAAAAACACAAATATGATTTTTCATTTTCTGGCCTTAAAACTGCAGTTGCTAGATATTTAGATCAAACACCAAATTATAAGAAGGCTGATGTAGCAGCATCTTTTCAAGAGGCAGTTGTTGATGTATTGCTTAGTAAATCTCTAGCTGCTTGCAAGGAAAGTGGTATTGAGAATTTAGTTATTGCCGGCGGGGTTGCAGCCAACAGCAGATTACGAGCGGTGGCTATGCAAAGATGTGAAATTAATAAAATCAACCTTTCTATTCCTCCAATTGGGCTTTGTACCGACAATGGTGCGATGGTTGCAGCCCTAGGAAGTCTTGCGATTACTGAGGGTGTTAAGCCCTCCCAGATAGGCATTGAGGCCGATTCAGCCGCCTCTATTGCTCAGGTGATCTGGTAGGCCAGCGCTTAATTTGCACTGCCAAGCACCGCCCTTTAAAGTTGGCTTTAGCACTCTAAGGTCCCGTGTGCTAATCAAAAAACTGGGGCACCTTAAGAGGGTAATACCGAATCTAAGAAGGAGAAATCAGGATGGCAATTTCAATTAAGCCACTAGAAGATCGCATTGTTGTTAAGGCTAATGAGGCAGAGCAGAAGACTGCATCTGGATTAGTAATTCCAGATACTGCAAAAGAAAAGCCACAAGAGGGAACTGTGATGGCAGTAGGACCTGGTCGTTTTGAAAATGGAAATCGACTTCCATTAGATATTAAAGAGGGTGATGTCGTGCTTTATTCAAAGTATGGCGGCACTGAAGTTAAGTACAACAATGAGGAGTACTTAGTACTTTCATCTCGTGATGTACTAGCAATTATTGCGAAGAAGTAATCATGGGTAAATCACTTCAATTTGATGAAGGAGCACGTCGTGCGATGGAGCGCGGCGTAAATATTCTTGCCGATACCGTAAAGGTAACACTTGGACCAAAGGGTCGAAATGTTGTAATTGCAAAAAGCTATGGTGCACCATTAATTACAAATGATGGCGTAACTATTGCCAAAGAAATTGAATTATCCGATCCAGCTGAAAACATGGGTGCTCAACTTGTAAAGCAGGTGGCCGAGAAGACCAACGATGTCGCAGGTGATGGCACAACTACAGCAACTGTATTAGCTCAAGCAATGGTGAAAGAAGGCCTACGCAATCTTGCAGCAGGTGCTCAACCAATGGAGCTTAAGTACGGAATTGAACAAGCTGTATCTGCAATTTCTGAAGCGTTGCGTAAAAACTCAACAGCAGTTAGTGGAAAATCTCAGATTGCCGATGTTGCAACTATCTCTGCCCAAGACAAAGCCATTGGCGATTTAATCGCTGAAGCAATGGACAAGGTTGGCAAAGATGGCGTGATCACCGTTGAAGAGTCATCAACTACTGGGCTTGAGCTTGAATTCACTGAAGGTATGCAATTTGATAAGGGATATATCTCTCCATACTTCGTTACCGATTCAGATCGCATGGAAACAGTTCTAGAGGATGCATACATCCTTATTTCTGGTCAAAAAATCTCAGCGTTAAGTGAGATTTTGCCAGTACTAGAAAAAGTTGCCCAAGCAAGCAAACCACTTTTGATCATTGCCGAGGATGTTGAAGGTGAGGCACTTTCAACTTTAGTTGTTAACCGCATGCGTGGCACATTCGCCTCTGCTGCAGTTAAAGCTCCTGGCTTTGGTGATCGTCGTAAGGCAATGTTGCAAGATATTGCGATCCTTACTGGCGGACAGGTTATCTCTGCTGAGGTTGGCCTAAAGCTTGAGCAAATCGATATTGAAATGCTCGGAAAAGCACGTCGAATTGTTATCAGCAAAGACAACACCACAATCGTGGATGGTGCTGGTAATAAAAATGATGTTGCTGCCCGCGTTACTGAGATTCGCCGCGAAATTGAAAACACCGATTCCGATTGGGATCGTGAAAAACTACAGGAGCGAGTTGCAAAACTTGCTGGTGGAGTTTGTGTGATCAAAGTTGGCGCACACACTGAGGTTGAGTTAAAAGAGAAGAAGCACCGTCTAGAAGATGCTATCTCTGCAACTCGAGCAGCAGTTGAAGAGGGAATTGTGGTTGGTGGTGGTGCAGCATTAGTTCATGCCGCAGCAGCACTAGAGAATGATTTAGGCTTTGAAGGAGATCGCGCCGTTGGCGTGCGCCTGGTTCGCAAAGCTTGTGATGAACCACTTCGCTGGATTGCAGAAAACGCAGGTCAAGAAGGTTATGTTGTAGTTTCAAAGGTGCGCGCTATGAAACCAAATGATGGTTTCAACGCTTACTCAGAGACTTACACAGATCTTGTTAAAGAGGGCGTAATTGATCCAGTTAAGGTAACTAGATCGGCGTTAGCCAACGCTGCATCTATTGCAGCAATGTTCATTACAACCGAAGCCTTAGTCTTTGAAACTCCAGAGGAGAAAAAAGAAGAGGCAGCAGGTCATGGCCACTCACACGGAGCAGGCGGACACTCTCACTAAGTAAATTAAACAGCAGGCCTTGTTCTCAAAGTAGCTGCAATCGATTAACATCAATCGGTGAAAGTTACAACGCTTACCGTTGATTGCGGTGGCACCGGGATCAAGGCCTCTGTGCTTGATAAGAGCGGAAAAGTTTTAATTGATTTTCCTTACCTTAAAACTCCATATCCACTCTCTCCTTCAAAGTTGATCTCAATCATTGATGATTTTGTAAAAGCAGATAACCGAGTTAAGCGGGTAACAGTTGGCCTGCCGGGCATGATCAGAGGCGGAAAAGTCGTGGTTATTCCTCATTATGTAAATGCAACTGGACCTCGTGGCATCGTAGATCCACACCTTAAAAAAGCTTGGTATGGCTTTGATATGCAGAGTATGTTGAAAAAGAAAGTAAATCTACCCACCCTAGTTTTAAATGATGCTGAGGTGCATGCCGCTGCAGTTATTGCTGGAACAGGGCTAGAGACAGTTTTAACCTTTGGCACCGGCCTGGGGAGTGCGATTTTTAGTGATGGAGTTTTGGCGCCCCATTTAGAGATTTCCCATGCAACTATTCGTTATGGAAAATCAATTGACTCTTGGATTGGTGAACAAGCTCGAAGGCGCTTAAGTAATCAATTGTGGTCAAGGCGAGTTAAGAGCTTAATTCAAGAGCTATATCCAATGATTGTTTGGGATAAGTTATATATCGGCGGAGGTAATGCACAACGAATTAGTAAATCGGCACTAAAAAGTTTTGACTATAAAGTAAAGATAATTCCTAACTCAGCTGGTGTGACGGGCGGGGTTAAAGCCTGGGATTTATTAGCGTAGATTTCATTAGATAACTCATCAACAGATACGATTGGTCATATGTCCGATATTGAATTAGGCCCAGGAAAACGCGCGCGGGCCGCATACTCATTTGATGAAATTGCAATCGTTCCATCTCGGCGAACTCGAGATCCAGAAGAGGTTTCCATCTCTTGGCAGATTGATGCTTACAAATTTGATTTACCCTTTATCGCAGCGCCAATGGATTCGGTAGTTTCACCAGCTACGGCAATTGCAATTGGTAAAGCTGGCGGGCTTGGCGTTTTAAATTTAGAAGGAATCTGGACCAGGTATGAGGATGCTGAAAAACAATTAGCTGAGATGGCTAAGTTAAGTGAAGACAAAGCAATTAAGAAAATGCAAGAGATTTATGCGGCCCCTATTCAACCAACTTTAATTAAAGAAAGACTTGCTCAGATTAGAGCAGCTGGTGTTACTGTGGCCGGAGCTCTCTCTCCGCAACGCACTGCTGAATTTCACAAAGCAGTTCTTGATGCTGGTGTAGATATATTTGTAATTCGTGGCACAACGGTTTCAGCAGAGCATGTATCTGAGAAGACTGCTCCGTTAAACCTAAAGAAATTCATTTACGAGCTTGATGTGCCCGTAATTGTGGGTGGCTGCGCAACTGCGCAAGGAGCATTACATTTAATGCGATCTGGAGCAGCAGGAGTGTTAGTTGGCTTTGGCGGCGGCTCTGCTCACACAACAAAAACAGTTTTAGGGATATCAGTTCCAATGGCATCAGCAGTAGCTGAGGTTGCATCGGCTCGACGTGATTATTTAGAAGAGTCTGGCGGAAGGTATGTGCATGTAATTGCTGATGGTTCAGTAGGTTCAAGTGGTGAAATTGCAAAGGCTGTTGCATGTGGTGCAGATGCAGTAATGATGGGTTCACCTCTTGCAAAAGCCAGTGAAGCTCCTGGAAAAGGTTGGCATTGGGGACTTGAAGCACACCATGGACAATTACCACGCGGCAATCGCGTGCAGGTTGGAAGCGTTGGAACATTAGCTGAAGTTTTAATTGGACCATCTAATACCTCTGATGGTTCGATGAATCTTTTTGGAGCACTTCGTAGATCAATGGCAACCTGTGGTTATTCAGATTTGAAGGAGTTCCAGCGGGTTGAGGTAGTAGTTCAACCATAAATTTCTGCTGTGAAAGTGCTTAAAGTTCGACAGTAAACTGCTTTATCTCAGGTTTTTTGTTTGTGATCTTTCGATTGTTGATTAAACTCTCCTTGTGCAAAAGATAATAAAAGTAATCACGCTTACAACTTTTATTACCATTTTCTCTATAAATCTTTCACCAGCAACTAATGCAGCACAATCTAAAAAAGTTTCTGTGGTTGTATGTAAGAAAACAAGTGCTAAAGCTCATTCAATAAAAAACATAACCCCACCTGAGGTTAAACCACCATTTAAAAATAGAACATTTACCTTGAATACAAATTGTGGCGATATTGTGATTGAAGCTAACGCAAAGAGTGCACCAATCACTGTGGTTGCTCTAACCGCATTAGCAAATGGGGGATTTTTCGATAAAACTTTCTGCCATCGGTTAACGACAAACAGCATTTATGTCCTGCAGTGTGGGGATCCGACCGGCACCGGTATGGGCGGACCCAATTTTAGTTATCGTGATGAAAATCTACCGCAAGCAGTTGAGTCAAATTATCCGGCAGGAGTTGTAGCGATGGCCAACTCAGGAGCTAATACAAATGGCAGCCAATTCTTTATTGTTTATGAAAATACCTCAATGCGTCCGGAATACACCATTTGGGGCAAGGTAACAAAGGGATTAGAGATCGTTAAAGCAATTGCAAAAGAGGGCGTTGCAGATGGCACAAATGATGGATTGCCAAAGCAAACTATTGCAATTGAGCGAGTAAAAGTTCGTTAATTTGTATTAACTATTTTAAATACTTCAGCAACACTTCCAGCCGGCAAATTATTAGCCTGAGCATTTCGCTCTCCCCACTCACGAACCATTTTTTCAAGGTTTTCATTGTGTGCGGTTTGGCTAACATGAGCATGTAAGGCTTTCATTTTCTTATCGAAAGTCGTTGTAATATCAACATAATGATCAGGATTGTTTGTGGAGGTAACCCAAACTTCCTTAACTCGCCAAGGTTCTAAACCTTCTACTTTTAGTAAATCCTCAAAAGCAAAAGCATTTCGCGAATCTGGATAAACTGCCTGAATTGCTGCTTCGCCAGCTGCCATGTGGTCTGGATGAGATGAAAATAATCGATCCCAGTTTCGTTCTGGGGATTGAATAACCATTCGATCAGGTTTTGAAATTCTTATTTGCCTAACTATGTCTTTTCTAAGTTCAATTGTTGGCACTAGCCAGCCATCGCGATAATTGAGGAAAGTTATATCAGTTACGCCAACTGCAACGCCAGCTTCTCGTTGTTCACGTTGGCGAATTTTTGGCATTTCATCCCGTGGCACATTTGGATCCTCGCCACCTTGATCACCATTTGTGCAGATGCAGTAGGAAACTTTAATTCCCTTAGCAGTCCAAAGCGCAATAGTTCCAGCTGCACCGAAATCACAATCATCAGGATGTGCGGTAACTACAAGTACTCGCTCGATTTCACTGTCATCAATAGGCTGCATAATTGGCAAGATTACCGCAGCAAGAGCCCAGTCATTACCCACCGATAGACTTGCCAATATGTCCGCATTAACTCAAGGTTTGAATTCACAACAATTAGCGGCGGTTAAACATGAAGGCTCCCCATTATTAGTTGTTGCCGGTGCTGGCTCTGGGAAAACTCGAGTTTTAACCAGGCGAATTGCATACCTATTAGCTGAGCGAAATGTTGCACCCTTTGAAGTTCTCGCAATTACCTTTACTAATAAAGCGGCCGGTGAAATGAAAGAGCGAGTGGCGCAGTTAGTTGGCGATCGAGCAAAAGCTATGTGGGTCTCAACATTTCACTCTGCCTGTGTTCGAATCTTAAGGAGAGAGGCTTCATTACTAGGTTATACCAACTCATTTACTATTTATGATCAGAGCGATTGTTTACGTTTAATAACTTTGGTTATGAAGGATCTGAATCTAGATGCAAAAAAGTATGCTCCTCGGGCGGTTGCTGCCTTAATTTCGCAGGCGAAAAATGAATTACTAGGGCCGGCTGATTACTTAAACCAAAGCAAAGATCACTTCCATGAGATTGTGGCTGAAGTGTTTGCTATCTACCAAAAGCGATTAAGTGGTGCCAACTCTATGGATTTTGATGACTTAATCGCTAAAACAGTTGAGATTATGCAAAGGCATCCAGAAGTTAGAGCTAAGTATCGCTCAAGATTTAAACATATTTTAGTTGATGAGTATCAGGATACAAATCATGCGCAGTATGTTCTGATTAAAGAATTAGTTGGCAATGACCGTGACGGAATTGCTCCTGCTGAGTTGTGTGTTGTAGGGGATGCCGACCAATCAATTTACGCCTTTCGCGGGGCAAATATAAGAAATATTTTGCAATTTGAAGCTGATTACCCAAATGCAAAGACCATATTACTTGAACAAAATTATCGATCGACCCAAAATATATTAAGTGCTGCTAATGCTGTAATTGCAAATAATGATGGCAGAAAAGAAAAAAATCTTTGGTCAGAGGCTGGCGCTGGCGCAATGATCACTGGGTATGTTGCCGAAAGTGAGCATGATGAAGCAGATTTTGTAGTACGCGAGATTGGCAGATTACGAGATCTTGGAAAATCTAACCCAGGGGATACTGCAATTTTCTATCGAACAAATGCGCAATCTCGAGTTTTTGAGGAGGTATTTATGCGCATTGGAATTGCCTACAAAGTTGTTGGTGGAGTTCGATTTTATGAACGAAAAGAGATTAAAGATTTCCTCGCCTATTTAAGAGTGATTGTAAATCCAGAGGATGAGGTCTCACTCCGAAGGATTATCAATACCCCAAAGCGAGGTATTGGAGATCGAGCGCTTGATTTACTTGATCTTTATGCGAAAGATAATAACTTAACTTTTTGGCAATCACTTTGCCAGGTTGAGAAAAATCAAGAGATAGCACAGCGATCTTCTTTTTCACTTATTGAATTTGTTAAGTTAATTCAATCCCTGCAAACCTTAGTAGAGGCCAAAACTAGGCCATCAGTTATTGCCCAAGCAGTTTTAGAACAATCTGGATTACTGGCTGAATTGTCTGAAAGCAAAGATCCACAGGATGAAGTTCGGGTAGAAAACCTAGAGGAGTTAGTAGCAGTTGCGACTGAGTATGAGGAGGGTGAAGTTGATGAAGGTGAAGAGATTTCACTTGTTGGCTTCTTAGAAGATGTTTCATTGGTTGCAGATGCTGATCAAATCCCAGAGGGTGAAGATCATGGCGGTGTTGTAACCATGATGACATTACACACCGCTAAAGGCCTTGAATTTCCAACAGTATTTTTAACTGGAATGGAGGAGGGAATTTTTCCGCACTCTCGAACACTTGGTGACCCAGAAGAGTTGCAAGAAGAGCGCCGGCTTGCCTATGTTGGTTTAACACGTGCTCGAGAAAATCTTTTTATTACCAGAGCTGAATACCGTTCATCATGGGGTGCTCCTAATTACAACGCAGCCTCAAGATTCTTAAGTGAAATTCCAGATTCAGTAATTGAGTGGAATCAAGCACAAGAAAAAGCATCACCGATAAAAAGTTCATTTAAGCGTTCTTTCACAGCACCAAAGCCAACTGGCAAGGTGAGCAACACAATGAAGCTTGAGGTTGGTGAACGCGTCTCACATGACACCTTTGGCATGGGAACTGTGGTTGCAGTTTCAGGTGATGGTGATCGGGCAGAAGCCACCATTAATTTCGGCTCATTTGGTGAAAAACGTCTACTACTTCGCTATGCCCCAGTTGAGAAATTATAAATTTGGAGCCAATCTCATTACTATTACCACCTTACCGAAGATTAAAATTGATCGGGGATAATTAAGTGGATCTGTTTGAGTATCAAGCACGCGATCTTTTTGAATCACATCAGATTCCGGTATTAGCTGGTGCGGTAGCAACTACTGCAGAACAAGCTCATGCAGCTGCTACAAAAATTGGCGGCAAAGTTGTAGTTAAAGCCCAAGTAAAAGTTGGTGGTCGTGGAAAAGCCGGCGGTGTTAAGCTGGCTGAGAATGCTGAGGATGCCAAAACTAAAGCAGCCGCAATTTTAGGAATGGATATTAAAGGACATACTGTAAACAAAGTAATGATTGCTCAAGCAGCACCAATAGATTCTGAGTACTACCTAGCAATTTTATTAGATCGAGCAAATCGAAATTTTCTAGTTATGGCATCAGTTGCCGGCGGCATGGAGATCGAAGAGGTTGCCCACAAGACTCCAGAAAAACTAGCAAAGGTTGGAATTAATCCAAATATAGGAATTGATAAAGCGAAGGCAATTGAGATTGCAAAAAATGGTCAATTCCCATCTGATGTTATTGATCAAGTCGCAGATGTACTAGTTAAGTTGTGGCAGGCATTTATTAAAGAAGATGCAACCTTGATGGAGATTAATCCCTTAGTTAAAACCTCTGACGGCAAAGTAATTGCCTTAGACGGCAAGGTTACTTTGGATGATAACTCTGGCTTTAGACACCCAGAACATGAAGTTTTAGTAGATCATGATTCGACAAATCCGCTTGAAAAAATGGCTAAAGAGAAGGATCTAAATTACGTAAAACTAGATGGCCAAGTTGGAATTATTGGAAATGGTGCCGGACTAGTGATGAGCACATTAGATGTTGTGGCTTATGCAGGTGAAAAATATGGGGTCAAACCGGCAAACTTCTTGGATATTGGAGGCGGAGCATCTGCTGAAGTAATGGCAAATGGTTTATCTATTATTTTGGGAGATAGCGATGTCCGAAGTGTTTTTGTTAATGTCTTCGGTGGAATTACTGCATGCGATGCGGTAGCTAATGGAATTGTGCAAGCGCTGGATATGTTGGGTTCAAAAGCTACAAAACCAATTGTGGTCCGATTAGATGGCAATAATGTTGAAGTAGGTCGCAAAATATTAAATGATGCAAATCATCCACTGGTCCAACAACTTGAAACTATGGATGGTGCTGCAGCAAAAGCAGCAGAGTTGGCGGCAAAATAATGGCAATTTTTGTAAATGAAAATACCAAAGTGATTGTTCAAGGCATGACAGGATCTGAGGGAACGAAACACACAAAGCGCATGCTTAAAGCTGGTACCAAGATTGTTGGCGGAGTAACTCCAGGTAAGGGCGGCCAAAGCGTTGATATGGATGGAAAGTTAATTCCGGTTTTCAACTCCGTTGCAGAAGCAATGAGTGCAACCGGAGCAAATGCCTCGGTAGTTTTTGTGCCACCAAAGTTTGCAAAGGCTGCAGTAATCGATGCTATTGATGCTGCTATGCCATTAGTGGTTGTTATCACTGAGGGTATCCCAGTGCATGATGTGGCAGCTTTTTATGCTTACTCAGTAAGTAAAGGAAAAACTCAGATTCTTGGCCCAAACTGTCCTGGAATTATTAGCCCGGGAAAAACTAACTTAGGAATTATTCCAGCAGACATTACCGGACCAGGGAAAATCGGTTTGGTTTCAAAATCAGGCACCTTGACTTACCAGATGATGTTTGAATTAAGAGATTTTGGTTTCACAACTGCTGTAGGAATTGGTGGCGATCCAATAATTGGCACAACCCATATCGATTGCTTGCGTGCATTCCAGGATGATCCTGACACTAAAGCGATTGTGATGATCGGTGAAATTGGTGGCGATGCGGAAGAGAGAGCAGCACAATTCATTAAAGAGTATGTAACTAAACCTGTTGTTGGATATGTTGCTGGATTTACAGCACCTGAGGGCAAAACTATGGGTCACGCTGGTGCAATTGTCTCTGGATCTTCAGGAACTGCAGCAGCTAAAAAAGAAGCTTTGGAAGCTGTCGGTGTTGCGGTTGGTAAAACACCAAGTGAAACCGCTAACTTGATGCGCAAGATTTTGAATGGATAAATCGCAGATAGGAAAATAATGGTTGCGCGTAGGTTCTTCATCACGCTGCAACAGGTAATTAGATCAATACTTATAATACTTTTTCCACTTGCTTTTATAACCTTATTTGCTTGGGCAACTGCAGGTAGTACATATGGCACAACATCTGATCCAATGCGAGCTGCCCTATGGCTTTGGCTGGGATCGCATTTAACACCATTTCATATAACCAGCAATGAAATAACTGGGTACCTGTCTTACCTGCCAATCGGCGCAGTAATTCTTCCCTGGCTTAGTATCCGAGTGGGTTATCGAAGAGTAGTTACAGTAATTGAAAATAAAAAAATGAGTCGGGCATATTTTTTATTGACTTATTTAATTACTTATTCAATTCTGGCGTTAATTGCCTCAAACAGCCAGGTTTCAGTTGATTATCCGAGAGGGATTGTAATCTTAATATTTTTACTATTTTTAGCCACAACTACGGTCAATTTTGAAACTTTAGTTAAATTACCAATTCAGATGTTTCTAATAATGCTCGGTGTGTCAGGAATAGTTTTCACATTAAACCTGCTGCTTAACTTTAGTATTGCTAAAAATCTAACCGTAGTTCTTCACCCAGGCATTATTGGCGGAATATTGCTGCTTATTCTGCAAATACTTTATTTACCTAATCTATTTTTTGCCACTTTTAGCTACATCTTAGGCTCTGGATTTTCTCTAGGGAGTGCAACCGATATCACGCCATTTATCTTTAATCTTCGTGAGATTCCGGCAATTCCAGCTCTGGCAGCATTACCTGCTGGAAAATTTCCGTGGATGATTACTTTATCAATCATGATGTTTGGCTACGCTTTGATAAATCTAAAGAAAATTAAAGCTCTCAATATTGACAAAAAAAGTAAACAACAATTACATCTGCGATTTTTATTACTGTCAGTTCTTGGCACAGCGATCTTGGCATTTGTATCATCTGGATCATTAATTTCAGCAAATATGAATCCTGTTGGTGTAAACCCACTGCGGATCGGTGCAATTGTTTTTGTTCATATCCTTCTAGCATTCCTAGTTATTCACTTCTTACCAAGAATGTTTAAGAAAAAAGATAAGCAGAGTAGGCTTGCTATATGAGCGCGATAATCATGGATGGCAAAGCTTTTGCCAAAAAAATTAAGGGTGAAATCGCCTCCGCTATTGGAGAGCTGGATAAGGCTCTTGGCTTGGGCACTATTCTGGTCGGCGATGATCCTGGCTCAGTTGCATATGTTGAAGGAAAGCACCGGGACTGCGCAGAGGTTGGAATCAAATCCATAAAAGTAAATTTACCTGCCACTTCAAATACTGGTGAGGTTATTGCCGCTGTTAATACATTGAATACAGATCCAAATTGCACAGGATTTATTGTGCAACTTCCACTCCCAGCTGGGGTTAATACCCAAAAAGTTTTAGCGGCAATTAATCCTGCAAAGGATGCAGATGGACTGACTCCAAATAATTTAGGCAATCTTGTATTAGGTTTTAACTCAGTAGTTGCCTGTACGCCAAAAGCCATTGTGGCGTTGTTGGCTGAGTATAAAATTAATTTATCCGGCGCAAAAGTATTAGTAATTGGCCGAGGCATGACAGTCGGAAGACCCTTATCTATATTGCTCTCCCAGAAACCAATTAACGCCACAGTCACATTGGCTCATTCGGCGTCGAAGAATTTAACAGAGCTGCTTAAGGATGCTGATGTAGTAATTGCTGCCATGGGCAGCGCGCAATTTATTAAGGCTGAGATGGTGAAAAAAGGATCAGTACTAGTAGATGTTGGAATTACTCGAGATGGCGATCGCCTTGTTGGGGATTTTGATCCTAAAGTTATTGAAATCGCCTCAGCATTTGCCCCAATGCCAGGTGGAATTGGTCCAATGACGCGGGTAATGCTGCTAAAGAATGTAATTGAACTGGCTAGTAATGAAAAATAGTTTTCGACTTAATCAAATAAGAAATGGCTCATTGATTATTGTTGCGATCGGGTTAGTAATTGGAATTAGTGGGGCAGTTCGAAGCGGTTCAATTATTTTATCGATTGGCGCGGCTGCATTTACGTTGGTTAGATATTCACAACTAAAGATAAAACGAAATATTGAATTAATTCTGCCAATTATGATCTGCATCATGTTATTTGGATTGGCAATTTCACTTCCCAACGCTAGATAACCTCACCGATTTAGTTGATTTGCCCTAAATCAGTAATATTGGCCATAAGCAGCGAGAGGATTCGATGAGCAGATCTGGGAAAGTAACGGTTGTAGGTGCTGGATTTTATGGTTCAACTACCGCACTACGACTTGCAGAATATGATGTTTTTGAAACTGTAGTACTAACCGATATTTTAGAAGGAAAATCAGAAGGCTTAGCATTAGATATCAATCAATCAAGATCAATTGAAAATTTTGAAACTAAAGTTATTGGAGCCACCACAACTGCAGAGGGCGGTGGATATGAGAAGACTGCAAACTCTGATGTAGTTGTTATTACTGCCGGCTTACCGCGCAAGCCGGGCATGAGTCGAATGGATTTAATCGGCGTAAATGCTGGAATTGTCCGTGGCGTTGCCGAGAACATTGCTAAACATTCACCAAACGCAGTAATCATCGTAGTTTCAAATCCATTGGATGAAATGACTGCATTAGCTCAAATTGCAACTAAATTTCCATACAACAAAGTTATGGGTCAGGCAGGCATGCTTGATACTGCAAGATTTACAAACTTTGTTGCTGAAAAATGTGGTGTTCCAACAGCATCTGTTAAGACTTTAACTCTTGGCTCACATGGTGAAACGATGGTGCCAGTTCCAAGTCGTTGCACAGTAAATGGCAAACCACTTTCAGAGGTTTTATCTGCTGATGAAATAAAGGATTTAGTTGACCGAACCAGAAATGGCGGCGCTGAAATTGTGGCATTACTTAAAACAGGTTCTGCCTATTACGCACCATCAGCAGCAGCTGCCCGAATGGCAAAGGCTGTGATAACTGATTCAAATGAGGTCATGCCAGTATGTGCATGGGTAAATGGTGAGTATTCAATTACCGGTGTTTACCTTGGCGTTGAAGCACAGATTGGTAAGAATGGAATTAACAAAGTGGTGGAAACGAAATTAACCGCTGATGAATTAGCTTCCCTAAAAGTGGCAGCAGAAGCGGTTCGCACCAAACAAGCAGATGTTAAAGATCTATAGGCCGAGGAGATAACTAATGAATAAGATCAAAGTAGAGGGCACCGTAGTTGAATTAGATGGCGATGAAATGACCAGAATCATCTGGCAGTTCATTAAAGACTCTTTGATCTTGCCTTATCTTGATATAAATCTTGAGTATTACGACCTTGGTATTGAATACCGAGATAAGACAGATGATCAGGTAACTATTGATTCAGCTCATGCCATTCAAAAGCATGGCGTGGGCGTTAAATGCGCAACTATCACACCCGATGAGGCCCGGGTTGAAGAGTTTAAGTTGAAGAAAATGTGGAAATCCCCAAATGGAACTATCCGTAATATTTTGGGCGGTGTAATTTTCCGTGAACCTATCATCATTAAGAATGTTCCGCGCTTAATTCCGCATTGGACAAAACCAATTGTGATTGGCCGTCATGCATTTGGTGATCAATACCGCGCAACAGATTTTAAAGTTCCAGGAGCTGGAAAGTTAACTGTAACCTTCACACCAACAGATGGTTCAAAGCCGATGGAGTTTAATGTTTTTGATTTTCCTTCATCTGGCGTGGCCATGGCTATGTATAACTTGGATGATTCAATCAGAGATTTTGCAAGAGCATCATTTAACTACGGCCTAATCCGTAAGTATCCAGTATTTCTTTCAACAAAAAATACAATTCTTAAGGCTTACGATGGCCGCTTTAAAGATATCTTTGCAGAAGTTTTTGAGAAAGAGTTTAAGGCCGAGTTTGCAAAGAACAATCTTGAATACGACCACCGTTTAATTGATGACATGGTTGCCACCTCACTTCGCTGGGAAGGTGGATATATCTGGGCATGTAAGAATTATGACGGTGATGTTCAGTCTGACACTGTTGCACAAGGTTATGGATCACTTGGTTTAATGACTTCAGTTCTGATGACTCCAGATGGCAAAACAGTTGAAGCAGAGGCAGCCCATGGCACAGTCACTCGCCACTACCGCGATCACCAAGTGGGTAAAGCAACCTCCACAAATCCAATTGCATCTATCTTTGCTTGGACACAAGGGTTAGCTCACCGCGCCAAACTAGATAACACTCCTAAGGTTGCCGAGTTTGCTAAAACTTTAGAGCGAGTATGTATCGAAACCGTTGAAAGCGGCAAGATGACAAAGGATCTTGCATTACTCATTAGCAAAGATGCGCCATGGCTTAATACCCAAGAGTTTTTGGCTGCGATTGATGATAATTTAAAGAAAGCAATGGTTTAAAACTTTACTAAAAAAGCCCCACTGGATTTGAGTGGGGCTTTTTAATTTTTCTTACTTAATTAATGCGCTTGCCAGTTGTGGCATCAAATAGATGAACAACTTCAGGGTTAACTCCCACCGTAACTGTTTGACCAGGCTTTGGCGGGTTCTTTGGATCCCAACGAATAATTACCTGACCTAACTCCTCGCTGGTGTTAGCGAATTTAAGTGATTTATCAACTGGTTTGCCATAAACAAAAGCATCAGCACCCAGCTCTTCAACTACCTCAACTGCTACTTCAAATCCTGTGCTTGCTGGCACAAAGCCCTCTGGCCTAATACCGACTGTGACTGATGAGCCGCCGGCTGCTGGAATTGTGATTCCTAAACTGCCAAGCATTGCTTTACCACCAGAGACTGGTGCAGTAAGTAGATTCATGGCAGGTGAACCAATAAATCCAGCAACAAATACATTTTGTGGTTTTTCATAAAGATTTCTTGGGGTATCAACCTGTTGTAATAATCCATCCTTTAATACTGCAACTCGATCACCCATTGTCATCGCCTCTACCTGATCATGGGTCACATATACGGTGGTGATTCCTAATCTGCGTTGCAGTGCTGCAATTTGGGTTCGGGTTGCAACACGAAGTTTTGCATCCAGGTTTGATAAAGGTTCATCCATTAAGAAGACCTGTGGCTCACGAACAATTGCTCTACCCATTGCAACTCGCTGGCGTTGTCCACCAGATAGCGCTTTAGGTTTGCGATCTAAGTAATCCTCTAAATCTAATAATTTTGCCGCCTCTAAAACTCTGCGATCGCGTTCCTCTTTAGCAACACCAGCAATCTTTAATGCAAATCCCATATTTTCAGCCACTGACATATGTGGATAGAGAGCGTATGACTGAAATACCATTGCGATATCACGATCTTTAGGTGCAACATTTGTTACATCTTTATCGCCAATTCGAATTGATCCAGTATCTATCTCCTCTAATCCAGCCAACATTCGAAGTGAGGTTGATTTACCGCAACCAGATGGTCCGACTAAAACTAAAAACTCACCATCGTTAACTGTTAAATCTAATTTATCTACCGCAGGTTTTGTTGTGCCGGGATAAATTCTTGATGCTTGGGAAAATACAACTGATGCCATGACTATTTACTCCTTCTCCGGGCAGGTACGTGCCCGACGATCCGTTGGATGAAGGTCTCACGGTTGTGAGAGTTGGCAAAGGCTACGACAGATTGGCTAAAAAGGGGAAGAGAGGCAGTTTTTGCGCTCACCGGGCGGGCCATGTGGGCAGTTAGATACCATTGGAGATATGGCTGAAGGCGTTTTACCAAGCATTGCGATCGTTTTAGGCCTAATTGCGGTGGGCGGAATCTTTGTCGCCGCTGAGATCGCACTTATCTCCCTTCGCGATTCCCAGGTCAAGCAGATTTCAGGTAAAGGCAAGCGCGGGGCGCGGGTAGCAAAGCTGGCTAGTAATCCCAACCGATTCTTAGCCGCAGTGCAGGTTGGAATTACTTTATGTGGATTTTTATCAGCAGCGCTAGGCGCTGAACAACTTGGCGTATTTGTTATTCCAAAATTAGAGGAGTTAGGCCTATCTACTGGCAGCAGTGAAATTGTTTCAATTGTGGGGATCACATTAGTAATTGTTTATATCTCATTAGTCTTTGGTGAGTTAGTGCCAAAGCGATTGGCACTTTATAAGAGTGAGAGTATTGCGCTCGCAACCGCTGCTATTGTCGATCGCGTTGCCATATTTTTTCGACCAATTATTTGGTTACTTTCGCACTCGACTGATTTGATCGTAAAGATTTTTGGTATTACCTCAAAGAGTGAGCGTAATCAGATTTCTGATGTTGAGCTAATGGATTTAGTTAGCGGTCATGCTGATTTAACAAAAGAGGAGCGGGATATTGTTGAAGAGGTGTTTAACACCAGCGATCGTTTAATTCACGAGGTTATGGTGCCAAGAACAGAGGTTGATTTCTTAGATGCATCTTTGAGCATTTCACAAGCTAGAAAGATTGCCGTTGAGCTCGCCCACTCTCGATACCCAGTTGTTAGAGGCAGTAGCGATGAGGTAATTGGATTTTTGCATGTTCGAGATTTGTTAAATCCAAAATTCGATGATGCTGAGATTACGATTATGGAAATTGTCAGAAATGTAATCTTTTTGCCTGGCACAAAAGGAGTTTTGCCTGCTTTAACTGAGATGCGAAGCAAACGTCAACATATCGCAATTGTGCTAGATGAGTATGGTGGTACTGATGGCATAATCACTTTAGAAAACTTAGTTGAATGTTTGATTGGTGAGATTCATGATGAATATGACGGCCATGAAACACAGCCAAAACACGAGCAACGCACAGGCGATATCGAGATTGATGGGTTAATCTCACTTGAAGATTTACATGATCTAACTGGTATTTCATTGCCAGATGGACCATATGAAACTGTGAGTGGTTTTGTGATGCATTATTTAGGCAGAATTGCGCAGGTAAATGATGTGGTTCGAATCAATGGTGCACGCTTTACAATTATCAGCATGAATGGCAAGCGGGTAGGTCAATTATTGCTCGCCAGAGATGATGTGAAATCATGAGCAAAAAACGGGTGCTTTCTGGCATTCAACCAACCCATGATTCATTTCACCTTGGTAATTATTTAGGCGCAATCAAACAATGGGTCGATTTACAAAAAGAGCATGATGCTTTTTATTGTGTGGTTGATCTCCACGCACTTACGGTTGAAACTGACCCAAAATTATTAGAAAAACGAACACTGCTCTCAGCTGCGCAATTAATTGCAATTGGCGTAGATCCAAAGCTGTGCACATTGTTTATTCAATCCCAGGTACCGGCTCATAACCAATTAGCTTGGGTTCTGGAGTGCATTACTGGATTTGGCGAAGCTGGCCGAATGACGCAATTTAAAGATAAGTCTCAAAAAGGTGGTGCTGATCGAACTAATGTTGGATTGTTTACCTACCCAATTTTGCAAGCCGCTGACATTTTGCTTTATCAAGCAGATTTTGTGCCAGTAGGTGAAGACCAAAGACAACACATTGAATTAACTAGAGATCTGGGTCAGCGATTTAATACCAAATACAAAGAGGTATTTAACATTCCACAGGCACAGATAATTAAGTCCTTAGCAAAAATCAATGACCTTCAAGATCCAAATTCAAAGATGAGTAAATCTGCCGCTTCGATGGCTGGGGTTATTGAATTATTAGATTCGCCAGAGGCCACGATTAAGAAGTTTAAGTCCAGCGTTACAGATGCGGGCAAAGAGATTAAATTTGATGAAAAAGAAAAGCCTGGAATCTCAAACCTGCTTACAATCCACTCAGCTTTCTCTGGAAAAGCCATCAAAGAAATTGAGAATGAATTTGTTGGCAAGGGTTATGGTGATTTCAAATTACAGGTGGCCGAAGTTGTGGTTGAGGCATTAAACCCAATCCGAATTAAAACCCAAGAGTTGATGGATGATAAGGGTGAGCTACTTAAGATTTTGAAATCTGGCGCAGAAAAAGCTAACCAAGTTGCGGGCAAGACATTATCTGATGTTTATACCGCACTAGGTCTGATCAATAATGGCTAAACGTTTTGCATTTTTTTCACTCATCCTTTCTTTAGTCACCTCACTTTCTCTTGCCAATGCAATCGCTGCCGAGCCAAAGAAAATAGCAATTGCTTATGATGTTGGCGGCCGGGGAGATAATGGGTTGAATGATCTGGCTGCAGTTGGATTAGAGCGAGCAATAAAAAAGCTTAATATTTCAAGATTAGATGTTAGAGAACAAATTACCGATGGCAGCCTGGGAGATCGAATAACTCGAGTTAGGTTTTTAGCAAAAAATAAATATCAATTGATTATTTGTGTTGGATCAGGCTATGCCGACACTGTGCGCCGAATTTCTAATGAGTATCCAAATACACAATTTGCCATAATTGATGATGAATCTGTGGCAATGACCAATGTTTCTAACCTCTCATTTGCAACTGAGGAGGCAATATATTTAGCGGCAGCGGCCATGGCTGTGAAGAGTAAAAGTGGCAAGATTGGATTTATTGCCTCAAAAACAGATCCAACCTCAGCAAAATATGCATCAGTTTTTGCTAAGGGAGCAATGGCAGGAAATTCAAAGGTAAAAATTTTCAGCAAGTTAACTGATTCAAATTTTGACAATGAGGTTAAGGGCCAAGTGGATTTAGGCGTTGATCAGCTTTTTTCAACCTGGTCAAACACAGATGAGGTAATTTCCACTGTTGCTAAATTTAACAGTGGCAATTCTCCAATTCTTTTTTCAGGAATTTTGCCTGATCAATATTTTCTAAATTTTTCAGCCGGCAAAAAGAATCAATACTTAGTTGTATTAAAACGTTATGATTTAGCGGTAGAGCAGATCATCACAGCTGAGCTGGCAGATAAAAATATTTTAAATATCCTAGATTCTAAAAAAGGAATCTACGGAAATCGCTACAATTTAAAGGATGGTGGACTCTCAGTGAAGGTAGTTGCCGGAACAGCCTTCTCAGCAAAGATCCAAGGAATATTGGCTAATTTAAAGGCTGGTCGGGTCAAAAATCTTAATTAGCGAGAAAAAATTGCCAGAAACTTTAAACTCTCTATTTAGAGTTTAAAGTAATCTAAAGAAATCGTAATCAACCTAACTTGGGCGCCTGACCGATAGCCTCATCTGCCACCGATAAGGTCAGCACACAACCAACCCCATACATATTGGGTCTTAGTCCTTGGGAGGGATTTTGAAAAAATCATATAAATTCGTTGTAGCTCTTGCAGCTGCATCATTAGTTTCCACAGTAGCAATTGCTCCGGCAAATGCTGCGGGAACAAAGCAGAAAGTATGTGTTGCATTAGATACTGCAGGAATCAACGATAAGTCTTTTAACCAAACATCATATGAAGGTGCTAAGGCTGCGAAAGCTGCTGGATATGCATCATCAATTGAATACTTACCAGCCAAATCTGGCGCTGACTTTGCCCCTAACGTGCAGAAATTCGTTGATAAGGGCTGTACCGTAATTATCGGAGTGGGTTACCTTTTAGGTGATGCAATTGGCGCAGCTGCTGCAAAATATCCAAAAGTTAACTTCGCACTTGTTGACGGATGGTCAGGCGGAGCAAACCAAAAGGGTATTACTTACAAGACTGATGAAAACTCATTCCTTGTTGGTTACCTAGCTGCTGGAATGTCTAAGACTGGCAAGGTTGCAACATATGGTGGAATGCAAATTCCTACCGTAACAATCTTTATGGATGGTTACGCAAATGGAGTGCAGTATTACAACGATGTAAACAACAAGAACGTAGAAGTACTTGGATGGAATCCTGCTACCAAAAAGGGAACTTTCCTAGGCAGCTTTGATGACACCACAAAAGCACTTTCAACTTCAGTAGCATTTGAACAACAAGGTGCTGATTTCATTTTCCCAGTATCAGGAAATATGCAAGCAACAACTGCAGGTAACAGCTTAAAGTCAAAGAAATCAAATGTTATCTGGGTAGATGCAGCTGTGATGGACACTGGAAAGCAATTTGCAAGCGTTACACCAGTTTCAGCTCTTAAGGGCTTAAAAGAAGGTGTACTTGCAACTGTTAAAGAGGCATACGATGGTAAATTCTCAAATGCTGTTTATGTTGGAACCCTTCGAAATAAAGGTGTTTCTATCGTAATCACACCATCATGGTCTAAGAAGATACCTGCAAAATTGCAACAAGAGGTTAAAGATCTTGCAGCAAATATTGCAGCTGGTTACATATCAGTTAACTAATTGATCGACTAATAATCGGTCATTCTGTAGTATCGCTAGGTGAGTTAGTTATCTAACTCACCTAGCTTTATTTAAGGAGCATTTGATGTCATTAGAATTAAAAGGGATCACCAAGAGATTTGGCTCCTTAGTTGCTAATGATCAAATTGATCTAAAAGTAGAAAAAGGCGAAATTCACGCAATACTTGGTGAAAACGGCGCCGGTAAATCAACCTTAATGAATATTGTTTATGGCTTGCTTGCAGCTGATAGTGGTTCTATTCAAGTTGATGGCAAATTGGCAAAAATAAATCAGCCATCTGATGCTTTAAATTGTGGGATTGGCATGGTCCACCAGCATTTCATGTTGGTACCAGTATTTACAGTGGCGGAGAACATCGTTTTGGGCCATGAGAAAAGTAAACGCGGTCTATTAACTCTTGATGAGGCTAAAGTAAAAATTGCCACTATTGCAAAAGAATTTAAATTCGAGATAGACCCAGATGCACTGATTGAAGATTTACCGGTTGGGGTTCAACAGCGCGTGGAAATTATTAGAGCACTGATGTATGACGCAAAAGTTTTAATTTTGGATGAACCAACTGCGGTACTTACGCCTCAGGAAACAGATGAGTTACTCACCATGATGCGCACACTCAAGGCAAAAGGTACTTCCATAATCTTTATAACTCATAAGTTACGTGAAGTAAAAGCTGTGGCAGACAAGATCACAATTATTCGACTAGGCAAAGTCGTTGGAGTAACTTCACCAAATTCTTCACAAGAGGAATTAGCCAGCATGATGGTTGGTAGGCCGGTTGACTTAATTCCAAATAAATCAAGTATGAATATTGGTAAAACCATATTGGCAGTCAAAGATTTAAATATTTACAACTCTGTAGGAAGAAAAATAGTTAATAATATTTCACTTGAAATCAAAGCCGGAGAAATTCTTGCTATTGCAGGTGTTCAGGGAAATGGCCAATCTGAGATTGCTCGTGCACTGCTTAACTTAGAAGAGCATGTTGATGGATCAATTAAGGTCAATAACAATGAAATTCTGGGAAAAAGTGTTCGAGATTCCCTTCGCGAGGGTATTGCATTCATTCCTGAATCACGTGAATTAGATGGATTAATTGGCTCATTTACTATTGCAGAAAATTTGATTTTAGACACCCATGATCTTCACCCAGTAGCAAAGCAAGGGCAGTTGAATAAAACCTATATTCGTGAAAATGCTCAAAAATTAGTGAAGGAGTTTGATGTTCGCACGCAAAGCATTTTTGATTCTGCATCCTCACTATCGGGAGGCAATAAGCAAAAAGTTGTGCTGGCTCGTGAACTTTCACGAACTGTAGAACTAGTTATCGCTTCCCAACCTACTCGAGGACTAGATGTTGGATCTATTGAATTTGTTTATGAGCGTTTACTAGCTGAGCGAGCTTCAAATAAAGCTGTTCTGTTAATTAGTAGCGAACTTGATGAAGTTACTGCATTAGCCGATCGAATTGCAGTAATTTATAAGGGAGAAATTGTTGGAGTAGTAACGCCTGAAGTTTCTAGAGAGAAACTTGGGTTAATGATGGCAGGAATTAACTGATGAGAAATATATTAAAAAAGCTTCGCGATAATACTTTATTGCCATTTTTAGCATTTTTGTTCGCATTTTTTATCGGTGGAATAATTATAGTTTTGACTGATCCAGTGGTAATGGGTCAAATTTCATCACCAGGCAAATTTTTAACCTCAGCAGGTGCAAAAATTGGAAATTCATATTTAGCGGTCTTCCAAGGTTCTGTTTTTGATATTAATTTATCAAGGCAGTCTGGAATACTTCGCGGCTTTTATCCACTATCAGAAACAATTGTTACATCGACACCTTTAATATTGTGTGGTTTATCTGTGGCACTAGCTTTTAGATCTGGCTTATTTAATATTGGCGCTCAAGGACAATTTATTTTTGGCGCAATTGGTGCTTCCTATGTTGGTTTTAATTATAACTTTTCACCGGTAATACATGTAACGCTGGCAATTTTGGTAGGAATCTTATTTGGTGGAATCTTTGGCGGAATTGTTGGACTTCTCAAGGCAAAAACCGGTGCTCATGAAGTAATAGTCACAATCATGCTCAATTACGTAGCAGCACTATTTATTCTTTGGCTGTTAAAAACCACAGTTTTTTTGCGAGAAGGTCGCCAAGATCCACTTGCGCCAGAGGTTAACCCAAGTGCGCGTTTACCAAAACTTCTTGGCGAAAACTTAAGAATTCATATAGGAATATTTATAGCACTCTCTGCGGCTGTTTTTGTTTGGTGGTTATTAAATAAAAGCACTCTTGGATTTAAGTTTCGTTCTGTTGGTGCTAATGCCAGTGCTGCAAAAACTGCCGGAATATCGATTCCTTTTGTGACAACCGTGACCATGTTTATTTGTGGTGGCTTGGCAGGTTTAGGTGGGGCAGTGCATTTACTTGGAACAGAGTATGCATTAGCAGCAGGAATTGCGGGCAGTCTGGGCTTTGATGCCATAACTGTTGCATTACTTGGTCAGGCAACCCCATTTGGAACGGTCTTTGGCGCACTTTTATTTGGCGCACTGCAAACCGGCAGCAGAACTTTGTTATCGAATACAGGAACATCACCTGACATAGTTCAAGTGATTCAAGCTTTAATTGTCTTGTTTATCGCTGCACCGGCGCTAATGAAGATGATTTTTAGGGTGAAAAAATCATTTGCAGATAAATCTATGACCGCTAAAGGCTGGAACGGATGATGAAAAACCTAAGCGAAAAGCAAAAGCGCCAGCAACGTGGAGTGATTTCAATGGGAGTTTTATATTTAGTATTTTTTGTTACTTTTTATCTTAAGTCAAATAAAAATGAAGAAGTTACTTTTGGATTTGTATTGGGTGAAGAGTGGAAGCTGCTTAACGAGTGGAAAGTTCACTCAAAAACTGGCGCCTTAATCTTTTTGATTTTGGCACTTGCTGGAATTGCTGTTTCATATTTGCAATTTAGAAACAAAAAGAATTTAACTCTGGGTAGCTTTTTATTTGGTTTTGGAAGTATTTTAGCCTTCCTTTGTTGGGCAGCCTCTGGAAAATTCATTCCTTTCACAGGATTACTTCAAGGTGCAATCATGCTTTCCGTTCCATTAATTTTTGGCTCGATGTCGGGATTACTTTGCGAGAAATCTGGCGTTATAAATATTGCGATTGAAGGACAATTGTTATTTGCAGCTTTTGTTTCGGCTGTTGTAGCGAGTTTTACACAAAATACCTTGTATGGATTAATTGTCGCTCCTATTGCTGGTGCATTGATTTCGCTAATTCTTGCCTATTTTTCAATTAGGTTTCAGGTTGATCAGGTAATTCTTGGATTTGTTATCAATGTTCTGGTTCTAGGTCTTACCAATTTCTTCTATACAACCTTGCTTGTGCCTTATGAAGACAAGTGGAATGTGGGCGGAAGTTTTTCACCAATTCCAATTCCGTTGCTTTCAAAAATTCCGATAATTGGACCGACTTTGTTTAATCAAACCATCATTGTTTATTTTATGTATGCTTTCGTGATCTTCATTCAAATTGCTTTATTCAAATCCAGATGGGGACTTCGCACGCGTGCAATTGGTGAGTTACCAGTTGCCGCAGATAGCGTTGGAATCGATGTTAATAGATTGAGATTTAAGAACGTGCTGCTCGCAGGATTAGTCGCTGGTACTGGTGGCGCATATTTCACTGTAGGAGCCGTTGGACCATTTTCTCAAAATATGACAGCAGGTGCTGGTTTTATTGCTCTTGCTTGCTTGATCTTTGGAAAGTGGACTCCAAGAGGTGCAATTATTGCTGCATTATTTTTTGGATTTGCCAATAATCTCCAAGGTAATTTATCAATTATTGGAATATCAATTCCATCAGAATTCATGCTCATGGTGCCTTACGTTGCAACCATCATTGCTGTTTCTGGGGTAGTAGGACGGGTCCGTGCGCCAGCAGCCGATGGCATCCCATACTCTCGCGGTAATAAATAGTTTATTTTCGTAGGAGAATTAGCCCATGGATATTAATTGGGAGCAACTGCATTTAGCTGCAAAAGAGGTAATGCAAAAAGCCTATGCTCCTTACTCAAATTTTAAGGTTGGCGTAGCTGGCTTAGTTTCAGATGGACGAATAGTTGTTGGTTGTAACAGCGAGAATGCAAGTTATGGCGTTGGCCTTTGTGCTGAATGCGGATTAGTTTCCTCCTTAACTGCTTCAGGCGGTGGACGTTTGATTGCAGTTGTTTGCGTTGACGGTAAAGGAGAGTATCTATCTCCATGTGGGCGGTGTCGCCAATTGTTATTTGAACATGGGGGTAATGAAATGTTGTTTATGACTCCTGATGGCCCTAAACCATTGTCATATCTATTGCCTTGGGGGTTTGGTCCAGAGGACCTTAAATGAGTGAAAAATTCGCGGCTGTTGAAATTATTTCAGCAAAGCGCGACCGAATTGAATTAAGTAACGAGCAAATCGACTGGACAATCGATGCCTATACTCGAGGTGTAATAGCAGATGAGCAAATGTCTGCATTGCTGATGGCAATTTTGCTCAACGGAATGAATAATCGAGAAATATCTAAATGGACCGAAGCCATGATCGCAAGTGGTGAAAAAATGAATTGGTCAATGCTTGATCGCCCAACAGTTGATAAGCATTCAACTGGTGGTGTCGGCGACAAAATAACTTTGCCGCTTGCGCCTTTAGTAGCAGCCTGCGGTGCTGCCGTGCCACAACTTTCGGGTAGAGGATTGGGACATACTGGAGGAACTCTAGACAAACTGGAATCAATTAAAGGTTGGAAAGCAAATCTTTCTAATGAGCAGATGTTAAAGGTAATTCAAGAGTGTGGCGCAGTAATCTGTGCAGCCGGGGCCGGGTTAGCACCAGCTGATAAGAAACTTTACGCCCTGCGCGATGTGACTGGCACTGTGCAAGCAATTCCATTAATTGCATCCTCAATTATGAGTAAGAAAATTGCGGAGGGAACTAGTGCATTAGTGCTAGATGTTAAAACTGGTTCTGGTGCTTTTATGAGCAATCCAAAGGATGCAGCCTTACTTGCTCGGACAATGGTTGATTTGGGGAAAAATGCCGGTGTGAAAACCCGAGCACTTGTTACGGCAATGGATGTGCCACTTGGCTTAACTGCCGGAAATGCACTTGAGATTAGGGAGACATTAGAGGTGTTAGCTGGTGGTGGACCTAGTGATGTCATTGAATTAACTCTTTTATTGGCAAATGAGATGCTAGATGTGGTGGGTATAAAACCTAAAGTGTCACCGGAAGACGCGCTTAAAAATGGCATGGCAATGGATGTTTGGCGAAAAATGATTACTGCGCAAGGCGGAGATAATGATGCGCCACTGCCTGTTGCGAAAGAGAGAATGGAAATTAAGGCCACCGCGTCTGGAAAGCTTTTAACTTTAGATGCAATGAAAGTTGGCGTTGCGGCATGGAGATTAGGAGCAGGTAGACAAAAACAAGGTGAAGTTTTACAACTTGGATCTGGAATTGAAATACATGCAAAACCTGGGGATTTAGTAACAAAGGATCAAACGATTTTAACTCTCCACACAGATGAAGTAGCAAGATTTGAACGCGCTATTGATGCGTTAGCAGGTGGATTTTCAATCGGTGGTAAAGATGATGAAGTTAAGCGATTACCATTAGTAGTTGAAAGAATTGAGGGGTAAGTGTCTTTAGATAAAACACCATCAAGTGATCAAATTAAACGTGTTCCAAAAGCGTTATTACATGATCATTTGGATGGTGGATTACGCCCTGAAACTATCATCGAGATTGCTCAACAAATTGGATATAAGAAATTACCAACTGATGACCCAGAAAAGCTTGCCGATTGGTTTGAAGAATCCTGTAATTCGCACTCTCTAGTGCGCTATCTTGAAACTTTTTCACACACAATTGCCGTCATGCAGAGCAAAGAGGCGATTATCAGGGTCTCAAGAGAGTGTGCAATAGATCTAGCCAGAGATGGTGTTGTTTATGCCGAGGTTCGCGGCGCACCTGAGTTGTTTACAGAGCAAGGTTTAACCCTTGATCAAGTTGTTGAAGCAACACTCGAAGGTTATAAACAAGGAATGGCAGAGGCCGCAAGTGAAGGAAACAAAATAAGAGTCGAATCATTGCTTTGTGGAATGCGACAAAATAATCGCTCGCAAGAGGCAGCTGCAGCTGTTGTTAAGTATCGAGATAAAGGCGTCGTTGGATTTGATATTGCAGGACCAGAGGATGGCTTCCCGCCAACAAATCAATTACAAACCTTTGAGTTTCTCCGTAAAGAGAATGCCCACTTCACAATTCATGCCGGAGAGGCTTATGGATTGCCATCGATCTGGGAGGCTATTCAAATTTGTGGCGCAGAACGTCTTGGACATGGCGTAAGAATTATTGATGACATCGACTTTAGCGCAGATAAGCCAAAGCTTGGCCCACTTGCATCTTATGTAAGAGACCGAAGAATTCCACTCGAACTTTGTCCAACCTCAAATCTTCAAACTGGTGCTGCTAAAACTTACTCTGAACATCCAATTGGCATGTTAGCCAAATTACGGTTTCGCGTAACTCTCAATACCGATAACCGATTAATGAGCAGAACATCGATGAGTAATGAGATGTCTGAATGTGTTAAATCATTTGGCTGGAAGTTTGCCGATTTACAACGAGTAACGGTTAATGCACTTAAGAGTTCATTTATTCCATTTGAAGAGCGGCTTGAGATTATAGAGAAGGTAGTAAAGCCAGCTTACGCAGCAATATCAGCTGAGTAGTTAAATACCGATCGGGTGCCAGATAGTTTTATGCTCCATGAAGCTTAAAATTCTCTCTGGATGATTAGTGGTTGTAAATCTAGAGATACGTTTTAAGTTATCTGCTCCAACTAACTTAATCTCATCTTCCTGTTTCTTGTTTAAGCCAGCAACATCAATGCCATCAATTTCCATGTGAGCGCCAACCCATGGGAAAAGTTCAGAAGTTTTACCAGTAAGAATATTTACAACTCCACCCGGCACATCACTTGTTGCAATTACTTCACCTAAAGTAATTGCTGGCAGGGGATAAGACTCACTAGCAATTAAAATTGCTGAATTTCCACCAGCAAGTACTGGGGCTAGTGTGCGAATTGCGCCAAGTAGTGAAGGTTTTGCTTCGGCAAATATTGCAATAACTCCTAAGGCTTCAGGAGTTGTGAAGTTATAAAATGGTCCAGAAACTTGATTTTGTGAACCAGAAACTGCAGCTAACTTGTCACACCAACCGGAGTACCAAACCCAAGTATCAATCGCTTCTGCTACTTGAAGTTTTGCCGCCTTTGTCGTTGTACCTTCAAGTGCACAGATCTCCTCAACAAACTGTTCACTTCTGCCCTGCATGATCTCTGCAATTCGATAAAGAATTTGGCCTCGATTAAAGGCGGTTGCATTTGCCCAGCCAGATTGGGCAGATTTAGCAGCAACGACTGCATCTCTTAAATCTTTTCTAGATGCCAAGGCAGCATTAGCTAAGAATTTTTTATTCGCACCTTTAATTTCATAGACTCGACCAGACTCACTACGTGGAAAGGCACCACCAATAAATAATTTATAAGTTTTGTTAATATCTAGTGAGCTCATTTGCTGACCTTCAAATCAGAGGATAAATAACCTGCTAAACCGTGGCGACCACCCTCACGACCCCAACCTGACTCTTTGTAACCACCAAATGGGCTAGCAGGATCAAATTTATTAAATGTGTTACTCCAGATTACGCCAGCCTTTAATTGCTTAGCCGCCCATAAAACCTTTGCACCCTTATCACTCCAGATTCCTGCAGATAATCCATACATGGTGTTGTTGGCTTTTTCAATTGCCTCAGCTGGAGTTCTAAATGTGAGCACGGATAAAACTGGACCAAATATTTCTTCTCTTGCAATTCGATGTGATTGCGTAACACCTGTGAAAATTGTGGGTGGGAACCAGAAACCTTTTGTTGGAAGTTTTACATCCGGAGACCATCTATTAGCACCTTCAGTGTCACCAGTTTTAGATATTTCTTGAATCTTACTTAGCTGCTCTTTTGAATTAATTGCACCTAGGTCTGTGTTCTTATCCATCGGATCCCCAACGCGAATCATGCTCATCCGTTTTTTAAGTTTTTCTAAAACTTCATCAGCAATATTTTCTTGAATTATTAAACGAGAACCTGCACAACAAACATGGCCTTGATTGAAGAAAATACCATTAACAATTCCTTCAACTGCTTCATCAATTGCGGCATCTTCAAATACTAAGTTGGCAGCTTTACCACCAAGCTCTAATGTGGCACTCTTCTTAGTTGCCGATATTGATCTAGCGATTGCCTTGCCAACCTCTGTAGAGCCAGTAAATGCAACTTTGTTTATATCTGGGTGGTTTACTAGGGCAGCTCCAGTAATTCCATCACCAGTAACAATATTTACCACGCCATCAGGAAGTCCGGCTTGTTGGCAAACTTCTGCAAATAAAAGTGCGGTAAGTGGTGTTGTTTCAGCTGGCTTTAATACAACTGTATTTCCAGCAGCAAGTGCTGGCGCAATTTTCCAGGCAAGCATTAATAATGGAAAGTTCCAAGGAATTATCTGTCCAACTACGCCAAGTGGTTTTGGCTTACTTCCAAGACCGGCATATTCCAATTTGTCCGCCCAGCCAGCGTGATAGAAAAAATGTGCAGCGGCAAGCGGGATATCAGTATCTCTAGATTCTCTAATCGGCTTTCCATTATCTAAAGTTTCAACAACTGCGAACTCTCGTGCCCGTTCCTGCATGATGCGAGCGATTCGGTAGAGATATTTACCGCGCTCCTTTGCCGGCATTTTTGACCATATTTTTGTGTAAGCAGCCCTAGCACTTCTTACCGCTGAATCGATATCTGATTTATCACCGTAACCAACCTTTGATAACAACTCTTCGGTCGCTGGATTTATCGTGCTAAAACTTTTTCCTTTTTTAGGTTCTATAAACTTACCGCCAATAAACAGGCCGTAGTTTGATGAGATATTTGCTATTGCCTTTGACTCAGGCGCGTTTGCGTACTCAAAATCGCTCATAACGCTCCTAATCTACAGTTACGTAGTTGGCACTAGCGTAGCGCCCAGTACGTAACTTCATTCGCTGCATCAGTAAATCATTTAGTAAGGCGCTTGCCCCAATTCTAAATAGGTCTGGGGTTAGCCAATGCTCCCCAGCAGTTTCCTTTACCAGCACCAGTTGTTTGATTGCATCCTTAGTTGTGCGAATTCCACCGGCCGGCTTCACGCCAATTTTTTCACCAGTTAAGGTGAAGTAATCCCGGACTGCCTCAAGCATTACCAAAACAACTGGAGCAGTAGCCGCAGGTGCAACTTTTCCAGTACTGGTTTTGATGAAATCAGCCCCAGCTAACATCGCAAGGTAGGAAGCTTTTCTAACATTGTCATAAGTAACTAATTCACCAGTTTCTAGAATTACTTTAAGATGAGCTTTTGACCCACAAATTTCTTTAATAACCCTGATTTCTTCAAAAACTTCATAAATTCTGCCCGAAAGAAATGCACCACGATCTATGGCCATATCAATTTCATTAGCACCAGCATCGATTGCATCTTGCGTATCGATTTTTTTAACGGCAAGCGATGCTCTGCCAGATGGAAATGCTGTTGCAACAGCTGCAACTGGCAGAGATTTACCTCCGATTCGGTCTAATTCAGTGCGCGCAATTTTTACCATATCGTTGTAGACACAAATTGCGCCCACTGATGGGACAGTTAAATCTGATGGATCAGGTCTTACAGCTTTTGCACAAAGGGATTTAACTTTGCCAGGAGTATCTGCTCCTTCAAGGGTGGTCAGATCAACCATACTTATTGCCATGTCGATGGCCCATGCTTTGCTAGTAGTTTTAATACTTCGAGTAGCCAGCATGGCTGCTCTTGCTTCTGCTCCAACTTGGTCTACCGGAGGTAGATCTGACAGAAACTTTCGAAGCGATTTTTCGCTTCCATCAATAATCATGTGAGTACTTTAGTCAATGCCTGCTTTATTTGCGATATTAGAGATTCTGCCTCATTTTTACTTGCAGCGACCACCTCTATATAGCATTTTAGTTTAGGTTCAGTTCCACTGGGTCTAATAATTACTCGAATATCATTTTCATATTTCAATCTAATACCCGGAGTTGGCATTAGATTTGATTGACTTAAATTCTCCTTAGATACCAGTGTGTGACCTGATAAATCTTCTGGTGGTTGGTCTATTACCTTGTTTAATAATCGATCTATTTGCTTAAGACCGGTAAATCTGAGTGATATCTGCTCAGTCGAATGGAAGCCATACTCTTGGCCTATTTTTTCTAAATACTCATTTACTGATAAGCCTTTTTCCTTCAACTCTGAAACCATCCTTACAAGAACCACGGCAGCGCTAATCCCATCTTTATCATTAACATTTGCCGCATCAACGCAGTAACCAAGCGCCTCTTCATAACCAAATAAGAGTTTCTCCACTTTAGAAATCCATTTAAAACCTGTCAAAGTTTCTTTGAATTCCAATCCATGCTTTAGAGCGATTTTTCCAAGCAGTGATGATGAAACTAAGGAGCTAGCAATTCGAAGGCCCTTTACCGAATTTTTACTAATTAAATAGTGACCAAGTAGTACGCCCACTTCGTCTCCTCGTAACATTCGCCAACCTTGTACTGGATCATTAATTGCAACCGCGCAACGATCAGCATCTGGG
>JBPCSS010000023.1:0-4155 GCA_051006855.1 Candidatus Nanopelagicus sp.
CCCGGCCCTTGATCTGCTCAGCATCTCCGCCACCTTCAACAATTGTGGTCTCTTCCTTTGCAATTACTACCTTGCGGGCAGTTCCAAGAAGCTCCAAAGTTGTTTGATCAAGTTTTAGACCAACCTCTTCCGAGATAACTGTGGCACCAGTTAAAATCGCAATATCTTGCAACATTGCTTTTCTGCGATCACCAAAGCCAGGTGCTTTAACTGCAACTGATTTAAATGTGCCACGAATCTTATTTACTACCAAGGTTGAAAGTGCTTCACCCTCAACATCTTCAGCAATAATTACCAGCGGCTTGCCAGTTTGCATCACTTTTTCAAGTACTGGAACTAGATCTTTGATATTTGTAATCTTTGAGTTTGCGATCAAGATGTAAGCATCTTCCATAACTGTTTCCATACGATCGGTATCAGTTACAAAGTAGGCTGAGATATAACCCTTATCAAATCGCATTCCTTCAGTTAGCTCTAACTCAAGCCCAAAGGTATTGCTCTCTTCCACGGTAATTACACCTTCTTTGCCAACCTTATCCATCGCCTCAGCGATCATGTTTCCGATTGTGGTGTCAGCTGCTGAGATTGATGCAGTTGCAGAGATCTGCTCTTTAGTCTCAACTGGCTTTGCCATCTTAAGTAATTCACCTGAAATTGCCTCTACCGCTTTTTCAATTCCACGCTTTAATGACATTGGATTGGATCCAGCTGCCACATTTCGTAATCCTTCACGCACCATTGCTTGTGCTAGAACAGTTGCAGTTGTGGTGCCATCTCCGGCAACATCATCAGTCTTCTTTGCAACCTCTTTAACTAGATCTGCGCCAATTTTTTCCCATGGATCATCTAGCTCAATCTCTTTTGCAATTGAAACACCATCATTGGTGATTGTTGGTGCTCCCCATTTTTTCTCCAGCACAACATTGCGACCGCGGGGCCCAAGGGTTACCTTGACCGCATCAGCTAATACATTCATGCCGCGCTCTAATCCGCGACGAGCCTCTTCATTGAAGGCAATCATCTTTGCCATATTTGTATCTCCCTCTATGTTTTTGCTTAAGCCATGCCTGGGTGTTTTTATCACTCACACCTCTAGAGTGCTAAAGCCAAATCTAGAGGATTTATTCCAGATGCGCCAAATCAGCCGATAAGGCTTGGGGCTTTGTGCTGGGTTGGGGTGTTAGAGGGTGAAGCCGAGTTTGCTGCTGCTGCGGGCCATGGTGCGCTGCTGGCGAACCCTTAATAGCCGCTTAACTAATAAAGGCTCTGCCATTAATGCAGCCTCTCGATCAATTAAGTTATTTAGCATTTGATAATAAGCAGGTGGGGTTAAATTAAATAACTCCTTGATTGAACTCTCCTTCGCTCCTGCATGACGCCACCAGGTGCGCTCAAACTCCAGCATCTTAAGTTCTAGCTCGGATAATCCAGATGAGCTTGCATCATTAAGAGGCATAGAAAATTCAGACATAGGGATATCTTAAAAGATTGCACTGACAAATGTGAGGTTTTCTACTTACAGCGTGGCGAGAATTGCTGAAATATCGCTCTCTTTAGTCCACGGGTTAACAATTGCAAACCTAAGTATCGGCTTACCCTTATGTGCTGAAGGTGTAACAAAGCCGATTTGATCAGCTAATAATTTATCACTCCATTTTTCATAATCATCACCTGTCCAACCAACTCTTTCAAATGCCACAATTGAAAGTGAAGGTTCGATAACTAACTTGAGATTTGGATGATTGCGAACCTGCTTCGCTGCATCTTTGGCAACATCCATGGTGCGCTCCATTGCCTTTGCATACTCATCGGTGCCATGGGCGGCAAGTGAAAACCAAAATGGCAAGCCTCTGGCTCTGCGGGTTAAGTGAATTGCATAATCTGATGGTTTCCACTCATCATCCTCATCTAAGGTTTCAAGGTAGGCAGCTTTTTGCAGGTGCGCTGCTTTTGCCAACTTTGGATTTCGATAAATAAGTGCGCAGGCATCAAATGGTGCAAAGAGCCACTTATGTGGATCGACAATAAATGAATCAGCTAATTCAATCCCATTAAATAACGGTCGAACAGATGGCGCACAAAGTGCGGCTAATCCATAGGCACCATCAACATGAAACCAAATACCTCGTTCCTTAGCGCATGCTGAAACTGATGCCAAGTTATCAATAATTCCAAGATTGGTTGTTCCAGCGGTGGCAACAAGTGCAAATACTTGATGGCCCGGATTTTCACTGTGGTACTTATCAATTACTTGCGCACAAGCATCTCCTTGCAAAGTGCCATCTTTATCTGGCTTAATTAACAAAATTTCAACATCCATAACTTGAGCAGCAGATTTTATGGAAGAGTGTGAGTCAGCACTTGCGGCCAGTACCCATCGACTTACATCTTTTTTCTTTGCACGAAAAGTGTTTCGGGCGGTAACTAATGCTGATAAATTTCCAATAGTTCCCCCCTGCACAAATACACCACCTGCAGTTGCCGGCATTCCTGCTAAATCTGAGATCCATTTAAGTGCTTGATTTTCAGCAAATACTGCGCCAGCTCCTTCAAGCCATGAGCCACCATAAAGTGCGCTAGCACCAACTACTAAATCAAAAAGGTTTGCATACTCACTTGGAGCTGAGGGAATAAAAGCTAAGTAACGTGGGTGATCTGTGGAAATACAAGCGGTTGCTAATACCTCTTTAAACAATTTAAGCGCTTCATGTCCGCCTAAACCTTTTGCGGTAATGGTGTTACCAGCTAACTCGTATAACTCTTGCGCAGTTTTTGGACCATCTAATGGTGGATCTGTTCGAAGGCGGATTAGTGAGTAATCCAGTATTTCTTTAGCTAAAGCTTCAACCTCAGGTGTGAACTCATGCATTGCGTGCTGCGTAATCTTTCCGGTTGGCACTGCGAATTAAGTTTCTAATCATTGTTGGAAATACAAAGGTGTGAAGTGGTAATACTGCATACCAATATAACTGGCCACCTAATCCACGAGGGGAAAATGAAGCTTCTTGGGTAATCTCACTTTGACCATTTGGTAATTTTTTAATTCTAAACTCAAGCCAAGCTTTACCTGGCAATATCATCTCGGCATAAAGCTTTAATGACTCGCCTGGGATTAATGATTCAACCCGCCAAAAATCTAAAGAGTCTCCTACTCGCAGATGTATTGGGTCTCGTCTTCCACGTCTTAGTCCTACGCCACCAATCATTCGATCCAACACACCACGTAGATACCAAAGAAAATCAGCGCCATACCAACCGTTATCGCCACCAATCTCTTCAATTGCAACCCAAAGATTTTCCATGCTGGCATCGGTAACTCGGCTCCTAGTGTCTTTCAGTAATGCCTCACCTGCCCACTCTGGATCACTTTGAGCTTTCTGCCAAGGCGCAGTTTGGGTTGTGGCATCTGACCATCTTGTTTTAACTGTATTACTTGAAACATGACTAAGTGCGAGTGTGATTGCACCATCAACATCAATTAAACCCTCTTTTGGTTTTGGAATTATTTGATCAATTGATTTGTTCGGATCTGCAACAACCTCACTAATTAGAGAGCCGACCAGTGGGCGCGCTAGTGAGGTTGGTACTGGGGTAACAAAGCCAATCCAGAGACTAGAAAGTTTTGGGGTTAGCACTGGAACTTTAATTATTAAACGTCTTCTTAGGCCAGATAATTTGGCAAACTTTTGCATCATATCTGCATAAGACAAAACCTCGGGCCCACCAATATCAAAAATTCCTGCAACTGGCTTTTCTAAGGTGGCAGTTTTTCTTAAATACCAGAGCACATCTCTAATCGCAATTGGGTGAGTTTTATTCATTACCCATTTTGGTGTGGTCATTACTGGCAAGCGATGTGTTAGGTGACGCAACATCTCAAATGAAGCAGAGCCTGAGCCAATAATAATTCCGGCACGTAACTCAATTACCGGCACAGTTGTTGTTGCTAGCTCTTTTCCAGTGTTTGCTCTAGATGATAGGTGCTTAGAGGTTTTAGCATCATTGTTAATTCCACCTAAATAAATAATTTGTTTAACTCCACACTCTTGCGCTGCTTTTGCAAAGTTACGCGCCATTTCAGATTCAATCTTGTCAAAGTTTGGACCTAAGTTAATTGAGTGAAGTAAATAAAAGGCGGTATGAACATCTTTTAAT
>JBPCSS010000024.1:0-25566 GCA_051006855.1 Candidatus Nanopelagicus sp.
TGGTATAGATCTTGGCAAAAAAGGTTTGGTTGAAATAGATCGAAAAAATGCGATTGATTTGGCTATAAACAATGCTCAAAGTGGTGATGTGGTTTTGTTGATGGGTAAAGGTCATGAGAGTGGACAAGAGGTAAATTCGGTGGTCACCCCATTTGATGATCGTATTGAACTTGCTGAATCAATCAAACGATTGGCTCGCTGATGCTAAAAATTACAGCAGGTGAGTTTGCTAAAATAGTTTCAGGTCAGCTACAGGAAATCTCCGAGTCGACAATAATTGATCAAGTACCGGTTATTAACTCAAAAAATGCCACAAAGAACTCATTCTTTGTTGCCTTTAAAGGTGAACAGGTAGATGGACACAATTTTGTACCCGAAGCAATAAATCTCGGAGCAAAGTTTGCCTTAGTTACCAAGCCTGTGACTGGGCCTCATGTACTAGTTGCTGATACTGGTAAGGCTTTGATTGATTTAGCAATCTACCTAAGATCAAAATTACCTGATTTGAAAATTGTTGGTATTACAGGCTCACAAGGTAAGACCACGACCAAAGAGTTCTTAAACTCAATTCTCAAACTTGAAGGTGAAACTGTGGCAACGGCCGGAAACTTTAATACCGATATCGGAGTGCCACTCACTCTTTTGCGTTGCAATGAACAAACCAAATTTTGTATTTTGGAGATGGGTGCCAGACATTCAGGCGACATCGCAAGATTAACAAAAATAGCCAAGCCAAATGTGGGAGTAGTACTGGTTGTAGGAACTGCACACATCGGTGAATTCGGCTCAGTTGAAGCAATTGCTAAAACAAAAGCTGAATTAATAATCAATTTACCGGAAAATTCGACTGCAGTGCTAGGAAGTTATGATGTTTATACGCCAAAGATGGCAGATTCTTTGAAATTAAAAAAGGTCTTGTTTGGGGAAAATCAAAATGTTCGGGCGGCTGATTTAGAGATGCACGGCGGATATGCCCACTTTGAATTGGTTACACCGGCTGGTAGAAATCCAGTTTCCTTGCAAGTTTTAGGTGAACACCAAGTTCCTAATGCACTTGCCGCCGCTGCCGCAGCATTTGCTTTAGGAGTTGTTAATGAAAATATTGCAGTGGGATTAACAACTGCATCTTTAGATAGTAAATGGCGGATGCAAATAGAGGAGATAAACGGCATTCATTTGATTCACGATTATTACAACGCCAATCCAGAGAGCATGAAGGCAGCTTTAAAAACTTTGATTTTGTTAAGTCAGGAAAGTGGTGGGGCTAGTTGGGCAATTCTTGGCAAAATGCATGAATTGGGAGATATAGAGGCAGCGGGCCACAAAGAGGTTGCTGCCTACTCCCGAGAGATAGGAGTCGACCACCTTTTGGCTGTGGCCACAGATCTTTATACAGATATTCAGAATCAATCTGATTCAAAACATATGCTCCTACATAACTGCCCAAACCAGGAATCTGTTTTACAGTTAGTCGATAATCTTTCGGTCGGAGATGTAATTTTGTTGAAAGCATCGCGCTCAGAAAGGTTTGAAGATTTAGCAAATGCGATTAAGGCCAAACTGATTGGAGATCAGAAGTGAAAGGAATATTACTTTCCGGTGCCATCTCTGCAATATGTGCATTTTTTGCTACTCCAGCATTAATTAAATTACTAGCTAAAAAAGGATACGGTCAGATTATTCGAGATGATGGTCCAACCACTCATCAAGTTAAGCGTGGTACTCCTACTATGGGTGGAATCTCGCTAATTACAGCAGCAATTACCGGATATTTTGCAAGCCATTTGTTAACTGGAGTGCCGCCCACTACTTCAGCACTACTTGTGATCGCTCTGATTGTTGGATTGGGTTTTGTTGGATTCTTAGATGACTGGCTTAAGGTCGCAAAACAAAAATCAATGGGTTTGAATGCAAAGCAAAAATTACTCGGGCAAGCATTAGTTGCCGGATCATTTGCTTATGCTGGGTTGCAATTTCCAGACAACAATGGGTTAACGCCTATATCTATGAATTTATCAACTGTGAGAGATACTTCAATCAAACTTGGAATAGTGCTGGTAATTATTTGGGTTATTTTGATGGTGCTAGGAACTAGTAATGGCGTGAATCTAACTGATGGCTTAGATGGTTTAGCCACAGGCGCTGCAGTAATGGTATTTACTTCTTTTATTTTGATTGGTGTTTGGGAGTTTGGCCAAAGCTGCGCAGTCTCTGCCGGCTTAAAGTGTTATGAGGTTAGAGATCCATTGGATCTGGCAGTTTTAGCTGCCGCACTTGCCGGAGCTTGTGGTGGATTCTTATGGTGGAACGCATCGCCTGCAAAAATATTTATGGGAGATGTTGGATCGTTAGCACTGGGAGGAGCCCTTGCTGGAATTGCAATCACCTTAAGAACACAGCTTCTGCTAGTAGTTCTTGGATTTATTTTTGTTTTGATTACAACATCAGTTATTTTGCAAGTGGCCTACTTCAAAATTTCTGGTGGCAAACGGATATTCAAGATGGCGCCACTTCAACATCATTTTGAGTTGATGGGATGGGGAGAGGTGACAATCGTGATTAGGTTTTGGATCATTGCAAGCCTTGGTGTTGCAGCCGGTCTAGGCCTCTTCTATGCCCAATGGGTTGTTTCCTAGCATGAGCTATGTTTCAGAGTTATCTGGTAAAAAATGTTTGGTGATTGGCGCAGGTGTTACCGGTCAGGCAGTTGATAAAGCTTTAAAGAAATTTGGCGCAATTTCTTATCTTTTTGATGAAAAAAGTAATTTAAAGTTAAATGTTACCAATCAAATTCCGCAAGAGATAGATTTCGCTGTTATCTCACCAGGCTGGCGGGCAGATCATCCAGTCTTACTAAATCTTAAGAATCTAGGTATTGAAGTTATTAGTGAGGTTGATTTTGCTTGGAAAGTTAAAGAGGTAATAGCGCCAAATCAAAAGTGGGTTGCGTTAACTGGCACTAATGGCAAAACCACCACAATCAAAATGGTGGAATCGATATTTAAGAGTGCAAAAATAAATGGCGCAGCCTGTGGCAACGTTGGTCAAACGGTTATTGAATCTGTGATGCAAGAACCAGCTTTGGACTATCTGGCATTGGAGTTATCATCTTTTCAAATTTATTGGAGCGAACTTCCTAGATATGAATCGGTAGCAATTCTAAATATTGCTGAGGATCACATTGACTGGCATGGAAACTTTGATAATTATGCGCAAGCAAAGCTCAAACTTCTCAAACAAGCAAAGAAATCTTTTGTCAATAAATCAGACAAAGTTTTATCAACCAAAGTTCAAAATCGTTCAGTAATTTGGTTTTCACTTGATACACCTCAGCCAGGTGAATTAGGGGTTGTGGAGAATCTTTTAATTGACCGAGCCTTTTCGCCATCGCCAAGTGAAGCAAATGAGATATCAGAACTCGTGGATATCACACCAACAGTTCCTCACAACATAATGAATGCTTTGGCCGCCTCCGCACTTGCATTATCGCTTGGAATTAAATACCAATCTATTAAAGATGGATTAAAAAATTTCTCTACAGATCACCACCGTATGGAGCTAGTGCTAAGTAAGGATGAAATAAATTGGGTCGATGATTCAAAGGCAACTAATCCTCATGCTGCGATGGCATCCCTACTTTCATATTTTAATGTCATTTGGATAGCTGGTGGATTAGCAAAAGGAGCAAGTATGGATGAACTGGCGACCAGGACTAGCAGTCGGATTAAAACAGTGATACTAATTGGCCAAGACCGCGAAATCATTGCCCAGGCATTCGCTAAGCACTCACCAACTACGAAACTAATGAGAATTGAACAAAATAGCGATGCTAAGCAACTTATGAAAGATGTTGTTGCACAAGCGAAAAAAACTGCAATATCTGGCGACACCGTTTTATTGGCTCCAGCATGTGCATCAATGGATCAATTTGAATCTTATGTTGAACGAGGCCAATTGTTTGCTCAAGCTGTAAAAGAATTGGTCTGACATGAGTAGCAATCTAACTATCAAGAAATATTCAAGAATTTTGGCTAGACCAGAAATTCCCTTTTACCTGATTGTTTGGAGCACAGTTTTTTTATCCGCATTGGGTTTAACCATGGTCTTATCTTCTTCAACCGTCACTTCGCTACAAGAAAATGGGAACGCTTATGCAATATTTATGCGTCAGTTTTTCTTCTTAGGTCTAGGTAGCTTTGCTTTTTATTGGGCATATAAAGTTCAAGGAGCAATTTGGCCAAAAGTGGCGCGATATGCACTATCAATTTCCATTGTGATTTTGTTGCTACCGTTTATTCCATTTTTAGGTAAAAATATAAAAGGAAATAGGAATTGGATAGAGATCGCCGGATTTACGCTACAGCCGTCAGAGATTGCAAAATTTCTACTAATTCTTTGGTGCGCACTTCAACTGCGAAGAATCGGTGAGTATGCTGGAAAGAAATCACCATTTTGGTTAATTTCACCAGGTTTTGCTGTTGTTGAAACACTAATTTTACTTGAGCGAGATTTAGGAACTGCATTGTTGGTCTTGATTATTTTCATCGGAATTTTGTTTATTGCAGGAGCACCGATCAAACATTTTATTGGAATAGGAGTGCTTGCCGCATTAATCGGTGGCGCATTTGTTTTAAGTAGTAATTATCGAATGAGCAGATTTGCTGCTTTATTTGATCCATTTGATGAAAAGTATTACAAGTTTTCGGGATGGCAACCTGCGCACAGCATTATGGGTTTAGCCAGCGGAGGTTTATGGGGAAGCGGGTTGGGAGCAAGCAAACAGAAATGGGCAAATTTAGCTGAAGCGCATACAGATTTTATTTTTTCAGTCATAGGCGAGGAGTTGGGGTTGCTAGGAACCCTTTTGGTTTTAGCTCTCTATGCGGCATTAATTTATTCGATCCTAAGGGTTGCTTTAAAAACTAAAGATGAATTCTCTAGGTATGCCACTGCGGGAGTTGCTTGTTGGTTTATTGCTCAAGTGACTATAAATATTGGATCAGTTACCTCGTTGCTACCTGTTATTGGCGTAACCCTGCCTCTTATTTCCTATGGCGGCTCATCACTCTTAGCAAACTTAATTGCAATTGGCTATGTGTTAGGTGTTGCCCGAAGAACTCCAGAGATATCAGAAGGAATAAAGCTCAGTCGGATGAGAAAATCAAGCCAATGAAAACCAAAATATTATTTGCAGGTGGTGGCACTGCCGGACATGTTGAACCAGCCTTGGCAGTTGCTACTTGGTTAAAAGGTGAAAAGCCTGATTGGCTTCTAACCTTTGTCGGTACTAAGACTGGTTTGGAAAATCAATTGGTCCCTCAAGCAGGATTTGATTTAATTCATATCCCAAAGGTTTTAATGCCACGTCAAGTTACACCTTCAACTTTTGTTTGGCCGATTAAGATAATTTATGCAACATTCAAGGCGCTTAAGATTTGTCGAGAGGCTGATTTAGTAATTGGTTTTGGGGGCTATGCCTGCCCACCAATTTATTTAGCAGCTGCGATCTTGCGAAAACCAATTTTTATTCATGAAGCAAATGCAATTCCTGGCTGGGCAAATCGTTTGGGCGCAACTTTTGCATCCGAAATTTTCATTGCTTTCTCAAGAACTAAACAAAAGCTAGGCAAGTGGCGAAATGCTAAATTATCGGGAATGCCTATCAGGGCTGAAATTATTGCTTCATCCAAGTTATCGGCAGCTGAATCTCAAAAAATAAAAAATGATCAATTGGACAAGTGGCAACTTTCTAAAGAGAAACCAACAATTTTGGTTTTTGGAGGATCGCAAGGTTCAAGACATATTAATGAAGCAATCATGCAATCTCTTTCAGCTTTTACTGAGCGAAATGTTCAGGTAGTCCATTCAGTTGGGCGAAATAATGCACTACCAACCTCAACTGAAAATTATCTTCCTCTTTCATACATCGAAGATATGTCATCTGCATACCATGCAGCTGATTTAATTATTGCTAGAAGTGGCGCTTTAACCTGCGCGGAGCTTGCTGCAGTTGGAAAGTTTGCAATTCTTATCCCGCTTCCAATCGGCAATGGTGAGCAATCTGCAAACGCATCTGATTTGCAAGCAGCAGGAGCTGCTGAAGTAGTTGCTGATGATAAGTTCAATTCCGGATGGTTAATCAGTAACTGGAGTGAAATTTGGCGAAAAGCTAGTAATTATCGTCCAACAAATTGGGGTGAGTTTTCTGCAAGTGAAGTGATTGGTAAGGCAATTATTGAAAAAATTGGCATCGGTAAATGAGCAGTAAGTTGAATTATTCATTGGATGAGCTTTCCAAACTTAAAATTCACTTTATTGGTGTTGGTGGTGCAGGTATGAGCGGAATCGCCCGCATCATGCTGGCAAAAGGATTTTCGATATCAGGTTCAGATAAAAATGATTCACCCATGATCACTTCTCTAAAAGCGTTGGGTGCAAAAATTGAGATTGGCCATGATGCGAAGAATTTAGGTCAGGCAGATCTGGTAATCATCTCTTCTGCGATTGGTGAGAAAAATCCGGAGTTGATGGCTGCAAAAGATAAGGGTTTACCAATAGCTGCACGCGCAATTGCTCTAGCTTGGCTTATGTCAGATTCCACATCTATTGCTGTTGCTGGCACGCATGGAAAAACTACTACTACTGCGATGCTCACTGTTGCCCTGCAATCATCTGGAATGGATCCATCCTTTGCAATTGGCGGAACAATTAATACCGCAGGCACAAATGCCCATAGTGGAAGTGGCTCGATTTTTGTCGCCGAAGCAGATGAATCAGATGGTTCTTTTCTAGCTTATAAACCAACCGGTGCAATTATCACCAACATTGAGCTAGACCATGTTGATCATTTTGCTAATGAAGATGAGGTTTTTGAAGTCTTTGAGCAGTTTGTTGACTCAATAAAACCTAATGGATTTCTGATCGCATGTGGCGATGATGATGGAGTTCAAAACTTATTAAAGCGGATTAAACGAAAAGATCTAAAAATTCACCTCTATGGCAAGGGTGATAAAAATGATTTTAGAATCGATAAAATTTACCTTGCGCCAACAACATCAACCGCCACCATCTTAAGTACCGGCAGGAAAGTGGGGGAGTTGAAGCTGGCTGTAGCTGGTGAACATAATGTGTTTAATGCATTGGCGGCCTTTGCTGTAGCAAGCGAATTAGGGGTTGCAGAGGAAAAGGTGGTGGCTGGGTTAGCCACCTTTACTGGAACCAGGCGTCGATTTGAATTAAAGGGTGAGGTTGCTGGCATAAAGGTAATTGATGATTATGGGCATCATCCAACAGAACTTATGGTTACTTTAAAAGCAGCAAAAAATTTAGCCCAAGCGGGTCGAGTATTAGTGATTTTTCAACCACACCGTTATTCACGGACAGCGGCCTTCGCCAATCAATTCTCACAAGTACTCTCAATGGCAGATTTCACCTACTTATTAGAGGTTTATGCAGCTAGTGAGAAACCATTACCGGGAATTTCTTCATTATTAATTGCAAAAAATATGAATGCTCAGCAAGTTAAGTTTGAGCCTTCAATGTTGCAAGTAGTTTCTGAAGTAGTAAGCATGGCTAAAAGTGGAGATGTGATTATTACTTTGGGGGCCGGAGATGTTAGTTCCTTAGGTGAGCCAATTTTACAAGCCCTGGCTTCTCGTTAATTACTTCAATGGCATACGGGTTACCTAAAAGAGTTAAGCGTCTTTTAATCTCAACAGTAATTATTGGTTCCATCTCTTTTGCCGCCTATCTGCTTGGCTGGTCCTCATTTTTGACGGTAAAAGAGGTGCAGATTGATGGCACCGAATCAACCTCAATAATTTTAAGTGAGCTTAGGAATAAAAATGTTGAACCAGTAGTTGGTCAAAAATTAGCTCGAGTTGAGATCCGGTCAGTGAAAAGAGTTTTAAGTGATTTAGATTGGATAGCCTCGGCGGAGGCATCCCGTAATTGGTTTTCAAAGAGGGTAGAGATACATCTCCTTGAGCGCATCGCGGTGGCAAAGGCATTAACTGAGAACAATTCAATTGTTAATTTTGATAGCGAAGGATCAATTTTTAACCCAACCTCCATTAATCAATTGAAGGGGCAAGAATTCCTACCTTTAGTTTCAACCGCTGGTGAAAGTAAGAAAGATCTTGTTGACGTCGCCTTGCTTTTAAACCAAATCCCAGCGGAGTTGAGTTCACTAGTTACTGATCTGGACCAAATCTCTGTTACTAAAGCGGGATATATCCTGATGAGTACCAGAATCGATAACCAAGCGGTCCGAATTAATTGGGGCAGTATTGATCAAATAGATCAAAAGATTTCAGTTTTGCAGGCGCTGCTGAAATTGCCTGAAAATAAGGCAATAACTCAGGTTGATTTATCGGAGCCAAAAGCACCGATAGTTAAATAAAACTTTGTTTTTTGGGGCTTTTATGAAGTTTAATTTTTAGATATTTTCCCGGGAATTTATGGCAAATATTTAGTGCATTAAAAATCGTGTCGGTGTTTGATTGCCTTGCCAGTAGTGCCTAGTTTTGCGTAATCAGAAAAGTATAACTTTAACTCTCAACTTGAGATTTAGGGCTAGGGAAGAGGCAAAAAGTGGCAACACCGCAAAACTATTTAGCTGTTATCAAAGTTGTTGGTATCGGCGGTGGCGGAGTAAACGCTGTTAACCGAATGATAGATGTCGGATTAAAAGGTGTTGAATTTATTGCAATCAATACAGATGCCCAAGCATTGTTAATGTCAGATGCAGATGTGAAATTAGATATTGGTAGAAAATTAACAAGAGGATTAGGTGCAGGGGCTGCACCAGAAATTGGTCGTCAAGCAGCGCTTGATCACATTGATGAGATTGAAGAAGTTTTGCGCGGTGCAGATATGGTTTTTGTTACCGCAGGTGAAGGTGGTGGCACCGGAACTGGTGGCGCACCAATAGTTGCTAAGGTTGCAAAAGATTTAGGTGCATTAACTGTAGGTGTTGTTACAAAGCCATTCACTTTTGAAGGAAAGCGTAGAACAGCACAAGCTGAAGAAGGTATTTAGAATTTAAGAACTGAAGTCGACACATTAATTGTAATTCCAAATGATCGCCTGCTGGCAATTTCAGATAGATCCATCTCGGCATTGGAAGCATTTAAAACTGCGGATCAAGTTCTGCTATCTGGTGTTCAAGGTATTACAGATTTAATTACAACTCCTGGATTAATAAATTTAGATTTTGCGGATGTTAAAAGCGTGATGGCTGGCGCAGGATCTGCATTGATGGGAATTGGTTCAGCCCGAGGCGAGGCAAGATCAATCAGAGCCGCTGAACTTGCTATCTCAAGCCCTTTACTTGAGGCATCAATTGATGGAGCACATGGCGTTCTGCTTTCAATCGCTGGTGGATCAGATCTTGGATTGTTTGAAATTTCAGAGGCTGCTGAGCTAGTTGCAAAATCTGCCCATCCAGATGCAAACATTATTTACGGAACTGTGATTGATGATGCCTTAGGTGATGAGGTTCGGGTAACTGTGATTGCGGCGGGCTTTGATGGTGGTCAACCAAAACGAGTAGTAATGCCGGTAATTGATGCAGCATCCATTAGCGGTGAAGCAAATCCAATAGCTGCTAATGATCCACTTGCTGTAGCCCTTGATTTAAATGTCGGCGATTCAGATCGGCCACGCAAGCGAATTACTTTTGAAGACCTAGTTGCAGAAGATGAGATCGATATCCCTGATTTCATGCGGTAGTAGCCATAATGGCTCGACTGCTCTTTACATCTAGACAATTTGGCTCTTTAGCTGATCCAGTTTCAAATGGCAATCTTGATAAATTATCAAAGTTAGTAACAAAACCAATTCAAATAATGACTCAAAATCACGGCAATCAAGTTTGCGTCATTGATCATCTAATAACAGCACCGGTTGCTGATGCCATAATCACCTGCAGTAAAGAGATTGCACTTGCGGTTCGGGTGGCTGACTGTCTGCCGCTTCTTTTGTACTCAAAGAATGTAGTAGCTGCAGTTCATGTGGGGCGAAAAGGATTAATGAATCAGGTAGCAGTTAAAGCTGTGGCGGAGATGAAAAAACTAGGAGCAACAGAAATAACTGGAGTTGTTGGACCACACATTTGTGGTCAATGTTATGAAGTGGGTGCAGATATTTTTGCGGAAGTAACAGATTCCTACCCTGCAACCTTTGGAAAGCAAAACTATCTTGATCTATATGCCGGGTTGTCTTCTCAATTACCTGAGGTAAAGCTTTCAAATCTTGAAATATGTACCAAAGAGAACTCTGAATACTTCTCCTATCGTGCCCATGGTGAAAGTGGCAGACAGGTAGGGGTAATTACTCTGTGAACCGAAAGCAGCAGATCGAAGAAAACTTAAATCAGATTAGAAAAAATATTGCAACGGCAGCGGCAAAAAGTGGCCGAAATCCTGATGAGATAAAACTTATTGTCGTTACAAAAACATTTCCAATTTCAGATTTAGAGATTCTTTACTCGCTGGGAATAAGGGAGTTTGGTGAAAACCGGGATCAGGAAGCCAGTGAAAAAGCTGAGGCACTTCCACCAGATATTAATTGGCATTTTCAAGGGGGAATTCAGAGCAATAAGTTAAAATCAATTTGCAAGTGGGCTGCAGTTATTCACTCTGTTGATCAATTCAAATATGCCCAAATTATCTCCGAGCAACGCCGCGCAAAACCGATAGAAATTTTTATTCAGGTTTCATTGGATCAGCCACCTGAATCTAGGGGAGGAGTTGATCCTGCAAAGTTGATTGAGCTAGCAAATCAGATTTCAGCCCTTCCAAATCTAAAGATTTTAGGTTTAATGGCGGTTGGTCCGGTTGATCAAGAAGTAGAACCAGCCTTTGCAAGATTGCAGCAAATTCAAGCAACTTTTTTAACCCGTTTTAAGGATGCGGTTTTTCTCTCCTCTGGCATGAGTGGGGATTATGAAATGGCTATTTCCTACGGTGCGACACATCTGCGAATAGGCAGTTCAATCCTCGGTATTAGAGCCCCCATCAAATAGATTTACGCCATGGCTAGTGCATTTAAGCGGGTTGCCGGATACCTCGGACTCATGGATGAGGAAGAGTTAGACCACGGCAATAACCAGATAACTGAGCGGGCACCGCGATTAGTACGTGCTAACAGCAAACCAATAGCAAAATCAAATGTTGAGTTGATGCCACATGTTGAGTCATCAAAAATTATGGATCACATTATTTCTTTAACACCTCGTACATATAGCGAGGCGCGTTTAATTGGTGAGCATTACCGTGACGGTAAGCCAGTAATTATGAATTTAAGTGACATGGAAGAGAGTGAGCGAAAGCGCTTAGTTGATTTCGCTTCCGGCTTAGTTTTCGGTCACCATGGCAGCATCGAGCGAGTTACACCAAAGGTATTTTTGCTCACGCCACCAAATGTTTCAGTAAGTGTTGAAGATAAAACATCGGCAGCACAGGCAAGTTTCTTTAACCAAAGCTGATCTAGCTTTCTTCTAATGAGTTCTATTTTGGGGATAGTTTCTTGGTTACTCAATTTATTTTTAATCGCACTAATTGGTCGTTTAGTTCTTGATTACATTCGAATCTTCTCACCAAATTTTCGTCCCCGCGGAATTTTTCTAGGAATTGCTGAATTGATTTATTCAGTCACGGATCGACCACTTAGTTTTGTCCGACAATTTGTACCACCACTACGGCTAGGCGGTATCTCACTTGATCTTTCTTTTATAGTTGTTTTTTTCGTGGTTCAATTACTAATGCGCATAGTAAATATTCTTTAATTCTTTACTAAATTTAACCAAATTCCTAACTCATTGCCATCGCTACTTTGACTTTTGTCTTGCACTAAAGAGGTAGCCAAAACTTCTGCGCTAATTTCAGCCATGGCTGATGTGATAGCAGTTGCCACTTCGTCAGGCGCATTCCAATTTACTGTAATGCGGTCACTTACATCCAAGCCAATCTTTTTGCGCTCTTCTTGGATCGCTCTAATCACTTCACGTACTAGTCCTGATTGGATTAATTCAGGCGTTAAAGCCAAATCTAAAGCCAAGCTTTCACCAGCATGAGATGCAACCGACCAACCAGTTCGAGGAGTTTCAGTTACAACTAGATCATCAATATCGATTTGTGCAGATTTAGAACCATTTGTTAGTTCTACCGCTAGGTCAAATGATTTATTCTCGCGTAAATGTTTAACCATATCTGTGTGGTTAGCCGAACTGATGGCTTTGGCAATTATTTGAACATCGGCACCAAACTTTGTGCCAAGAGTTCTAAAATTAGCCTTGACTGATACATCAACCAAATCTGCTTCGGCAACATGAATGCCATCTAGTTTGAGAATATTTAACTCTTCGGCGATATGGGTCTTAATCTCCTCAGATATCTTTGCCCAACCTGGAGCCGAGACTAAAGCCCTTGAAAGTGGCTGACGGATTTTTACGCCAGATTCAGCCCTGGCAGATCTTCCTAACTCTACTAAGCGTCTTGAAAGTGCAACAGAGGTTGAAAGATTTTCATCAATCAACTTTTTATCAGCACTTGGAAAATCAGCCAAGTGCACAGATTCAACTTGATCTGATTGCGCAACCTTAATTAGAGACTGCCAAACATGTTCGGCGATAAATGGCACCATGGGCGCAAGTAGGAGGGTGAGATTCTTCAAACAAAAATAAAGTGTATTAAGCGCTACTTCATCACCATCCCAAAAGCGGCGACGGGATCTGCGCACATACCAGTTGGAGAGATCATCGATAAAAGCTGCCAGAAGTTGGCCTGCCTCTTGTGAATCAAAATTTTCAAGAGCTTTATCTACACCAAGGATTAATTTATTTAGTTCAGAAAGAATCCATTTGTCCATCAAAGTTAAATCTGTTGAAACTTTTGAAACTTCAAAATTCGCAGCATTTGCATAAAGTGTAAAAAAGGAGATTGTGTTCCAAAAGGTTAAAAGGGTTTTACGTACTACGTCAGAGATTGCATCATGGCCAACCCTACGAGCACTCCAGGGCGATCCTGCAGCTAACATGTACCAACGAACAGCATCAGCGCCATGCTGATTCATTAATGGCATTGGCTCAAGCACATTCCCAAGATGTTTGCTCATCTTTCGACCATCTTTGTCCAAGATATGTCCTAAACAAAGAACGGTTTTATAAGATGATTTATCAAAAACTAAAGTGCCAATTGTCATTAATGTGTAGAACCAACCCCGCGTTTGATCAATAGCTTCGCAGATAAAGTCAGCTGGATAGGCGGCGTTGAACTTTTCAACTGAACCAGGTTGGTGAGGATAACCCCACTGAGCAAACGGCATTGCACCTGAGTCAAACCAGCAATCAATAACCTCGGGGATACGTTGCATAATTTCAGAACACTTATCACACTTGAATTTAATGTCATCTACAAAGGGACGATGTGGGTCCAAATTGCTTAACTCTTGACCTGCTAATTTCCCAAGCTCGGCGAGGGAACCTACGCAGATCTCATGCTTATTTTCACATCTCCAAATAGGTAAAGGTGTTCCCCAATAACGATTTCTTGAAACCGCCCAATCAATATTGTTGTTTAACCAATCACCAAATCTGCCAGTTTTAATTGTTTCTGGATGCCAATTGGTTGTTGAATTCTCTCGAAGTAAGTCCTCTTTAATTGAAGTTGTTTTAACATACCAAGAAGGTTGTGCGTAATACATCAATGCTGTGTGACATCTCCAGCAATGTGGATAGGAGTGTTCAAACTGTAAACTTTTAAACATCAAGCCACGAGATTTAAGATCCTTAATTAGAGCTTTATCAGCATCTTTGAAAAATACACCGCCAATTAATGGCACCTCTTTTTGGAAATGACCATCTGGGTTTACGGGATTGACAACTGGCAAGTTGTACTTGCGACACACCTCTAAATCATCTGCTCCAAAGGCTGGGGATTGGTGAACTAAGCCGGTGCCATCTTCAACCGTCACATAATCGGCTAGAACGACAAAGTGAGCATCATTTATTTCTACAAAATCAAAGGGCCGGGAGTACTTCGTATGCTCAAGATCCTTACCAATGAAAGTAGCAATTACTTTTCTATCTTCTCCTAACACGGAGGCTAACTCTGTTGCTACAACTAATCTCTCTGTTTTCTCATCAACAGTAATTTCAACTACCTGATATTCAACCTTTGGATTGACAGCAACTGCGGTGTTGGAAACCAATGTCCAAGGTGTTGTTGTCCAAACCAACAGGCTTGCGTTGAGTTCTGCTAATTTGCCGGAAACTACTGGAAAGCGAACAAAAACTGAAGGGTCTTTAATAGTTTCATAACCTTGGGCTAGCTCATGGTCTGATAATCCAGTTCCACATCTTGGGCAGTATGGCGCAACGCGATGATCTTGAGCCAACAAACCTTTGTTCCAAATTTGTTGCAGTGACCACCAAACACTCTCAATATATTCTGGCGACATAGTCCAGTAAGCTTCATCAAAATCAACCCAAAAGCCCATTCGTTTGGTCATGTCTGTAAACTCATGTACGTGTCGCTGCACTGACTCTTTGCATTTTTCATTGAAAGCTGCAACGCCAAATTTTTCAATATCTGCTTTGCCGGTAAAGCCCAATTCTTTTTCAACTGCAATTTCAACTGGCAGGCCATGACAATCCCAACCAGCTTTTCGAATTACCTGCTTGCCTTTCATGGTTTGAAAGCGGGGAAATAAATCCTTAAACACTCGAGCTTCAATATGGTGTGTGCCTGGCTTGCCATTTGCAGTTGGTGGGCCTTCATAAAAACTCCACCGTGCTGCACCATTTCTATTTTCAACAGATTTTTCAAAAATCTGATTTTGGGTCCAGAAATCTAGAATTCCCATTTCCATTGCAGGCAGATCAATTTGCGCAGGCAAGCTATTAATCTTGCGCTTCTTATTCATATCCACCCCGCATTCTAACGCGGGAACAATCCAAATCTTCCTCATATTTTTCCCTACGGGGGTGGCGGTTGGTAATTCGTTGGGCCAAGCCATAACCTTTCCCCCTTCAGGGGGTAAAGTGGCTATCAAGAAGTTATTTAAGAAATCATCAAAGAAAAGTGCAAAACCAGCAGCGAAAAAGCCTGCTAAAAAAATGGCAAAAAAGGTTGTGGCCAAAAAGCCTGCGCCCAAAAAAGCTGCGAAAAAGATTGCCAAACGCTCACCAAATATTGTTAAGCCATCATTAGCTAAAAAATCAAACTTTAAAAAAGGACCAGGAAAACCATTTCCAGCAAAATTACAAACTTCAACATCCGGTTCTTCAACCACAATTTCAGTTACTTCGACAATGCCAAATGCCAATGCCCAACCAGTTGCTGAAGAACGTCGTTTAGTGATGTTGCCGCCACCTAAGCCAGTTCTTAAGTCAAAGAAAGCCGCTGCACTTAAACCGATTAAAAGTGCACCAGCACCTTTAGTTGTTAATTCAAGTGAAAATGCTTGGAATGCTGCTGAGTTAAAGAGCATTAAAGGCGAACTGTCTAAAGATTTGGTTCGCTTAAAGAAAGAATTAGAAATCGCTGAGGCTGAGATGGAAGATTTAGTTGAGGCTGCAGGTGTTGGAGCGGGCGATGATCAAGCCGATGCCGGAGCAAAAACCTTTGAACGCGAACATGAAATGTCTTTGGTTTATAACGCTAGAGATATGGTGCAGCAAACCGAGCGGGCTTTAGAGAGAATTGAAAGCAAGACCTATGGCAAGTGTGAAGAGTGTGGGAACTTTGTAGGTAAGGCTAGATTGCAAGTTTTCCCTCGTGCAACTCTTTGTATGGTTTGCAAGCAAAAGGAGGAACGACGCTGAACTTAATTCAGCGAAAGTGGTTGGCGGTAACTGCTTTATTAGTTTTTGCCTTAGATTATTTAACTAAATCTTTAGCTCTAAATTATCTATCAGCGCAGCCAAAACAAATTCTCGGATCATTTTTACAATTACGTTTGACTTTCAATTCAGGTGCAGCTTTTAGTCTTGCCTCAAGTGGCACAATATTTTTATCCTCTTTTGCCATTATCGTTTCAGCGGTGATTTTCTACTATGGTAGAAAAGTTCACTCCAAGCGCTGGGCCTTCGCGCTAGGTCTTGCACTCGGTGGAATATTTGGAAATTTATCAGATCGAATTTTTAGATCACCAGGTGGATTACAAGGTGAAGTAGTTGATTGGATTCAACTTCCGAATTGGCCGGTTTTTAACGTGGCAGATATGGCAGTAGTTAGTGCAGCCTTAGTCGTTTCATATTTAAGTTGGAAAAATGTGCCATTTAGCAAGAATAAAAATAACTTATGAGTGAGCGGGAGATTAGAAATCTTTCAATTCCAGAAGGGTTAAATCAAGAGCGAGTAGATGCGGCGCTATCTAGATTATTAGGCCTTTCCCGAAATGTAATTGTTGGATTGATTGAGAATGGCGAGATTTCTAAAGATGGAAAAGTAGTTGGTAAATCAGATCGGGTAGCAACTGGTGATCACCTTGAGATTTTGCTGCCGGCAGCAAAGGGTGAAGCAAAATTGGTGGCAACACCAATTGATGGTTTAAAGGTTGTTTATGATGATGAGTATTTAATAGTGATTGATAAACCAGTTGGAATCGCAGCTCACCCAAGTCCTGGCTGGCATGGCGCTACCGTAGTTGGCGCCATATTTGCAGCCGGGTACCAATTGGCAACTTCCGGGGCGGCTGAGCGACAAGGTGTAGTTCATAGATTAGATGTTGGGACATCAGGTTTAATGGTGGTCGCAAAAAATGAAATTGCTTATTCAAATCTGAAGGATCAGTTTAGAGATCGCACGGTGTCAAAGGTTTATCATGCTTTGGCGCAAGGTCATATGGATCCAACCGTTGGCACAATTGATGCCCCAATTGATAGGCATCCAAGAGAAGATTATCGATTTGCAGTTGTGGCTAATGGCAAGCCAAGTATTACCCACTATAAAACATTAGAAGTTTTTCCAGCTGTAACATTGCTAGAGATTGAACTTGAAACTGGCAGAACTCATCAAATACGAGTTCACTTTTCGGCACTTCACCACCCATTGGTTGGTGACTTGACCTACGGATCAGATCCAGCCCTAGCCACACGGCTTGGCATCACTAGACCTTGGCTGCATGCAAAGCAGCTCGCTTTTGATCACCCAGCTAGTGGTGAACGTTTATCCTTTAGTGCACAGTACCCAGCGGACCTGACACGCTCATTAGAGGTACTTTCAGATATTTCCCGCTAGATATATCGGGCAGTAGTAATCTCGCCACCCATGCCAAACTCACTCGGAAACCCAAATAACTCGGAAAATTTCGTGCACCTTCATGTGCATACCGAGTACTCAATGCTGGATGGGGCGGCCAAAATATCCGAACTAGTAGCTGAAGTAGCTAATCAAAATATGCCAGCAATTGCCATGACTGATCATGGAAATGTTTTCGGTGCATTTGAATTTCATAAATTAGCAAAGGCAGCTGGCGTTAAACCCATCATTGGCATTGAAGCTTATGTTGCACCTGAGTCTAGATTTGATAAGCGAAGAGTCAAGTGGGCAGAAGGTGGCGAGGATGATGTTTCAGGTGGTGGTGCCTATACCCACATGACTTTATTGGCAGAAAATAATCAGGGATTAACAAATCTATTTAAGCTTTCTTCCCTTGCATCCCTAGAGGGTTTTTACTACAAACCTAGAATGGATCAAGAATTACTTTCCAAATACTCAAAAGGCATTATTGCCACCACTGGTTGTCCAGGAGGAGAAATTCAAACAAGGTTGCGCATGGGCGGCTACAAGGAGGCGGTCGCAGCTGCATCACGAATGCGAGATATTTTTGGAGCCGAGAACTACTTCCTAGAGGTTATGGATCATTCAATAGATATTGAAAAAAGAGTTCTCACTGATTTATTGAAGCTGGGTAAGGAGTTGAATCTGCCATTGCTTGCCACTAATGACTTGCACTATACCCACCATAAAGATTCAGCAGCTCATGAGGTAATGCTTTGTATCCAATCCGGTTCAACTCTGGCAGATCCAAAGCGGTTTAAGTTTGATAACAGCGAGTTTTACTTAAAGAGTGCACAACAAATGCGCCAATTATTTAAAGATTTGCCAGGTGCTTGTGATAACACTTTGTTGATTGCGGACAGGTGTGAAACAACCATGCGTGAAGGAGAGAATCTACTTCCGCGGTTTCCAGTTCCAGCAGGTGAGAGTGAAGATAGCTGGTTGATAAAACAATCAAACCAAGGTTTATCTGCCAAAATGAACGGCCAGATTCCACCTGAATATCAGGAAAGACTTAATTTTGAATTAGATGTAATGATAAAGATGGGTTTTCCAGGCTACTTCTTGGTGGTGGCCGATCTTTGTAGTCATGCGCGCCAAGTTGGAATACGTGTTGGACCTGGCAGAGGTTCGGCAGCAGGTTCACTGGTTTCTTACTCGCTAGGCATCACCGGTCTTGATCCAATTAAGTTTGGTTTACTTTTTGAGCGATTCTTAAATCCTGAAAGAATTTCAATGCCGGATATAGATTTAGATTTTGATGAACGAAGGCGATCAGAAATGATCGCATACGCCACAACTAAATATGGTGATGATCGAGTTGCGCAGATTATTACCTATGGCACCATAAAATCTAAACAGGCAATCAAGGACTCAACTCGAGTTTTGGGATATCCATACGCACTCGGTGAGCGGTTAACTAAATCGCTTCCTCCATCAGTAATGGGAAAAGATATTTCACTATCGGGTATTTTTAATATGGATGATGATCGATATGGCGAGGCAAGTGAGTTTAGAAATATCTATGAATCTGATCCGGATTCAAAAAGAATTGTTGATACTGCCCTCGGTATTGAGGGACTAAAGCGCCAGTGGGGCGTGCATGCTGCCGGAGTTATTTTAAGTAAAGAGCCCTTGCTTGATGTAATCCCAATTCACCGACGGGAAGCAGATGGTGCAATTATTACCCAATTTGATATGGGTGCATGCGAAGCGACGGGTTTATTGAAAATGGATTTCTTAGGCCTGCGAAACCTTTCGGTTTTGGATGACTGCCTAATAAATATTGAAAAGAATTTGGGCAAGACCATAATTTTAGAAACCTTGCCATTAAAGGATCAGAAAACGTTTGAATTACTCTCACGTGGTGACACACTTGGAGTATTTCAGCTAGATAGTGCACCAATTAGATCACTCCTTAGATCAATGGCTCCGGATAGTTTTGAAGATATAGCAGCCGTTATTGCTCTTTATCGACCTGGACCGATGGGTGAGGATTCACATAATAAATATGCAGATTACAAAAATGGACGAAAGGTTCCGGTGGCTATCCACCCCGAACTAGATAAGCCTTTAAATGAGATTCTTAAAGATACTTATGGCTTAATTGTTTACCAGGAGCAGGTGTTAGCGATTGCACGAAAAGTTGCCGGTTTCACACTTGGCCGCGCAGATTTGTTAAGAAAAGCGATGGGTAAGAAAGATAAAAAGATCTTGGATAAGGAAAGAGTCCATTTTGAAGAAGGCATGAAATCAAACGGATTCTCGGAGGATGCAACTGAGAAACTATGGCAAACATTAATTCCGTTCTCTGATTATGCATTTAATAGGGCTCATAGCGCAGGCTATGGGTTGCTCTCATTTTGGACTGCCTATTTAAAGGCAAATTATCCAGCTGAATATATGGCCGCACTGCTAACTAGTGTTCGAGACGATAAAGACAAGAGCGCTTTATATTTAAATGAATGTCGACGCATGGGGATTAAAGTATTGCCGCCAGATGTTAATGAGTCTGATTCGGGATACACACCTATTGGTAAAGATATTCGATTCGGCCTGACCGCAATCCGAAATGTTGGAGAAAACGTCGTGGCTTCAATTATTGAAAATCGAAAGGTTAAGGGCAAGTACCTAAGTTTTGGTGATTTTCTAGCTAAAGTCGATGCCCATGTTTGTAATAAAAAAACTATTGAATCGTTAATAAAAGCTGGAGCTTTTGATTCTCTCGGCCATACCCGTCGGGGATTGATGATGGTTTACCTAGAAGCATTGGATGCAGTTAGTGAAGCAAAGCGGGCTGAGTCAATTGGGCAATTTGATCTATTTGGTTCTGCTAATTCAACCTCCTCAGTTAGTGGGGTTGATTTAGACATTCCAAATAGCGAGTGGGAAAAAATGATGCTACTTGGTTATGAGCGCGAAATGCTTGGGCTTTATGTGTCGGATCATCCACTCTTGGGAGTTGAGCACATTCTTAAATCGGTGGCAGATTATTCAATAAGCCAGTTGTCAGAGGTTACTCATGATCAAATAATAAGTATTGGTGGTTTAATCACACAGATTCAACGAAAGGTTTCAAAACAAGGCACCCCTTGGGCAATTGTTACTGTAGAAGACTTAGAGGGTGCAGTAGATGTTTTATTTTTCTCTAATGCTTACGCAACTCATGGTGTAAATCTGGTTGAAGATCGAATTGTGGCAATTCGTGGACGGGTAGATAAACGTGAAGAGCAACCAAGAATTTCTGCGTTAGATTTAACATTGCCAGATTTAAAACAAGTACCCACCGGACCACTTATTATTTCAATGGCCGCATCTAGGTGCACACCTCCGGTTATTGATCGCATGAGTGAGATATTGAAATCTCATCCTGGCGCCCGAGAGGTTCACCTAAGACTGATCGATGGTGAGAAGAAAACAATCTTAAAACTAGATGAAGGGCTGAAGGTAACTTCATCGCCAGGCTTAAGTGCTGATCTTAAAACAGTACTTGGTCCAGATTGTTTAGTAGTTTAAATCAAAATGAAGCAACTTCAATTATTGCCAGCAATTGATATTAAATCTGGAGAAGTTATCCAATCTAAAAATTTAACCTCTTCAGATATTTCTGGCTCACCACAGCAAGTATTGGAGTATTTTGTATCAAAGGGTGCAAAATGGATTCATCTTGTGGACTTAGATGCAGCTTATTCAACTGGTGAAAATTCTGAATTAATCAAAAGTTTAATTGCTTCCAATGAGGTTGAGATTCAATTATCGGGTGGAATTATCAATCAAACTGCATTGACCAAAGCTCTAGAAACAAAAGCCAAATGGATAAATTTATCAACAGCTGCCCTAACAGATTTGAATTGGGTTAAAGCGAACCTTGAACTTTATCCAGATCGAGTTTGCGTCTCCCTTGATGTAATTGATGACCAGCTAATCGCACGGGGCAGTGGAATTGTTGTCGGCGATCTTTGGAAATACCTAGATGAATTGAATAAATCTGGGTGTAGAAGGATTGTCGTAACTGACAACAAAACTGATGGAAAAATGACTGGCCCGAATTTCAATTTGCTGGCTAAAGTTTTTGATCAAAGTGGAGCCGCAATTGTTGCAAGTGGTGGAGTATCAGATTTATCTGATTTGACTAGATTGCGGCAGATGGAAATTGATGGCGCAATCGTTGGTAAAGCGCTCTATGAAGGGGGATTAGACCTAACTGCTGCATTAGAACTCTGCTACAAATAAGCGGCACCAGCCGATTGCTTATTACGGCAGAATAGGCAGGTGGAAAAAGCGTTGTTATCAATTGAGAAATTCCGTGAGTATGCCCGCGAATTCAATGTTATTCCAGTAGCGCGAAAAATACATGATAAAGATCAAACTCCACTTTCGATCTATAGCAAATTAACAAATCATCGGTCCGGCACATTTCTGCTTGAATCTGCAGAATCAGGAATCTGGGCTCGCTATTCATTTATCGGTGTAAACAGTCAAGCAACCTTAACTGAAGCAAATGGTGCAGCAATTTGGAGCGGGGTAATGCCGGCTGGAGCCCCAACGGGTATAGATCCATTGGAAGCATTAAGAATTGCTACCAACCATCTTAAATCTCCAAAAATTGATGGCCTACCACCACTAACAGGTGGACTGGTTGGATATTTAGGATATGAAATCGTTAGACGCCTTGAAAAGTTAACAGATAAATCAAAGAAAGATATTGATATCCCAGAGATTGCGATGATGTTGACATCAGATCTAGCTGTCTTTGATCATCATGAAGGGGTCATTACCTTAATTGCCAACGCAATTAATTGGGATGGCAGCTCAGAGCGAGTTGATTTAGCTTACGAAACAGCAATCAAGCGACTGGACAAGATGCAACAGGATTTATTGGAAGTAGAGCCAATTAGATTAGGTGAAATACATAAAAAGGTTAATCCAGTTTATGAACGTAACACATCTGATCAAAGTTATGTTGAGAAAGTGAAGGCAATCAAAGAGGAGATTAAATCTGGCGAGGCATTTCAAGTAGTGCTTTCACAACGATTTAATATGCCAGCCCTGGCAGAACCATTTGATTTATATCGCGTGCTTCGAGAACAAAATCCGAGCCCGTATATGTATTTATTCCGATTTAATGATGATTTATCAATTGTTGGATCAAGCCCGGAAGCTTTGGTCAAAGTGACCGGAAGTGATGTAGTAATCCACCCAATTGCAGGAACTAGACCAAGGGGAAATACGCCAGCCGAAGATGATGCTATTGCAAATGAGTTACTCAAAGATCCAAAGGAGCGCGCCGAGCATTTAATGCTGGTTGATTTAGGTAGAAATGATTTAGGTCGTGTGTGCAAAGCAGGTTCTGTCGAAGTAACGCAATTCATGCAGATTGAAAAATACTCACATGTTATGCATATAGTTTCAACTGTAAATGGAAAATTAGCGCAATCAATTGCACCCATCGAAGCGTTATTTGCTGTTTTTCCTGCAGGCACACTATCAGGAGCACCGAAACCTCGAGCCATGCAAATCATTGAAGAAAATGAACCGACTAGACGAGGCATCTATGGTGGAACAATTGGTTACCTGGATTTCACTGGAAATATAGATACTTGCATCGCAATTAGAACAGCGGTAGTTAAAAATGGCACAGCATATGTTCAAGCTGGTGCTGGGATCGTCGCAGACTCAGATCCTGAATCTGAAAATCAAGAGTGTATTAACAAGGCAGCAGCGGTTCTTGGCGCGGTAGCCACCGCAAATGCAATGGCAGAATCAAAATGAGGGGCTCAATCGTTGGAAGCTTATTAATAATTGGCTTTGCAGCTTTTCTCATCATGCGTCTAAGCCGGAAAGATGCGACCAAAAAATATGAGTTGAAACCCAAAAACAAATGGAATTCCTTATCGGAAGGAATTGACCCAACCAATGAGTGAATCAAATGTATTAAGCCAAATAATTGAGGGTGTGTTAGAGGATGTGGAAAAACGATTTATTCCCATTAATCAATTAAGAGCGCAACTAGAGAATGCTCCTAAGTTAAGAGGTGCCTTTGAAGCATTAAATCAAGATGGAATGAGTTTAATTGCTGAAGTAAAAAGATCATCCCCAAGTAAAGGTAACCTCGCTGAAATTGCTGACCCAAAGGAATTAGCCGCTAAATATCAAGAAGGGGGAGCGGATGTAATTAGTGTTTTAACTGAAGAGCGTCGCTTCAAAGGAAGTATTGCTGATTTACTTTCGGTCCGATCTGGTATTGATTTACCTGTACTACGTAAAGATTTCATTGTTACAGAATTTCAAGTGATTGAATCTCGAATACTGGGTGCTGACTTAATTTTGCTGATAGTTGCGGGTCTTTCAAAATCACAGCTAAAAGATTTTTACCAACTTTCTACTGAACTAGGAATGGACGTACTAGTGGAGATACATGACATGGCTGAAGCTGAAAAAGCGGTAGATATCGGTGCAAAAATAATCGGAGTCAATTCAAGAAATTTAAAAACTTTAGAAGTAAGTGAAAAAACTTTTGAAAGAATACTTCCGGCACTGCCATCTCACATCTTAAAAGTTGCTGAGTCGGGTATTAGTAGTCGCCAGCAAGTTGCTTTAGTTGAGCAATTAGGGGCAAATGCGGTCTTGATTGGTGAAAGTTTGGTTCGGGCAGGTAATCCAGTTCATACCATAAAAGAACTTCTAAACCGCTAGAGACCCAATAAACTACAGCTATGAGTGCAGAGAAAAAAGTAGAGGAATTGACTTCTTCTGTGCTGGGACATTTTGGAGCATATGGTGGTCGTTTTGTTCCTGAAGCATTAATTGCAGCACTTGATGAATTAGCAGCTGCACACGCATCAGCCCTTTCAGATCCAAAGTTTCAAAGTGAATTAGCTGAACTTCATAAAACTTACACAGGTCGTCCAAGTATTTTGACTGATGCAAAGAGATTTTCAGAACATGCAGGCGGGGCAAGAATTCTTTTAAAGCGAGAAGATTTAAATCACACAGGCAGTCATAAGATTAATAATGTTCTAGGTCAAGCGCTTCTTACAAAGCGAATGGGTAAAAAGAGAATCATTGCTGAAACTGGGGCAGGCCAGCATGGTGTTGCGTCTGCAACAGCTGCGGCATTGTTTGGCTTGGAGTGTGTGGTTTATATGGGAGAGGCTGACACAAAGCGACAAGCTTTAAATGTGGCACGAATGAAGTTGTTGGGCGCCACTGTAATTCCGGTAACGCAAGGGTCAAAAACTTTAAAGGATGCAATTAATGAGGCTATGCGTGATTGGGTAACAAATGTTTCTACAACCCATTACTTGCTTGGCACGGTAGCCGGCCCACATCCATTCCCAACCATGGTTAGAGATTTTCAAAGAATTATTGGTGTTGAAGCAAGACAACAAGTTCTAGATCTAACTGGGAAACTACCTGATGCAGTTTTGGCATGTGTTGGCGGTGGCTCTAATGCAATTGGGATATTCCATCCATTCATTGAGGATTCATCTGTTCGACTAATCGGGTTAGAAGCGGGTGGAAAAGGAATTGAAACTGGAATGCACGCTTCAACTATTTCTGGCGGACAACCAGGAGTTTTGCATGGAACTCGTTCATACGTCTTACAAGATTCAGATGGTCAAACTGTTGAATCACATTCGATATCTGCTGGATTAGATTATCCAGGTGTTGGACCAGAACATGCATATCTAAATGATATTGGTCGCGCCGAATACAGATCTATCACCGATGATCAGGCTATGTATGCATTTTCCTTACTTTGTAAATCAGAAGGAATAATTCCAGCAATTGAAACCGCACATGCATTAGCTGGAGCTTTAGAAATCGGAAATGAGTTAGGCAGTGGTGCAACATTATTAATTAATCTCTCTGGCCGCGGAGACAAAGATGTTCAAACTGCAGCTGAGTACTTTGGATTACCGCTCTAATGAGCACAGCGCTTGAAGAACTTTTTAAAAGCACAAAACAAGAAAATAGAGCGTCTTTGATTGGCTATTTACCAGCAGGGTATCCAAATCAGAAGAGTTCGGCCAAAATCATAAAAGCAATGATTGATGGTGGGGTCGATGCGATTGAAATTGGTTTCCCATATTCTGATCCAGTTATGGACGGACCAGTAATTCAAGCTGCATCAGAGGAGGCCATCAAAAATGGTGCAGGGGTTGATGAAGTTTTTGATTTACTCCAAACCACAGCTTCCCTTGGGACACCATCAGTAATAATGAGTTACTGGAGTCCTATTGAAAAATATGGTGTCGCAAATTTTGCCAAGAAAGTC
>JBPCSS010000025.1:0-5145 GCA_051006855.1 Candidatus Nanopelagicus sp.
CCTTCATCTAATTGGGTCAAGGCACGTTGCAAATTACTTTCTGCACTTTTTATTATTGGCCCAACCATTGTTGAGTAGTTATAACCTGGACCAATCTTTAGTGACTTCACCGCATCAAGCAGCTGCTTTTTAAAGTTTGGATTCTCATATATGGTCTTATCAACTATTGCTAAGGATGCGGCAGAACATTTCTGTCCTGCGTGTCCAAATGCTGACTGAACCAGATCCTTTACCGCAACATCAATATCACAACATGCGGTCAATACCATCGAATTTTTCCCGCTTGTTTCAGCTAATAAATTTAATTCATTTTTCCAAGAAGCGAATAACAATGCTGTGCTGTAACCACCAGTTAAAATCACTGCATCAACACCTTCATTAGAGACCAAGGATTGTCCAATCTCATTGTCTTGCGTTGAAACAAATTGCAGAACATTCTTTGGAACGCCAGCCTTCCAAAATTGATTTACTAAGTGCCAAGAAGTCGCAACGGTTTCTGGTGCTGATTTAAAGATGACTGTGTTGCCTGCGGCAAGTGCAGCGCATATCCCACCGGTTGGAATTGCATAAGGAAAATTCCATGGAGGCACAACCACAACCACTCCAACTGGTGATGATTCTCTTTCTAAATCTAGTGAGATAGCCGAAAGTGCGTAGTAGTTGGCAAAATCAATCGCTTCTGAAACTTCTGGATCAGCCTCGGAAACGGTTTTACCAGCATCTCGGGACATGATTGCGATACTTGCTTCCTGTTCATCATGTGCGATTTGGCCAAATTTTTTGAGAATTACTGACCGATCATTTGCGCCAATTTCGTTCCAGCCATCTAAAGATTTCTTAGCTACTTTGACTGCGGTTTCAATATCACCTGATTTGGCAACACTGTACTTGTACCAAACCTTGGCATTATCACCGGGATCAATTCCATCAATTTGAGTGCGATCAAAGATCTCTTTTCCATCAATAACTATAGGAATCTCTTCAATTGGAAGTTTTAATACCGCCGCAATCTCCTTATCCAGTTTATTTAGAAAATCTAATTTCGTGATATCGGCATTGGGCGCATTTTCAAAACTGTCGATAATCTCAAATTTATGATTTTTATGACGAATACTTTTGGTTGAAATTTCATGGCGCTGAGAGGTGCTGGCAAGGAAGCGGTCTGATTGCTCCTTGAATTTCTCAGCATTGCTACCAATTTCAAATGATGATCGTAGATAATTTTCGACCGCTGTATTTTCATCTAGTCTTCTAACCAAGTAAGCGACAGCGGATGCAAAATCATCTGCTCTGGTAACTGGTGCGTAAAGAAGTATTCGCATAGATCGTTTGGCAATCGCTAACGCCTCTGGATTTGCCATTCCTTCTAACATTTCTAGATCTAATTGATCCATCACATTGCGCTTTTTTGCTATCTCAAGAGCAAAAGCAATATGGAAAAGATTATGGCTGGCAACACCAATTCTTACAGCTTTGGCATGTTCTAAACGAAGTGCAGTATCTAACAATCTTGAATAAGACGCATCAACATCCGCTTTTGACTGATAAGGGGCAGCAATCCAGCCATGCAATTCCGCTTCTGCTTTTTCCATCGCCAAATTAGCGCCCTTAACTAATCTAATCTTAATTACACCGCCAGATTGTTTATAACGTTCTAAAGACCATTGGACTAGTTCAGCAAAAACTTCATGTGATTCTGGCAAATATGCTTGTAAAACTAATCCTGCATAAAGATTTTTAAACTCACCTTCATTTAATACCAACTTGAAAGCATCAACAGTTAGACGGAGGTCTCTGAACTCTTCCATATCTAAATTAACAAAAGTATTACTAGAGATGGAAGTGCGATAAATATGGCGAAGCTTCTCACTTACCCTCTCTAAAGTGCCTTTGCGGTCCAGTGAAATGATTTGGCTGGCTACTGAGGAAAGTTTCACTGAAACATAATCAACCTCAGGCCGTTGCATCATCTGCATTACCCGTTCAAATCTCTCATTCGCTTCATCTTCACCTAAAACTGCCTCACCCAAAACATTTATGTTTAACTTAATTCCCTTTTTTGCTCGTCTTTTAATTTGCCTGGAAAGTTTTTTACTCTCCGCAGGCAGGATAATTCCTTTTGACAAGAGTTTTACCTGAGTATGAACAGCAAACAAAACTGGTTTTGGAAGAGCTCTAGAAATTACGGCAATAAATTTCAAGCCCAAGGTGTTAAACAATCCAAATCCTGCAACAGTGGAATCTTTAGCCGCTTTTCTTAAAATTCGAACTGAATCCTTTGCAGAGGTTATTCGCATTACCTCATCAGTTAATGAGACTGTAACTGAGATGGCCTTTGGATCTTTAAATAAGCGAGTAAATCTCTTCCGACTAGCTTTGTCATACCGTTTTAAATTAGGCAAAGATTCGCCAATTAAGGCTCGGGCATTTTCAACAGCTGCCAGCGCTAAATCATCAATGGCGCTGTCAGTTTGTATCGGTTGATTCATCCCTGCATTAACCCTTTTAATTTGACTAATGTTTTAGCCATAGCCTTGGGTACCCAAGTACCTGAGTCACTTACCCACCACTTTGAGCGAGCATTACGGCCATCCCAACTTTCAATCACTAAAGTTGTGTTTGTATCAATCTCAGTTAATTCATACCGCCAGACATTATGTAATAAATGTTGCCAGGCAATTACTTTATTTTCCTGAAACTCAATAACTTGGTTTTTGATCAAATAAGGAATACCAAGTCGCATTTTCATTCCAAATTTAGCTCCAAGATAAAGCTTAGCTGGCCCCCTAGTAACTCCTCTGACCATGCCAGAGCCATCCATCAGAGTGTGGTTTGCCGGATTGGTGATGAAATCAAAGATCTTTTTTGCTGGCGCCTTTATTTCAATTTGGGCTTTAAAGAAAAGCGGAATACCAGTTTCTAGTATCTGCGCTCTTTCTTCCATAATTAGTGAGCGGTATTTGAGGGGCGTTCGTACTGCAAAACCAAGCCAAGAACTGATATCAATAAACTTCCAACGCCAATTAATACCAGCCACCAACCAATTATTAAACCTAAACCAAGTGTGCAGGCAGAGAGTGCAACCGGAAGTGGCCACCATGAGTGAGGTGAATAAAATCCAAGCTCGCCAGCAGAATCGGCGATCTCACCTTGCAGATTATCCTCTGGTAACACATTTCCTAGCCGGCGGGATGTAAACCAAAGATAAAAACCAATAATTAAAGATAACCCACCACTAAGTGCTATTGCGGTAACTCCTACCGGCTCGCCACCTAGCTGCCAATAAATCACAGTCATGATTGCGTAAAAAACTGATAAACCAATAAAAAGTAGCCAACTGGTTTTCATTAGTGATTTTCTTTCTGAGCCATATGTGGGTGGTGTAGATCAAATGCCGGACGTTCAGATCGAATTCTTGGAATTGAAGTGAAGTTATGACGTGGTGGTGGACATGAAGTTGCCCATTCCAGGGATGAGCCATACCCCCACGGATCATCACTAGTCACCTTCGGAGCAGTTCTAGATTTCCAAATCGCCATAAAGAATGGAATCATAGAAAGCGCTAATAGGCCAGATCCAACAGTTGAAACCATATTCATAAATGTGAAGCCATCTGATGCCAAGTAATCTGCGTATCTGCGTGGGAATCCCTTGATACCCAGCCAATGTTGAATTAAGAATGTTAGATGGAAGCCAAAGAATAAAGTCCAGAAATGGATCTTTCCAAGAGTTTCATCAAGCATTTTGCCAGTCATCTTTGGCCACCAGAAGTAAAAACCAGCAAACATTGAAAACACCACTGTGCCAAACAAAACGTAATGAAAATGGGCAACAACGAAGTAGGAGGCAGAAACGGCAAAATCAAGTGGTGGACTAGCCAAAATAATTCCAGTTAAGCCACCGAAAAGGAAGGTGATTAAAAAGCCCATCACAAACAACATCGGTGTTTCAAATGTGACCGAGCCACGCCACATGGTGCCGATCCAGTTAAAGAACTTAACCCCAGTTGGTACACCAATTAAAAATGTCATAAAGGAGAAGAAGGGCAGTAGTACCTGTCCACTTGCATACATGTGGTGCGCCCAAACCGCCACAGATAAAGCTGCGATTGCAATCGTTGCGGCAATTAATCCCTTGTATCCAAATATTGGTTTACGACTAAATACTGGCAAAATTTCGGTTGCGATACCGAAGAATGGCAGCGCCAAGATATAAACCTCTGGGTGACCAAAGAACCAGAAAAGATGTTGCCACAACATCGCTCCACCATTTGCTGGATCAAAAATATGAGAACCAAATAATCGATCAGATTCAAGGGCGAGAAAAGCTGCCGCAAGAGGTGGGAATGCAATTAAAACTAATATTGAAGTTAAAAGTACGTTCCAGGAGAAGATGGACATTCTAAACATCGTCATGCCAGGTGCGCGCATTGTTAAAATTGTGGTTACGAAGTTAACGCCACCAAGGATTGTGCCAAGGCCACCAATTGCAAGACCGACCAACCAAAGATCAGCACCAATTCCTGGTGAATATTGAGAGCTAGATAATGGCGCATAAGCTGTCCAACCAAAGGATGCTGCTCCCCCTGGGGTAATAAAGCCAATAAATGCCATTGTGCCACCAAATAAGTACAACCAATATGAGAGCATATTTAATCTTGGGAAGGCAACATCTGCTGCGCCAATTTGCAAAGGCATAATTACATTTGCAAAACCAACAAATAATGGGGTTGCAAACATCAACAACATGATGGTTCCATGCATGGTAAAGATTTGGTTGTACTGCTCATTACTTAAAAATTGCATTCCTGGTCGGGCTAGCTCTCCTCGAAGTAGGAGGGCTAAAAGTCCACCAATTAAAAACCAAGCAAAAGATGTAATTAAATAAAGATAACCAATTGTCTTATGATCAGTTGAGGTTAGCCACTTAACCAATAACCTGCCCTTGGAAGTTGGCGCGGGCACTGCTGGTGAAGATGAAATTACCGGACGTTGGGCGTAGGTGGTCATGCAGTTGCTGCTTTCTCTTCGGCGACTAAGTCATCAATATATTTTTGATACTCACTTGGTGTCACAACCTTTACCGTGAATAACATCTGAGCGTGATTACGTCCGCAAAGAATGTTGCATCTTCCCGGGTATGTGC
>JBPCSS010000026.1:0-3026 GCA_051006855.1 Candidatus Nanopelagicus sp.
CCTTAGCGTAGGGGAAACACCCGGTCCCATTTCGAACCCGGAAGTTAAGCCCTATAGCGTCGATGGTACTGCAAGGGGGACCTTGTGGGAGAGTAGATCGCCGCCGGACTCAATTTAATAATAAGCCTCAACTGTTAATTCAGCTGGGGCTTATTTTTTTTCTACAACCCACCTGCAAAAATCTGGCTAAAGTAAGCCAAAATCAATGGTTTTCGATACCTTATCTCCATGAATCAAGAAGTGAACGATCAATCCAGTATCGATTTAAATAAGGTTAAATCTGATATTGCAGCGATAAATAATTTACCTATCTCCTCCCACAGCGAGGAGTTTGAGAAAATTCATAAGCAATTACAACAAGCTTTAACAAATCTAGACGGAGTTTAATAGATGAAGACCCGGCTAGATGCGGAGTTGGTCAGACGCGAACTAGCTCGATCTCGAGAGAGTGCAGTAGAGCTAATTAATTCCGGCAAAGTTCTGGTCAATGGCATGCCAGCAACTAAGGCTTCAACCCAAGTTGATGCCCAGATATCAATTACTTTAAAAGATGAGCAAGTCGAGTATGTATCTCGAGGCGGTCACAAACTAGATGGTGCTTTGAATCATTTTTCTAATTTATCTGTGTCAAACAAAATAGCATTAGATGCTGGCGCTTCAACTGGTGGTTTTACCGATGTGTTATTAAAACGTGGAGTAAAGAAGGTTGTGGCCGTTGATGTTGGTTATGGGCAATTAGCTTGGCAATTACAAAGTGATGATCGAGTTAAAATTTTAGATCGGGTCAATGTTCGCTCCCTTACCAAGCAGCAGGTGGGAGAGGAGATTGATTTAGTAGTAGCAGATCTTTCATTTATATCTTTAAAAATAGTACTGCCTGCTTTAATTAAGGTGGCAAAGGACGAGGCTGATTTTTTAGTGATGGTTAAGCCTCAATTTGAGGTGGGGAAAGAAAAATTAGGAGCCGGCGGAGTAGTTCGAGATGCCTTATTACGAAAAGAGGCGGTGGCAGCGGTGGCAGATGCTGCCTTTGGCCTTGGCTTAGGGTGTTTAGGGGTAGTTGCAAGCCCACTTCCTGGTCCGAGTGGCAATGTTGAGTACTTTTTGTGGTTAAGCAAAGCAGGTGATGCCTTATTAGAAGTAGATTTAGATCTTGCGATTGAAAAGGGGCCAGCATGAGCAAGGTTGTTAAATCAGTTTTGCTTGTTATCCACCCCAATCGCCCTGAAGCGGCAACCACCGCTAAAGAGTTGTCGAATTTATTTAGCGCTAAACAAATCCAAGTTTGCTCTACCCTGCCAAATCTTTCGATACCTGAATTTACAGATCAAAAAATTGATTTAGCGGTAGTTCTTGGTGGTGATGGCACCATGCTTCGTGCTGCTGAAATTTTTCGAGGAAAAGGTGTTCCAATTCTTGGAATTAATTTAGGTCATGTTGGCTTCTTAGCCGAGATTGAAAAACCATCACTTGATCAAATTGTTTCAGCGATTGCTAACGGAACATACTCAATTGAAGAGCGAATGAGTTTAAATTATCAATTAATTCGTGATGGCAAAGTATTGCAATCTGGCTGGGCATTAAATGAGGTATTGGTAGAACGAAATGACCACCAGATGATTGATACCTTTGTTCAGATTGACCATCGTCCACTTTCTCGCTGGTGGTGTGATTCAGTAATTTGTGCAACCCCTACCGGTTCAACAGCTTATGCCTACTCAGCCGGTGGGCCTGTGGTTTGGCCTGAGGTGGATGCCCTAGTACTTCTCCCATTAGCAGCTCACGCGCTATTTTCGCGCCCCATGGTAGTTTCACCAAACTCGGAGATTGTCTTGGATTTAGGAAGTGATTCTGCAGATTTGAATGCAGATGGGATTCGAAGAGTTACCTTAAAGAAAAATGATCGAGTGATATTAACTAGCGACAAAGAGGATGTTTTGCTGGCCCATATTAAAGCTGCCACCTTTACCGATCGTTTAGTTGCAAAATTTAAATTGCCAGTTGAGGGTTGGCGTGGGCAGTAAGAAGATTGGTAAAAGCAGCTTAGAAGAGATTTCGATCAGATCTTTAGGTGTTATTGAATCTTCAAATATTGAGTTCAAACCCGGATTAACTGTTTTAACGGGCGAGACTGGCGCTGGTAAAACCATGGTTTTAACTGCATTGGGTTTGGTGCTAGGAAATAAATCTGATTCAGATTTAGTAAGACAAGGCCAAGAGCGGGCAATTGTTACTGGAAAATTTGCACTCACAAAAGAATTATCAGATCAAATCATCGAGGCAGGTGGTGAGGTTGAGGATGAAAGTGTTGTAATCAGTCGCACGGTAAGTGCAGCTGGCAAATCTCGTGTGCTTCTAGGTGGAGTAGTTTCATCCGCTGCAGCCATCTCATCTTTTGCTAACTCATTGGTAGAAATTCATGCCCAATCTTCATCTTCTAAATTAACTAAACCAGGTGTGGCCAGAGATTTGTTAGATCGTTTTGCTGGATTAGATCTAGAGGCTTATCAAGAAACTTTTGAAAAATATCAACAGATGAATCGAAGAATTATTGAGTTAAAGAAGCAGTTATCCGAGGCAGATCGGCAAATTGCTGCCCTTTCTGAGTTGGCAGAGGAGTTTGAAAAGTTAAACCCAAAATCTGGTGAACTAGTGGAGATTGAAAATGAGATTGCAAAATTAGGATCAGTCGAGCTGCTCAATCAGGCAGTTACATCGGCCTTAAATCTCTTTGAAAATGAGGATTTATCTGCGGTAAATATGCTGCAGCAGATAAGAAAAAACTTAGATCAAGTTGCCGGCAAAGATAGGCAGTTGGATCAAATCTCCGAAAGATACACCGAGAGTTTGCTCAACTTGCAAGACATTGCAAGTGATCTAACCTCATACATTTCGCAACTAGAGGCTGACCCCAATAGATTTGAGAAGTTACAGGAACGTAAATCATCCTTAAATTCTCTACTCAAAAGATATGGAAAAGGTAATGATAAGGAGGCGGCGTTTGAACAGTTGTTACTTGATGGCAA
>JBPCSS010000027.1:0-14056 GCA_051006855.1 Candidatus Nanopelagicus sp.
AGTTCTAGATCTAAGTAACGTGGCAAGAATGTTGACTCAACATCATCGCGGCTAAATGCCCAGGTAAGTTGGGTTAGATCATTTGTACCAAATGAGAAAAAGTCTGCGTAATCTGCCAATCTCGTTGCAGTAATTGCAGCCCGTGGAGTTTCAATCATGGTGCCAATTGGCATCTCTAGCTGCGCGCCATTTAAGGTTTTCTTAATCTCCTCTTCCAAAGTTTCTCTTAGATACAAAAGCTCACGTTGAGTGGCAACTAAAGGAATCATCAACTCAGGCTTTGGATCAAAACCTGCCTTTTTAACCTCAAGTGAGGCAAGAACTAATGCACGCACCTGCATTTTAAATAATTCAGGTATCAATATGCCCAGTCGCACGCCGCGAAGTCCAAGCATTGGATTTGCTTCATGCAAACGCTTTACCGCAGCAAAAATTGCTTTATCACGCGGTGTAATTGTTGAATTCAAAGCCTCAGCTGTTGCCATCTCGGCGCTTAGAGTGGCCAGATCTGGCAAGAACTCATGCAAAGGTGGATCTAATAATCTAACGGTTACTGGATATCCAGACATCGCTTTAAGGATTCCCACAAAATCTGCTTGCTGCAGTGGCTGCATCTCAGAAATTACTGCGTTTTGTTCTGCTTCATTTTCTGCCAAAACAACTCGCTCGACATAACTTCTGCGCTCACCTAAGAACATATGCTCAGTTCGACATAAGCCAATTCCTTGGGCGCCTAAAGTTTTAGCACGTTGGGCATCCTCTGGCGTATCAGCATTTGCCCTTACATTTAATTTTCTAATCTCATCTGCATGTTGCAAAATTCGATCAACTGCTTTTACAACCGGTGTGGCATTGTTTGCTGTAGCTAGCAAGGTTCCCTCTAGGTATGAAGTAACTGGAGATTGGGTGACTGGTAGCTCGCCTAAGTAAACACAACCTGTGGTGCCATCAATTGAAACAACCTCTCCTTCTCGAACAATTAAATCTCCAACGGTAAATTGCAATAATTTTTCATCCACACTTATGCTTTCAGTTCCACAAACTGCAGTCTTGCCCATACCTCTGGCAACTACTGCGGCATGTGAGGTCTTACCACCACGGCTAGTCAAAATTCCTTCCGCAGCAACCATGCCAACTAAATCATCTGGACTAGTTTCTCTTCGAACTAAAATTACTTTACGTCCAGTTTTTGCTAAATCAAAAGCTCTTTTTGAATTGAAAACAATCTCACCAACAGCTGCACCTGGAGAGGCAGCAATTCCAGTGGCAATTAAATTTTGGTTTGCCGTCAAATCAAATTGTGGAAACATTAATTGGGCTAATTGATCACCACTTGTGCGCATTAACGCCTCATCCATAGAGATCTTGCCTTCATCAACTAATTGAGTCGCAATACGAAATGCCGCTTCAGCAGTTCTCTTGCCTACTCGTGTTTGTAAGATCCAAAGTTTTCCACGTTCAACAGTGAATTCAATATCGCACAAATCGCGATAATGATCCTCTAAAGTTTTCATCAATCGCTCTAGCTCTGCATGAACAACTGGCTCTTTTTTGGACATGTCGGCTAGTGACATTGTGTTTCGAATACCAGCAACTACATCCTCACCCTGCGCACGATCTAAATAATCACCATAACTTCCAGTTTCTCCAGTTGCCGGATTTCTGGTGAATGCCACTCCAGTGCCAGAGTCATCACTTAAGTTTCCAAATACCATCGATTGAATATTCACCGCAGTTCCTAGGTCAGAAGGAATTCGCTCGCGTCGGCGGTATAGCTGAGCTCGCTCGGAGTTCCAAGACTTAAACACCGCTTCAATAGATTGAGTTAGATGATCAATGGGCTTTTTAGGAAATGGCTTATTAGTAAATTGCTCAATTGCCTTAATTAAATCTTGAGCTAACTCCTTCAAAGCTAACGCAGATAAATCAGCAACAACTTTCACATTCGCTTTTTTTAAATACTCACCCTCAATTTTATGAACTGTTTCATCAGGTAGGTCACAAACTATTCGGCCAAACATGTCGATAAACCTGCGATATGAATCCCAGGCAAACTTCTCATTTCCAGATGATTTTGCCATGGCATCTGCAACCTCAGGAGTGATTCCAACATTTAATACCGTCTCCATCATGCCCGGCATTGAATGCTTAGCACCGGATCGCACTGAAACTAAAAGTGGATTACTTGCATCGCCAAAATTTTTTCCCACAACCTTTTCTAGATTGGCAAGTGCACCATGGATTTGATCATTCAGCTGAGCCGGAACAATGCCGGTGGCTAAGTATTCTCGGCAAGCATCAGTTGTAATAGTAAAACCTGGCGGCACAGGTAATCCCATTTGGACCATCTCAGCAAGATTTGCGCCCTTACCACCAAGCAAATCCGATTTACTTTTATCACCAAATGTAAATGGATAAATAAACTGCTTAGCCAATTTGACCCCTGTCTAAAACTTCCGCCAGCCTACTCACCCAGTATTGCGCAAACCTGCCGCAACACCGTTAATCGTTAAAAGCAAGGCTCTTGCTAGAAGTGGGTCTGCCTGCTTTTGAGTGCGAACCCTTTTTAGAAGTGAAATTTGCAGTAATTGAATTGGTGCAAGGTAGGTATCTCTAACCTGCAAAGTTCTTGCCAATATTGGTTGATTACCCAAAATTTCACTTTTATTTGTCATTAATAGTAACTCTTTAACTGTTAAATCAAACTCGGCTTTAATTTGATCAAAAATTTTATGCAGAGAAGGATCAACTAAAGTTGTTACATAACGTTGAGCAATGGCTAAATCAGTTTTTGCAAGAGTCATTTCAACATTACTTATAAAGGTTCTAAAAAAATGCCACTCTTTTAGCAACGTTTGAAGTAGATCGGATTTACCAGCTTCTCGAGCAGCTTTTAGTCCAGAACCAACTCCATACCAACCCGGCACAATTTGTCGAGATTGTGTCCAGCCAAAAACCCATGGAATAGCACGTAAAGATTCCAAACCAGCAGTGGCATCTGGTCGCCTAGAAGGCCGAGAGCCTAGAAACATATTTCCTAATTGTTCAACCGGTGTTGATGCATAAAAATAAGCAGGTAACTCATCTTGATATACCAATGCTCGGTAAGATCTAAATGCACTTTCACTTATTAAATCCATGCACTCATTCCAAGTGTTTAGATCAGCACTTGATTGCCGTGGTTTTCTGTTCAAAACTGTAGCTTCTAATGCCGCAGCCAAAGTTAACTCTAAGTTCTCTTTTGCCAATGCAGGTAGACCAAACTTGTCAGAAATAACCTCACCTTGTTCAGTCATTTTTATTTGACCATCAATAGAGCCCCAAGGCAATGCGATTAATGCATCGTAAGTTGGTCCACCCCCTCTGCCAACTGAACCACCACGTCCATGAAATAATCGAAGTTTTACTGAATGCTTTATGGCAACATCTCTTAGTTTTCGCTGTGCCTTGTGAATTTCCCACTGACTGGTTGTTATACCGGCGTCTTTATTAGAATCTGAATAACCAAGCATCACCTCTTGGATGCCACCGCGTAAATCAACTATTTTACGATAATTCTTATCAGTTAATAACTCATCTAATATTTTGTCAGCAGATCTAAGCTCTGCCACAGTTTCTAATAGTGGAACAAAACCTATCTTTGCAAATGGATTTGAGTCTTGCAGTGAAATTAATCCTGCCATCTTGGCAATAACTACTGCAGCCATAACATCATTTGCAGATTTAGTCATCGAGATTATGTAGCTTTCAATTACCTCTGGGCCAAATCGATCAATTAATTCCTTAATAGCCTCAAAAGTTTTAAAGCAATTATCGCTAGGTGAATCTAAATCCTTTAAAACAGGTGTAGATTTATCAATTAGCTGCTTAGTAAGAATCTCAGCAGTTGAGCCACCTAAAACTTGATTTAACAATTTGTGATGGATTTCCGAGTGCTCTCTAATATCCATAGTTGCATGGGTTAATCCAAATGCGTTAATTGATCGCATTATTCGATCAAGTAAGCCATTAGCGATTAATTCACCATTATTTGCAAGCAGTGATAAACGCATTACCTCAAAATCTTTAAGTAAATCAGCGGTGTCTTTGTAATCACGTCCTGGAAAGTGAGGCAATCCTGATGCATGTCTTGATTGAGTCAGGGCAAGCTTATGTCTTATTGCCGTTGCCTTTAATCGATAAGGTTCTTCGACATTAATTCTTCGATACCTTGCTTCTACTTCAGGTAAATTCTCTAAATCTTGTTCGACTGATTTTTCTAACTCTTTAGAAACACCAGCTAATTTAGTTGAAATTGAAAGTGCCTGTCTTAACTCATCAAGATGCGAGAATAGAGTTCTGGTGAAATGAGAATTTTGCAAAAGTATTGCCGATTTTGTCACCGCTGCGGTGATATTTGGATTTCCGTCTCTATCTCCGCCAATCCAAGTTCCAAACCTTAACGGCCGAGCTGTTAGTGAAAGAGTTATCCCTAATTTTTTAATCTCATTAACAAATTCAGCTAATACCTCTGGCACAGTTTCAAGAAGTAGTTCATCAAGGTAGTAGATGGAATTCACCGCTTCATCCAGCGGATCTGGACGGCCCAGGCGAAGTTCATCTGTTTGCCAAAGTAAATCAATGGCCTCGGCTAAACGATCATGTTTAATTTGACTCTCGGGCTGTTCTAGTAATTGAGCAATCGTGGTCATTTTGCTTAAAACTGATCGTCGAGCAGCCTCCGTTGGATGTGCTGTGAAAACTGGTCGAACCGAGAAATTATCAAGCCAATTTTGTAAATCTTTTGTGGAAAAATCCTTACCATCTTGCTGGGCTTTTGCAATATTTTCAATTGCTTTACCAAGCCAAGATCCTTCAGATTTGTGTTCAGCTGCAATATCTTTAGATCGATTAACTTGTTCAGCAACATTTGCCAAATTAAAGAAATTGCTAAATGCTCTGACTAGCGAAATGGTTTGTGAATCAGTTAGCTTATTTAAAATTTCATCCTGTCGACCTTCTCTAACTGCAAGCCGAACCGATTCCACTAGCGAAAGAAGCTCATTACCTTCTTGCCTTGCAAGAGTTTGCCCAAGCAGATCAGCCAATTTACGAACATCATTGCGTAAATCTGTGTTATCTGCCCCAGCCATCATGGCTTAATCATTACAGGTTATTAATTCTTCCGGCACACCTTTTTGGCATTTGCTCCCAGTTAGTGGTCGTAGAATTAGACCGTTAACCCCCCTTCATTTATGGAGCGGGGGTAAGTGGCGTTTATCGGCGAAAGGAGGGTGGATGAAAATCCTATTAAATCGATTGCAGGAACCTATTCAAAAATACTTAAATCAAAATGAAAATCTAATTGCCCCTGCATCAACGCACTCACTGCTTTGCCTAAACCAAAACTCACCAATATTGGTCGTGACCACCTCAACTCGTGCGGCTAATGAGTTGGCCCAGGAGTTAACTTCTTTTGAAGGTGAAAATAAAGTAATAAGTTTTCCAGCATGGGAAACTTTGCCGCACGAGCGGCTTAGCCCTAAATCTGACACTGTTACCGCCAGATTTAAAGCTTTAAATAAGTTAAGAAATAAAGAAAGCAAATACATAGTTTGTTCAATTAGAGCCTTACTGCAACCAATAATTGCAAATGATTTAGCTAATACTCAAATAAATATCAAGAAAAATGAGTTGGTAAAAATGTCTGATTTGATCGAGCAATTATCTAAATTCGGTTATTCAAGATCTGACCTAGTGGAAAAACGTGGAGATTTTGCTGTCAGAGGTGGCATATTGGATCTATTTCCGCCAGATCAGGAACATCCAATTCGAATTGATTTTTTTGCAGATGAAATTGATGAACTCTCACACTTTGCTGTTTCAGACCAGAGGTCACTAGATCCAATTGAAAGCGAAGTAGTTATCTATCCATGTCGAGAGTTATTAATTGATGAAGGTGTGAAAGCCCGAGCAAAAATGTTAGGTGAGAAATTTCCACAGATAAAGGAGTTAGCCCAAAAGCTAAGTGAAGGTATAACTTTTGAAGGAATGGAATCACTTGCTGCTGGGGTAGTTTCTGGCTTCAATTCTATTTTGGATTACCTGCCACCTACATGCCAGATTTGGTTAATTGATGAGCCAAGAATTAAAACTAGATCGATTGATTTAATTAATACGAATCAAGAGTTCCTAGAGGCTGCTTGGTCTAATTTGGCGTGGAGTGATCAGGCAGAAGTTCAACTACCACTTGATTTGAGTGAAGAATTAGGACGCGGTGGATTTTATGAGTTAGCAGATATTATTTCTCAAGCGAAAAAATCAAACTTTCGCATTCGAAACTTAAATCTTTATGCAGCAACCCCTGAAGATATTCCACTAGATTTTCTAGCGGAGATTGAAAACTATGGCAATAAATACGAGGCTGCTGTGGAAGAGATAGCACAGTGGCAAAACCAGGGCTACCAGGTTGTATTTACAGCAGCTGCCAATGGCACTTTAAAACGTTTTTCTGAGTTGCTTAATTCGGCCAATATTTCGAATCTGATTCTTAAACTCAATCAATCAATCCAAGATGAACTTGTAAATTTAGTTCAAAGTGATTTAAAGCATGGCTTCATAAGTGAAGAGTTTAAGATTGTTGTTGTCACCGATAAAGATATCTCAGGGCAAAGGTCATCTGATAAAGATCTTGCTCGCATGCCCTCACGCCGAAAGAAATCCATTGATCCATTGCAATTAAAAGTTGGTGATTTTGTAGTTCACGAACAACATGGCGTAGGTAGGTATTTAGAACTTATCAATCGAACAATCTCAGGAATATCTCGGGAGTACCTAGTGATTGAATACGCCTCTTCAAAGCGGGGTCAACCAGCAGATAAATTATTTGTGCCCACCGATACTTTAGAACAGGTGACAAAATATGTTGGAGGAGAGGCGCCAGCGCTACATCGAATAGGTGGCGCTGACTGGCAAAACAGTAAGCGAAAAGCTCGCAAAGCAGTTAAGCAAATCGCAGCAGAATTGATTCGACTATATGCGGCAAGAATGAGTGCGCCAGGTTTTGCATTCTCACCCGATTCACCTTGGCAAAAAGAGCTTGAGGATAGTTTTGCATTTGTTGAAACGATAGATCAACAAGCAACTATTGATGAAGTAAAGCGGGATATGGAAAAACCAAACCCAATGGATCGAATAGTTTGTGGTGATGTTGGTTATGGCAAAACTGAAATTGCAGTAAGAGCTGCTTTTAAAGCAGTACAAGATGGAAAACAAGTGGCAATTTTGGTGCCAACAACATTACTTGTGCAGCAACATTTCAATACCTTCTCCGCCCGCTACGCTGGTTTTCCAGTGAAGCTAGCTGCACTATCTAGGTTCAACACAGCAGCACAGAGTAAAGAGGTAATTGCCGGACTTAAATCTGGAGTTGTCGATGTAGTCATCGGCACGCACAGATTACTTTCAAAAGATGTTGAGTTTGCAAATCTTGGTTTGCTAGTTGTTGATGAGGAGCAGCGCTTTGGCGTTGAACATAAAGAAGAATTAAAAAAGGCAAGGACAAATGTGGATGTTTTAGCTATGTCTGCCACGCCAATTCCAAGAACGCTTGAAATGGCTATTACTGGCATCAGAGAGATGTCCAACATAACCACGCCACCGGAGGAGCGTCATCCAGTTTTAACTTATGTTGGTCCATATGATGAAAAACAAGTTAGTGCAGCAATCAACCGAGAACTATTGCGTGATGGCCAAATATTTTTCATTCATAATCGAGTTGAAAGTATTGAAGCAGTAGCAGAGCGACTGAAAAAATTAGTCCCAGGAATTAAAATTGGGATTGCTCATGGCCAAATGAATGAACGGGTGCTCGAAGAGGTAATTTTGGCCTTTTGGAATAGAGAGTTTGATTTACTGTTATGCACAACCATAATTGAAAGTGGAATAGATATTCCAAATGCGAACACTTTAATTGTCAATCGTTCAGATCTTTTTGGCTTATCTCAACTACATCAACTCAGAGGAAGAGTTGGAAGAAGTCGAGAGCGAGCTTATGCATATTTCTTATATCCAACAGAACAGCCAATAACTGAGTTGGCTCATGATCGCTTGACCACAATTGCAACAAATACAGATTTAGGTGCTGGAATGCAAGTTGCTCTAAAAGATTTAGAGATAAGAGGTGCAGGAAATTTACTTGGTGGTGAACAATCAGGCCATATTGCTGAAGTTGGGTTTGATTTATATATGCGAATGGTTGCAGATGCTGTAGATGAATTTAAGACCGGATACTTTGATGAGAAACCTAAAAATAATGAATGCAAGGTGGAGTTACCTGTTAATGCGCACCTACCGATTGAATATATAGAGTCAGAAAGATTAAGATTGGATCTTTATCGCCGAATTGCAGATGCACAAAGTGATGAGGCATTAGCTGAGATAAGTGGCGAGTTAGTCGATCGATTTGGACCAATTCCAGAGGCAGCGTTGGAATTAATGGCGGTTGCCTCACTTCGTCTGTTTGCTAAGCGCTTAGGTTTAACCGATGTTGCAATCTCTGGGAAAAATCTTCGATTGACGCCAGTTGTATTGCCAGAGTCAGCACAAATAAAACTAGCCAGAATTTACCCCGGATCAATCTATAAAAATGCGACTCAAATCCTGCTGGTTGCAAGGCCAACCTCCCCCAATTGGATAGAAAGTGCATCGGTAGGGGATACTTCTACCCTTACCTGGGTTAATTCAGTACTACGAGAACTGATTGAACCAATAAAACTTCGAAGTGGTAGTTAAGAGAAAATGAGGATGAAATTGTTTAAGAAATTGATCTCACCATTACTAGTGGCACTTTTACTTGCTGGCTGTTCAAGTATGAGCAGCGGAGTGAAAGTTGGAGATCAAGAGTTTACCTCAACTGAGATTCAAAAAACCGTTGATGAAATATTGGCATCTCGTAAAAGTGTTGATACATCTGGAATGGATTTAGTTGTTGGCCCAGAACTACTTCGCGATCAAGCACAATTTTTCATTGTAAGAGTATTAATGGACAAAATTGCAAAAGATATGTTTGTAACTGTAACTGCGGCTGATGTAGCAGCACGTAAGGCTGATGTCATAAAAAGACTAGGAAGTGAAAGTGATTTACCAGCAGCACTTGTGGGAGCCAACTTAGCCGCCTCTAATTTTGAATCATATTTGCGTGTTTTAATCATTTCCGAACGTCTCCATGAGAATTTCGTAAAATCTGGAGTGTCAGAAAGTGATGCACCAAAATTTGTTGAACAACTTGTAATTGAAACTGCCAGCAAATTAGGAATTAAAGTAAATTCTAAATACGGTAAATGGAATGCTGATAATGCATCAATTCAAGCAAGTGATGCAACTGATGGCGCAGTTACTCAACAACCTTAAGTAAATTATGAGTTCTGAACTCATCCGATTACGCGAGGTAATGGACAAACTACGTTCACCTGGTGGATGTCCATGGGATGCCGAGCAGGATCACACCTCGCTTCTGAAGTATTTATTGGAAGAGTCTTATGAGTTTATTGAATCAGTTGAAAATAATGATCGAGATGCTATGCAAGAAGAGCTGGGTGATCTTTTACTACAGGTTTACTTTCACTCTCGAATGGCTGAAGAAGATGCTAAACAACCTTTTAATATTGAAGATGTTGCTAAATCGGTTGCAGATAAATTAATTAGACGGCACCCTCATGTTTTTGCGGGCGGAGTAGTTGATTCAAGTGCAGATGTTTTAGAGAACTGGGAGAGACAAAAAGCGGCTGAAAAGGGTCGAACCTCAGCAATTGATGGCGTACCACTTGCCCAACCAGCCCTGCCTTTGGCAACAAAGGTTTTATATCGATTAAAAAAGTTAAATTATGATCTCTCTGTTTCTGAGCCAATCAAACTCAAAGATGATGTTGGTCAGGATCAATTTGGTCAAATACTTCTTGGTTTAATCACGCAAGCTGTTGATAAAGGGTTGGATCCTGAGGCTGCATTACGTCAGGCGACAAAAGAGTTAATTGTTCAGATTCAAGAGCATGAGACAAGGTAGAATTACATTAGTTAATTCAAGTATTAAACAAATAGTTAGGGCGAATTAGTGTCAGTTATTAAATCTGTAAGCGCCAGAGAGATCTTGGATTCTCGAGGAAACCCAACTGTTGAAGTAGAAGTTAAATTAGAAGATAAAAGTATTGGCCGTGCCGCTGTTCCAAGTGGCGCATCAACTGGTGCTTTTGAAGCCGCTGAACTTAGAGATGGCGGATCGAGATATTTAGGAAAAGGTGTTGAGACTGCCGTAAAAAATGTGACTTTAAAAATTGCACCTGCAGTAATTGGCATGAAGGCAGATGATCAACGATCCATAGATGAAAAAATGATTGCACTGGATGGCACCAAAAATAAATCATCTCTTGGTGCAAATGCGATATTAGGAGTCTCACTTGCCACAGCACGAGCTGCTGCAATTTCTTCAAATCAATCTTTATTTAGATTCCTAGGTGGGGAGAGTGCTAAAACACTTCCAGTGCCAATGATGAATATTTTAAATGGTGGCGCGCATGCTGATACAAATGTTGATATTCAAGAATTTATGATCGCACCGATTGGTGCCCAAAGCTTTAAAGAATCTTTAAGGTGGGGCGCTGAGATTTATCACAGTCTTAAATCAGTTCTTAAGAAAAAAGGATTGGCTACTAGCATCGGCGATGAAGGCGGTTTTGCTCCTAACTTGGAGAGCAATCGCGCAGCATTGGATTTGATTTTAGTTGCAATTGAAAATGCTGGGTTTAAGGCTGGTACTCAGATTGCACTAGCAATGGATGTGGCTGCAACTGAGTTTTTTGAGGAAGGTAAATACAAGTTTGAAGGCAAGTTATTAACCTCAGAGCAGATGATCGCCTACTACAGCGAATTAGTTTCGGCTTACCAATTGGTTTCAATTGAAGATCCATTAGATGAGGATGATTGGAGCGGTTGGGCCAAGTTGACTGAAGAATTAGGTGAAAAAATCCAGATAGTTGGTGATGATCTTTTTGTTACCAATATAGAGCGCTTAACTAAAGGCATTGAAAGCAAAACAGCAAATGCTTTGCTGGTTAAGGTAAATCAAATTGGAAGTTTGACGGAGACCATTGATGCGGTCAATTTGGCTCATAAAAATAATTACAAATCTATGATGAGTCATCGCTCCGGTGAAACTGAAGACACCACAATTGCAGATTTAGCAGTTGCGTTAAATTGTGGTCAGATCAAAACTGGTGCACCAGCCAGATCAGAACGTGTTGCTAAATACAACCAACTTCTTCGAATTGAAGAAGAGTTGGGTTCAGATGCAATTTATGCTGGCCGCTTGGCATTTCCAAGATTTAAGAAGTAACTCAAATGGCTCGGCGTAGATTTTTCGCAGCAGGGTTAGTTTCATCATCAAAGAAAAGCATTCAATCTGGATTAAAAAAACGAGGATTATCTAATCGAGCATTAATTGTTGGAATAGTTCTCTTTGTGGTGGCTATTACCCTGGCTCCGCCAATTCAACATTACTTCACCCAGCGTGCTCAGATAAATTCATTGAAAACTCAAATTGCAGATAATAAAGAGATGTTAGATAAAGCTGCTGCTGAACTTGCCCAATGGGATGATCCGGATTATGTAGCAAGCCAGGCAAGAGCTAGATTGCACTTTGTTTTTCCAGGTGAGCGACAATATATAGTGGTCGGCGATGATGAGATTTCAGCAGATGGCAATCAGACAAAAATTTCCGGCCAACTTCCAGTTGGCCTTCCTTGGTATTCAAGGTTGATCTCATCCATTACTAGCACCAATGTAAATAACTAAAATGGTTAAGCCAACCGATGCATTTGTGGCAGAAAAACCAAAAGATAAAGATTTAGAAACTGTAGCTGCCCAACTTGGTAGAGTGCCAAGAGATGTTTGCGCAGTTGCACATCGCTGTCCCTGCGGACAGGTAGATGTAGTTCAAACTCCTCCTCGATTAGCTGACGGCACACCTTTTCCAACTTTTTATTATGCAACTTGCCCAAGACTTACTGGAGCAATTTCAACCTTAGAAAGCTCAGGGTTGATGACTCAGATGAATGAGCGGTTACAAAATGATCCGCAGCTTGCTGGTGAGTATTTAGCAGCACATGTTGATTATGAAGCGGCTAGAAGTGCGTTAGCCAAGCAAGAAAATCTTGAGGTGCCAGAATTAACTGGAGTTACGGCTGGTGGTATGCCAGATCGAGTTAAATGTCTGCACTCACTTGTGGCGCATTCATTAGCGGCTGGGGTTGGTGTTAATCCGCTGGGGGATGAAGCACTTAGCGCACTGCAACCGTGGTGGCTTAGTAAACCATGTTCAGAAATCAGTAATTTATTAAATGAGGTGGAGTAATTGAGTCGGGTTGCAGCAATTGATTGTGGCACTAACTCAATTCGACTACTGATTGCAGATATTACCAATGGTAATTTCAAAGAAGTTGTGCGCGAGATGGAGATTGTCAGACTTGGTCAGGGAGTGGACCAAAATAAATCCTTTCACCCAGATGCAATCGCTAGAACACTTACTGCTGTTGAAAAATTTAGCTCACAAATAAGTAGTAGGGGTGTTGAGAAAATTAGATTTTGCGCAACAAGTGCAACTCGGGATGCGACTAACCGCAAGCTCTTTACCGATGGTGTTAATAAAATCCTAGGCATTGAGGTCGAGGTAATCCCAGGGGAGGAAGAGGCCGAGTTATCTTTTATTGGCGCCACCAAAGATTTATCGCAAAATGAAGGACCATTTCTAGTAGTTGATATTGGTGGCGGATCTACTGAATTTGTTTTTGGTGGTGAAAAGGTAGTTGCAGCAAAGAGTGTAAATATTGGTTGCGTGCGGATGAGCGAGCGCCACTTAAATACTCAGCCACCATCTATGGCACAGATTGCTCAAGCAATTGTTGATATTGATATTGCAATTGCTGGAGCAGCTCAGGTGGTACCAATCTCAGAGGCTAAAAGTTTGATTGCAGTTGCCGGAACTGCGACTACAGTTGCTGCAGCTGCACTTAATTTAGAAAGTTATGATCGATATTTAATTCACCTTGCTCGAATACCTGCGCAATCAGTTCATAAAGTGGCCGGTATGTTTCAATCAATGAGTAAGCAAGAGATCTCCTCCCTTGGTTATATGCACCCTGGTCGAGTAGATGTAATTACCGCCGGTGCCTTGGTTTTATCTAGAATCATGGCGGCAACCGGGGCCAGTGAATTCATTGCATCTGAATCAGATATTTTGGATGGAATTGCTTGGTCGCTAACAAAGTAGGCGAAGATTTGGCTGGATTTGGCGGTTAAAAAAGACAGGTAGATTTACCCTCTGAAGATTCGCCCCTGTAGCCCAATGGCAGAGGCATGCGACTTAAAATCGCACAAGTGTGGGTTCGACCCCCACCGGGGGCACGCTCAATACCTGCGAATCTTCAGCAAAGATTAAGGCAGATTTAGCCCAAAGCAATGGCTTAGGGAATTGCCAAACATTAATATTTGTTCACTACCTAAGTGGCTAATAAAAATACCCATTAGTTACTTCTATAAAAGGAGAAGAATGAAAAGCTCAAACCCTGTACTTGGAAAGGCATTTAATCAACCGACAAATATGCGGGTTGATCAGCTAGAGCAAAGTTATAACGCTCCAGCCGCCTCATCAATGCGAACAGGTCGCATGACGATTGAAGATGTCGTTGCGAAAACTGGATTTTTATTTGCGATATTAGTTGTGGTTGGTGCGCTCGCTTGGAGTGCAAACTTAGGAATGGGCGCAGTTCTGCTCGGCTTCCTTGGTGGATTTGTATTAGCAATGGTTATTAGCTTCAGTAAAAATATTAAGCCTGGACTTGTAATTGCATATGCTGGCCTAGAGGGCTTAGCACTTGGAACTTTAAGCAGTTACTACGAATCTTTCTACCCAGGAATTGTTAGCCAGGCGGTAATTGGAACTGTCGCAGCATTTGCTGGTGTATTAGTTATGTATCGAAATGGAACATTAAGAGCGACACCACAATTTACCCGTGCCGTAATCGGG
>JBPCSS010000028.1:0-12461 GCA_051006855.1 Candidatus Nanopelagicus sp.
CGAGCACGTTCTAACAAAATCGGAAGCGAGCCAATATTGTGCGTTCCAAATACCACATCCACATATGGTGCACGCTTAATAATTGCATCCTGATCTTTTTGCGCCATACAACCGCCAACTGCAATTTGAAAGTTTGGATCATTTTTTTTGCGAGGTGCTAAGAAAGATAGATTTCCATATAGTTTATTATCAGCATTTTCTCTCACCGCACAGGTATTAAAAACAACTAAATCTGGTTGAGTGTCTGCCAACGCCTGGGTATACCCGGCATCTAGTAAAAGACCGGAAATACGTTCGGAGTCATGAACATTCATCTGACAGCCATAGGTTTCAACTACAAAGGTAGGCATATGGCCAATTCTACTTGTTAATTTATCCCCGTTAATTCCCGCATAATTCTTGCGCAAATTCCATGACCATAACCTTTGCGCGCTAATAATCCAGAGATTCTTCGATATACGACTTCAGGATCTAGATGTGAAATTGATTTATATTTCCGCTCTGCCAATAAAAATGCTTGTTGGTACTCAGACTCTTCATCAATCTCTTCAATAACCTCATTGATAATATCTTGTGCCACTCCCTTGATCCGCAGTTCACCGGCAATTACTCGCTTACTTAACTTCTTAGCCCGCTGACGTGATTCACTCCATAATTTGGCAAACTCTAAATCATTTAATAAACCCTGCAGCTCCAATGAATCTAAAACTGCATTGGCAGTCTCGACCTCGACACCACGTTTTAGTAATTGTTTAAATAACTCATCCCTACTCTTAGCGCGCGGAGCGAGAGCGTATAACGCCATCGACATCGCCTCTGAGTAGGGATCAGCTACTACCTCTTGATTTTTCTTCAAGGTATTTTTAAATGAGTTAGAGATTAGAACTCAACATCAGCTGTGGCCTCATCAACTGCTGCCACTAGTGCCGGGTCAATTTCAGCTGGCACATATGATGCCCGAATCTTTTTCTCAATATCATTGGCTAGATCTGGATTATCAATTAAGAAGGCACGGGCATTTTCTTTACCCTGACCTAGTTGATCACCCTCGTAGGTGAACCAGGCGCCAGACTTCTTAACTATGCCAGCTTCAACACCAAGATCAATTAATGAACCTTCTCGGCTAATACCAACACCGTAAATGATGTCAAACTCTGCTTGCTTAAATGGGGGCGCAACCTTGTTCTTAACAATCTTGACGCGAGTTCTATTACCAACTGCATCTTGACCATCTTTTAAGGTTTCGATTCTGCGCACATCCATACGAACTGATGCGTAGAACTTAAGAGCTTTACCGCCAGTAGTTGTCTCTGGTGAGCCAAAGAAAACACCGATCTTATCTCGCAACTGATTGATAAAGATTGCAGTGGTATTTGATTGGTGCAGTGCGCCAGTCATTTTACGAAGCGCTTGTGACATAAGGCGGGCTTGCAGACCCATATGTGAGTCACCCATCTCGCCTTCAATTTCAGCTCTTGGTACTAAAGCTGCAACTGAGTCAACTACGACAATATCAATCGCACCTGACCTGACTAACATATCCATAATTTCAAGTGCCTGCTCCCCGGTATCTGGTTGAGAAACTAGTAGCGCATCAATATCAACGCCAAGTTTCTTTGCATACTCAGGATCAAGGGCGTGCTCAGCATCAATAAATGCTGCAATACCGCCAGCTTTTTGTGCATTAGCAATTGCATGCAATGCCACCGTTGTTTTACCAGATGATTCTGGGCCATAGATTTCAACAACACGGCCACGTGGCAAGCCACCGACGCCGAGTGCGATATCTAATGCAACTGAGCCAGTTGGAATAACCTCCATGGCAACAGCTTTACGATCTCCCATTTTCATTACCGATCCTTTACCGAACTGACGCTCGATTTGGGCAAGGGCGGTATCTAGGGATTTAGCACGATCACTAGATCGTTTATCTTCTTTTTTATCATCTTGTGGTTCTCTATTTGCAGAGGCCATAGTTGATTTGTTTCCTTTCATCTCCTTGACCAGCTCTTGAGTTTTTCTACTCCAGTAGCGAGGTCATATTGTTCGGTCCAGAAGGTACGGAAGATCACTGACGGCTGGTATTTGATACCAGCGGAACTGTGGAACCGCTCTGGTTGGGCAGGTTAATTGTATCGAACAACTGTTCGAAAGGGTAAAACCGGGCTAGGACACGCCGCTATCTGTACTTAGCTGGCATCGCTGGGTTATGGCGGATGACCGCCTTCCAAATCTCATCTGGCTCCATCCCAATCTCAATCGCGGCATTAACACTTATGCCGCCCAGCTCAGAGTGGATGATATCTCGGGCATAGGTATCTGAATCTGGAAAGTAATCTGCTAGACGAGATCGAAGCTCTGAGATTCGCATTTAAAAAAACTACTAGCTAAATAAGGTGGCAGATAATCGCTTTGATTGCTGCAATGACTCCTCTTGGGTAATTGGCGATGGGATCTGGCCAATTAACCAGCGAAGAATTACCCCAAGAGTGGCAGAGTCAGCGCCAAAAACCTTGGCAATCCCCTGATGGACTAAGACCCAGGTTGGATGGGTGGAGATAGTTACTAACTTTGCAATATCTAGAGGATCACTTTCAACTAACTTGCGCAGTGCAATATCTTGGGAGATCTCTTTGGAAAGTAGGTATAGCGCCTCTTGTCTTGAAGAGGCGTTCAGGGCGATATCAGTTAATCTAATTACTTCAGCTTCAACTAAGCACGCCATCATCTCGGCTTTGTCGGCGAATTGATTGTAAATTGTGGCTTTTGAAACCTGCGCTCGCAATGCAATATCTGAAATATTAGATTGGTAATTTCCAACTTCGGCAATTACCGCCTTTGCGCCATTAAATATAGCAGCGCGGGATTTGTTGCTGGTGTGAGTTTGGCGGGCGTAAAGTGGTGCCGCCGGCTCGGCTGACAATTTAAGCTGCGGTCTCTACCACTTGCAAAGTCGAGATTGTTAATACTGGGGATTCGTGGTTTTTAACCACAGTGGCAACATCAACCAAGATTGTGGAAAGAGAGAGATCTAGAGCTGAGCAAATTGCATTTAATAATTCACTTGATGCTTCTTTATGTCCGCGCTCAACCTCAGATAAATATCCAAGAGAAACTCGGGCGCTCTTTGCAACATCGCGCAAGGTGCGTCCTTGTTCAATCCGGGCAGCACGCAAGGTGCTTCCGATATGAGTTCGTAGAAGTATCACGGCTTAAGAATACGCTCTAGAGCTGCTAATGCGCTGGTAATAATGGCATGTCGGATCGATTCCCTGTCACCGGAAAGGGCCAAGGCCACCGCAAAACTCTCGTTTTTACTAGATACCCCAACCCAGGCAGTTCCAGCTTTCTGGCCATATGCCTTACCTGGTCCTGCTACCCCAGTCGTGGAAATTGCGTAATCAGTTTTTAACTTTGATCGCACTCCTTGTGCCATTGCAATTGCGATCTCCTCTGAAACGGCAGTGTGTTTTTTTAAATCACCTTTACTAATTTTTAATTCAGAGATTTTAACTTCATCGCTATATGCAATCACACCACCCTTAAAAACCTTTGAAGAGCCAGCGATCTTGGTCAATTCACTTGCCAAGCCGCCGGCAGTTACCGATTCAGCAACTGAAAGGCTCAAACCTTTTTTTGTAAGTTTTTTAATAATAGATTTAGCTAGCACTTGTGAGCTCACCTTTTTAGTGCCTTTCTAAAATAATCTACACCCGTTGAAATTGTTAAATAGATGGCCACTGCCATGAAAATATCTCTGGGTAAATTTAACGCGGTAGGTAGTGGCAATATGTAAAATCCCACACCAAAGTTTTGGAAAAAAGTCTTAAGTTTGCCACCCTTACTTGCTGGAATAACCCCTTTTTTAATTACCGCTAGCCGCAAGATTGTTACAGCAACCTCTCGGAATAAAAATATTGCTGTTACCCACCAAGATAAGTAGCCAAGGAGTGAGGAGCCGATCGTGGCCGTTGCTAGCATTGCTTTATCAGCAATTGGATCTAAAAACTTTCCAAATTCCGTAATTTGATTTCGGTCCCGTGCGATCTTGCCATCTAAAATATCACTTAAGCCAACAATAAAAAATAGAGTGAAGGCAATTATTCGCCAATTCTCATCATCGCCACCATTTTTAAACAAGGCGTAGGCGCAGAAGGGCAAAGCTGCAATTCGAAAAATTGTTAGAGAATTTGGCAAGTTGGGAGGTTCTACCTTTTTCATATTACCTGCGCAATCAAATCAACACCTAAGACATCGCTGACAACTGCATCCACGTAATCACCAACACGATACTTGTTTCGAGATTTTACAAAGGTTGAACCATCAACATCAGGACCTTGATGCTCAGCCCTTCCCTCTTGTTCATCTTCATCCTCAATTAATACAGAAATTTTCTCACCAATTCTCATCTCAGAGCGCTGCGTAATCAACTCATCAACTAAAGTTGAAAGCTCAGAAACTCTTTCAGCAATTAGCTCTGGTGCAACTTTATTAGAAAGAGTTTCTGCCTCTGTTTTATCCTCATCTGAGTATCCAAAAACTCCAATGGCATCTAATTGGGCCTGCGATAAGAACTCAATCAGATCCATAAATGCAGCATCACTTTCCCCGGGAAAGCCAACAATAAAGTTTGATCTAATTCCAGCAGTTGGCGAAAGTGCTCTAATTTGGGAGATTAAATGTAAGAACTTCTCACCATCGCCAAATCTGCGCATACTTCTAAGCAGATCACCATTGGCATGTTGGAAAGATAGATCAAAGTAAGGAACTACTTTATCTACTGAAATCATCGCTTGCAGCAAGGTTGGCCTGACCTCTGCTGGTTGCAGATAGGAAAGTCTGATTCGCTTGATTGCTTCAATCTTAGAAAGCTCAGGCAGCATCTTCTCCATCATTTTTAAATCGCCAAAATCTTTACCGTATGAGGTGGTGTTTTCGCTGACCAGATAAAGCTCAGTAACACCATTATCTGCCAGCCACTTAGCTTCCTCAATAATTTCAGCTGGTTTACGAGAGATGAAGGAGCCTCGAAAGTATGGGATTGCACAAAATGAACACCTACGATCACATCCGCTAGCAATTTTTAATGGGGCAATTGGCGCATTATCCAGACGTTTGCGCAGTACTGTGCCCAGAGGATTAATCTCTTTGCCCTTAGCTTTATCTCGACTAATAGCTCGCTCTACGGGTGCAATTGGAAGCAGAGTTCTGCGATCTTTTGGTACATGGGTTTTAATCTTGCCACCATCAATAATGGTATTTAGGCGCTCTGAAATATCTTTGTAATCATCAAAACTTAAGATGGCATCAGTCTCACTCATTTCTTGGGCAAGTTCAGTGCCATACCGCTCAGCCATACATCCCACTGCTACTACAGCTTTGGTTACACCATTTGCCTTTAGGGAGTGGGCTTGAATTAAAGCATCAATGGAATCTTTCTTAGCACTTTCAATAAACCCACAGGTATTAATTACTGCAATCTCAGCATCAGCAGGATTGGTAACTAATTGCCAACCATCTGCGGCAAGGCGTCCAGCTAACTCCTCTGAGTCTGTTTCATTTCGAGCACAACCCAAAGTAACCAACGCAACGGTACGTGGTTTTTTTTCATCAAGGATTTTTGCACTCACTGTGCACTAAGGATAGCGTGCAGTTCTTACATAACTTCTAATTTAGCGAATTACAACTGCCCATTCGCATCAAAATTTAAGCGAACGACCTCACCATCGGCTCCGGCCACTCCTAAATCTGAGCCATTGAGATTTAACTTGACTGCGCCAGCATTTCCAATCACCGCTTTAATTAATTGCGGATCGGTAAAGGTTGCAACCTGACCTGTTGAGATTTGTCCATTAAATACCTGCTCACCATTTGCATTGGTTAGGCCGATCCAACTTTTTCCACTAATGCCAGTCACTACTAAGTTAACCCCGACCGGTGTAGTAGCGGCTTCAGTTTGAAAGCTTTTACGAGTTGTTGTGATTTGAGAGGTATCAACATCAATATTTGAAACATTATTTATTGCCACCTGTGCAACAAAACCAATGCTTAAAACCGCAGCTGAAATTGATGCCAAAGTTCGAAACTTAATTCGTTTTTTCTCTTTTGGTTTATCGGCAACATTGTTTTCTGCCAAACGATCAATGATCTTTCTACCATCTTCACTCTGAGCTGCCTCTATCTCAGCTACGATTAAATCCGCGTCAAAGGAAATCGATTTAGGAGTTTTTTGGTTTAGAACCTTTGCAATAGTTCGGATATGTCCGCGGGCATATGCAATGCCTCCGCAGATATCAACGGAATTGTTTTCTAAATCTTTAATTACAGCAACTCGAATATTTGTTAATGCCGAGATTTGTTCAACAGTTAACCCAGCAGTTTCTCTTGCCTGCGCTAATGAAGATTTACTTGTCATTGAGCTAACCAATCCTGCTTTGGGGAGGCTTAATGGTAGAACTAGAGGGTAGGAATGGACAATTATTTTTGAGAAATTTTTGGGGGTCAGCACGCTCAATCAGAATTTTAGAAGATATTCACCCATCTACTCACCCTGCCAGGTGAACTAATCATTACCCCTAATCGACTCCAGTACTTCTGGCATTTGCTCTGCATTAATCAAAACAGTTCGAGCTTTTGAGCCCTCACTTGGACCAACAATTCCGCGGCTCTCCATTAAGTCCATTAGTCGTCCAGCCTTTGCAAAACCAACTCTTAACTTGCGTTGCAACATAGATGTTGACCCAAATTGAGTTGAAACAACTAGTTGGATTGCTTGTAATAACAAATCTAAATCATCACCCACATCATCGGTTACTGCAATTGATTTAATTGGAGCATTTAAATCAATTCGATACACAGGTTGTAATTGAGCTTTAACATGATTTACAACTGCTTCAATTTCACGTTCTGAAACATATGCTCCTTGAATTCGAACCGCCTTGCTTGCTCCCATAGGTAGGAATAAACCATCACCTTGTCCTACTAATTTCTCAGCCCCTGGTGTATCTAAAATAACTCGTGAATCTGCCAAGCTACTAGTTGCAAAAGATAGACGTGATGGCACATTAGCTTTGATTAAACCAGTAACAATATCAACGCTAGGACGTTGAGTTGCAAGCACCAAGTGAATTCCAGCAGCTCTTGCTAATTGGGTAATTCGCACGATTGATTCTTCAACTTCACGCGCAGCCACCATCATTAAGTCTGCTAACTCATCGACAATCACTAATAAGTATGGGTATGGCTCAAGTGTGCGCTCACTACCTGCTGGCTGAGTTACCTTGCCAGACTTAACCGCTTTATTAAAATCATCAATATGCCTAAAGCCAAAGACTGATAAATCGTCGTACCGCATTTCCATTTCCCGAACTACCCAAGATAAGACATCAGCTGCCTTCTTTGGATTTGTAATAATTGGTGCAATCAAATGTGGTACGCCTTCATAATTTGTTAATTCCACCCGTTTTGGATCTATTAGAACAAGACGCACTTCATCTGGAGTTGCTCTCATTAAGATTGAAACTACCAAGGAGTTAATCATTGAAGATTTACCCGCACCGGTTGCACCTGCTACTAAAAGGTGCGGCATTTTTGCAAGGTTTGCACACAAAAATGATCCTTCAACATCTTTTCCTAGCGCAATCAACATTGGATGGGTATCACTTGATGAAACCGATGATCTAAGCACATCCCCCAGGGCTACGATCTCGCGATCTGAGTTCGGAATTTCAATTCCAACCGCTGACTTGCCAGGAATTGGCGAAAGAATTCTTATCTCACCACTTGCCACCGCATATGCAATATTTTTAGATAGCGCTGATATTGCCTCAACCTTTACGCCATTTCCTAACTCAACCTCATATCTAGTTACCGTTGGTCCACGCATGAATCCGGTAACTTGAGCATCAACATCAAATTGTTCAAAAACTTGCTTAAGTGCTGCGACCACCGTTTCATTAACCTTAGATTTTCCTTTGCCTGCCGGCCCGCTACGAAGTAAATCTGCTGGGGGTAATTCATACTTCGCATCTGAGGAAAGTAAAAGTTGCTGAGGTCTGGTGGTCTCACTCTTGACCGGCTTACTAATCCTTGGTACCTCTTGAGTTATCTCATCAAAATCTTCAAGTTCAACCTCATAATCTAGTTGCTGAGGTTCAAACTCTTGGACTAAATCCTTAACCAATGGTGATTCAAAAGGAGGACTCTCGCTAACTTCAAAATCGGCATCAACCAACCGCTCTGCTCTTCTTGCCCTGGCATTGCTGATACCAGATCTGCCTAAGCTAAAGAGTTTTCCAATTTGGGCTAAAACTTTTGAAAGAGGGGTCTTTGTTATAACCAGCAAGCCAAATATTAAGAAGATTAGAAAAATAGGTATGGCTAGTACTTCAGTAACTAGTGCGACCAATCCAGTTGATGCTGCATACCCAATCCAGCCACCACCGTCTCGCATTGCCGTTGCACCCGTTCCAACTGAACCATTAATTATGTGAGATAAGGATGTAGTACTAACAACAATCAAAATCGTTCCGATTGTAATCCGTCCAATATCAGCTGAATCATCAGTAGATTTAAATAGTCGATATGCAAAAAATATGAACATAAGCGGAACTAAATTAGCTAATAAGCCAACCGCCCCAAATAAGAATGAATATGTAGCTCGACCTAATTGGTTGCCAAGATCAAACCAAACACCTGCTGCAGAAACTAGGGCAAGAATAAATAAGAAGAAGGCAATCCCATCTCGTTGATGAGCTGGGTCTAACTCTTTAGAAGATCTGAATATGAATCGAACGCTGCTTCCAATTGCCTTTGCGATCAAACGCCAAAGCCAGCCAATTCCCCGCAGTACAGGTGCAAAGAAATTAGATTTCTTTGTAGATTTTTTCTTAGCCATAAGAAGATAAGCCTAAAGAATAAGTTTATTACAAGCGGTAATCGGCACGCACTTTGGCTAGAAAGTTAAGAAAAAAGGTTTATTAAACCTCAACAACTAACGGAATGATCATCGGCTTACGACGATGTTCCTCGCCCACCCAGCTGCCAATGGTTTTACGTACTACTTGAGATAATTGATGCGTTCCATTAAAACCACCAGCAACTGCCTTACTTAAAGCTTTTTCGATATCACCTTTAACATCATCAAACAAAGTTTTATCCTCAGTAAATCCTCGAGCATGAATATCAGGGCCGGCAACTATCTTTCCGCTTTGGGAATCAATCACAACTACAACTGAAATAAAACCTTCATCTCCTAAAATTCTGCGATCCTTTAGTGAACTTTCAGTTATCTCACCAACGCTCTGTCCATCAACATAAACATAACCACAAGGAACTGAGCCTGATATATCAGCATGCCCATCTGCCACATCAATAATTATTCCATTTTCAGCAATTACAACGTTGTGTTCAGATAATCCTGATTTCATGGCAAGGTCCGCATTTGCTCTCATGTGTCGCCATTCACCATGCACTGGTAAAACATTTTTAGGTTTAACAACCTCATAACAGTGCAGTAACTCCCCGGCTGATGCATGCCCGGAAACGTGAACCATTGCATTTCCCTTATGAACAACATGAGCACCAAATCTTGTTAATTCATTTATCACACGGTAAACCGACTTTTCATTGCCTGGAATCAGAGATGAAGCCAAAACTACTGTGTCCCCTTTGCCAACTTGGATCTCATGGTCGCCATTTGCAATTCTAGAAAGTGCTGCCAGCGGTTCACCTTGTGAGCCAGTACAAACCAAGACGATTTTGTCGCCAAATGAATCGATGTCTTTATAATCAACCACTAAACCAGTTGGCACTTTTAAGTAACCCAAATCCTCAGCCAATTTCATATTCCGAATCATTGATCTACCAACGTATGAAACCTTTCGATTAGATTCATTAGCAGCATTTAATACCTGCTGAATTCTGTGCACATGAGATGCAAATGAGGTAACTACAACTCTTCTTGGCGTCTTATCAATAGCCTCTTTTAATGCTGGATAAATGTCTTTTTCTGCAACTGTAAGTCCTGGCACATCAGCATTGGTTGAATCAACTAAGAATAAATCAACTCCTTCTTTACCTAACCTGGCAAATGTTTCTAAATCTGTGATTTTGCCATCTAGTGGCATTTTGTCCATTTTAAAATCGCCGGTGTGCAAAATTACCCCAGCAGGTGTTTTAATCGCTACCGCCAATGAATCTGGAATAGAGTGATTAACTGTTACAAACTCCAAGGTAAATGGTCCAACTTTTTCAACTTGCCCAGCTTTCACCTGCGTCATCGGGGCAGTTATTCTGCGCTCTTTTAATTTAGGGGCAACAAATGCAAGAGTTAGCTGTGATCCAATAATTCGTATATCACTACGCTCTCTAAGTAAGTATGGAACAGCACCAATATGATCTTCATGACCATGAGTTAGAAATATTGCCTCAATATCATTCATTCGATCTTTTAAATAAGAAAAATCAGGCAAAATTAAATCAATACCTGGTTGATCATCACCTGGAAATAGCACACCACAATCAACGATTAATAATTTGCCTTCATATTCAAACACTGTCATGTTGCGGCCGATCTCGCCCAAACCGCCAAGAGCTACTATCCGAAGAGTTTTTTTAGCTAACTTTGCAGGGTAAGGCAGGCCAGGATGGGGATGATTCATCTAATTACTTTAATTTAACGCCGCCTGCTTGGAGATCAACCTTTAATTGCGCAATTTGCGCATCAGTTGCATCAACAAGTGGCAATCTTGTAAATCCGCCAGGAAGGCCCATCATATTTAAGGCTGCCTTAGTTAATATCGCACCTTGCGTGCGGAAGGTTCCAGTAAATACTGGCAAAAGTTTTTGATGCACTTCTAATGCTTTGGCGGAATTTCCCGCAAACCAAGCATCGAGCATGATTCTTAAATCTGCGCCAACGGTATGACCGCAAACTGAAACAAACCCAACTGCGCCAACTGAAAGCAATGGAAGATTCAAAATATCATCACCAGAATAAACAGGAATTGACGAGCGTTTAATAACCCAAGAGGTCGCTGCTGGATTGCCCTTTGCATCTTTCAGCGCTGCGATATTTTTATGTTCTGCAAGTTTTACAATCGTATCTGACTCAATTTCAACACCCGTACGTCCAGGAATGTCATACATCATCACTGGCAAATCAGTGGCATCTGCCATTGCCCTAAAGTGAGCTTCGATTCCAGCTTGTGGTGGTTTGTTGTAATAGGGGGTAACAACTAGTAATCCATCAGCACCTGCTTTGGCAGCACGTTGTGCTTGTTCAACTGAATGTGAAGTTTCATTGTTTCCGGCACCAGCAACTATTTTTATTTTATCTCCCACAACTTTGCGGACGATTTTAATTATTTGATCCTTCTCATCATCAGAGGTTGTTGGCGCCTCACCAGTTGTGCCATTCACGGCAATTCCATCATGCCCCGTTGAAACTAAATGTGCCGCAATCTTTTCTACCCCAGCCCAATCAATCCCACCTGATTTTGAAAATGGAGTAACCATCGCGGTGATTAGCCGACCAAATGGTGGTGTGATTTGCATAGGTTAAGGCTACCGCTTATTTACGGGGCTATGCGGCCGGATTTTTGAAATGCTCCGTAGGTAATCGGCATTAATTTGGCAAAATGTGCTTCCATTTTCTCCGCCACCATCTCAATTTCCCGTTGTGGATATGAAGGAAAATGTGAACCGTCACGTGCGGTTCTTAATGAAAGAAAATTCATTAAAGCTCTTGCATTCATTGTTACATACATTGATGAGTACAAAGTCACGGGTAACACCGCTCTAGCAACCTCTCGTGCCACACCTGCATCTAACATTTTTTGGTAATTTGCATAGGCCAAATTACAGGTCTCTTTAATTGCAGCGACTGTAATTTCAAACTGCTCTGGTGTGCCATCAACAAATGTGTAAGCCCCAGCTTTACCTATTTGTACTAACTTTCGTTCTTTACTTGGAATATAAAAAACAGGTTTTAACTCTCGATACCTTCCACTCTCTTCGTTATATGAGGCAATTCGATGTCTCATGAACTCCCGAAATACGAAAATTGGAGCGGAGATAAAGAAAGTCATGGAGGTATGTTCAAATGGAGAACCATGTCGCTCGCGTGCTAAATAATTAATTAGACCTTCAGATTTCGCCGCATCCGCACCGACATCTTCCAATGACTTATCGCCGGCGGTTGAAACACGGGCCGCCCAAATAACATCAGCATCACTTGCACTTGATTTCACAAGCTCTACCGACATATCGTCTCTAAATATGATCTCATCACTCATGGTTGCGACCCTATCTTTGGTGATTGGTGATTGGCTGGATTAAAGTGTCGGCGTGTCAGTAAATCCAAAGAGAAATCAGGTAGATCGCACCGCCCTTAGTGTTGCATTTACCGTTGGACTTTACGGCGCGGCCTTTGGGGCCGCTGGTGTGACTGCAGGTTTTTC
>JBPCSS010000029.1:0-3131 GCA_051006855.1 Candidatus Nanopelagicus sp.
AGTGGATCACTCTTCTCAGACAATGCTGCATCTGTTAATACACGAGTTGTCTCTTGGAATGAAGCCGCTGACAACCATGATTCAGTTGCGAGTGAGGCCTTAGTAATACCCATTAACTCTGGTCGACCAGAGGCTGCTTTGCCACCAGTTGAAACTACGCGACGGTTCTCCTCTTCAAAGCGACCGCGCTCAACTAGCTCACCTGGTAGTAAGTCTGTATCACCTGGTTCTAGCACAGTAATGCGCTTTAACATTTGGCGAACAATAATTTCAATGTGCTTATCGTGGATAGAAACACCTTGCATACGATAAACCTCTTGAATTTCACTTACTAAGTGAATCTGAGTTTGACGTGGTCCCAAGATACGAAGTACTTGCTTAGGATCAATTGCGCCAACAACTAATTGTTGACCAACTCCAACTCGTTGTCCCTCTTCTACTAGAAGTTTTTGACGACGGGTAATTGGGTAAGCGACCGCTTCACCACCATCTTCTGGGGTAACCACAATCTTCTTGCCCTTAGCATCTTCTAAGAATGAAACTGTTCCGGCAGCCTCTGCAATTGGTGCTACACCCTTTGGAGTTCTAGCCTCAAACAACTCTTGTACACGAGGTAGACCATGGGTAATTTGAGTTTCACCAAGTAACTGAGCACCACCGGTGTGGAAGGTACGCATTGTTAACTGCGTTCCAGGTTCACCAATTGATTGAGCTGCAATAATTCCAACAGCTTCGCCGACATCAACAATTTTGCCCGCGGCCATTGATCGTCCGTAACACATTGCGCACTGTCCAACCTTGCTATCACAGGTTAGAACTGAGCGAACCTTTACCTCTTCAACTCCTGCTGCAACTAATGTGTCGATATTTCGATCACCTAGATCAGTTCCAGCGGTCAAAATAACTTTGCCACCAGCTGAAATATCTTCAGCCAAGTTGCGACCAAACAAAGAGGTTTCAACATGGTCATCACGAACTAATGTTCCTGTTGAATCCTTGGCTGCAATCTTTAGCGTTAGACCACGATCTGTGCCGCAATCTTCCTCGCGAATAATTACATCTTGTGCAACATCGCAAAGACGTCGGGTTAGATAGCCAGAGTCTGCAGTACGAAGTGCAGTATCAGCCAAACCTTTACGTGCACCGTGAGTTGAAATGAAGTACTCAAGTACTGAAAGTCCTTCACGGAAGTTTGATTTGATCGGACGAGGAATAATTTCACCCTTTGGGTTAGCTACAAGTCCACGCATACCTGCAATTTGGCGGATCTGCATCATATTTCCACGTGCTCCTGAGTAAACCATCATCCAAACTGGGTTAGTACGAGGGAAGTTATCTTCCATCTCCTTAGCAACCTCATTAGTAGCAAGTGTCCAGATCTCAATTAACTCTTGGCGACGCTCATCATCAGTAATCAATCCCTTTTCATACTGTGATTGAACCTTGTCAGCCTTAGCTTCATAACCTTCCAAGATTTCGCGCTTGCGACCTGGGGTTACAACATCATTGATTGAAATGGTTACACCAGCTCTTGTTGCCCAGTAGAAACCAAGTGACTTAAGAGCATCTAAGGTTTGTGCAACTGTGACCTTGGCATAACCTTCAGCCAAATTATCTACAATTAAACCAAGTAGCTTCTTAGTTACATCGTAATCAACAAATGGGAAATCAGCAGGTAGTACTTCATTAAATAAAGCACGACCTAATGTAGTTTCACGAACTTCGCCAACACCACTCTTATCAATGCGAAGTTTAATTTTTGCTTGCAATGAAAGGCTGCCTTGATCAAATGCCATTACCGCTTCAGCAATTGATGAGAATGCTCTGCCCTCTCCTAATTGCTTCTCGCGAAGTGAGGTTAGGAAGTAAAGGCCAAGCACCATGTCCTGGGTTGGAGATGTAATTGGTCGGCCAGATGCTGGTGACAAAATATTATTGCTAGAAAGCATTAATACTCGTGCCTCAGCTTGTGCCTCAGCTGATAGTGGCAAGTGAACTGCCATTTGATCACCATCAAAGTCTGCGTTAAATGCAGTACAAACTAATGGGTGAATCTGAATCGCTTTACCTTCAACTAGCTGCGGCTCAAATGCTTGAATTCCAAGACGGTGCAGAGTTGGTGCACGGTTTAGTAGTACTGGATGCTCGGCAATTACCTCTTCTAATACATCCCAAACTACTGGACGAGCACGTTCAACCATACGCTTTGCAGATTTAATATTTTGAGCATGATTTAAATCAACCAAACGCTTCATCACAAATGGCTTGAATAACTCAAGTGCCATCTGCTTTGGCAGACCACACTGGTGCAACTTAAGTTGTGGACCAACCACAATTACGGAACGACCAGAGTAATCAACGCGCTTTCCAAGTAAGTTTTGACGGAATCGTCCTTGCTTACCCTTGAGCATGTCAGAAAGTGATTTAAGTGGACGGTTTCCAGGTCCGGTTACAGGCCGACCGCGACGACCATTATCAAATAATGAGTCAACCGCTTCTTGCAACATACGCTTTTCGTTATTAACAATAATCTCAGGTGCACCTAAATCAGCTAAGCGCTTTAAGCGATTATTTCGGTTAATTACCCGGCGATAAAGATCATTTAGATCACTGGTTGCAAAACGGCCACCATCTAGTTGAACCATTGGGCGAAGATCTGGTGGAATAACTGGCACACAATCAAGCACCATAGATGCTGGCTTGTTTCTAGTATTTAAGAATGAGTTAACAACTTTAAGGCGCTTAATTGCCCGAGTCTTCTTTTGGTCCTTACCGGTTTGAGAAAGTTCAGTTAACTTATCAAACTCAGTTTGCAGGTCAAAGGTCTCTAGACGAGATTGAATTGCTTGCGCACCCATTGAACCTTTGAAGTAAACACCGTAACGATCACGAAGTTCACGGTATAAAGACTCATCACCTTCAAGATCTTGAACCTTAAGATTCTTAAAACGATTCCAAACAGCCTCTAGGCGATCTAACTCTTTTTGAGAACGATCACGAAGTGTCTTTAGTTCGCGCTCGCCAGCTTCGCGCACCTTACGGCGAGCATCTGCTTTGGCGCCTTCATCTTCAAGATCTGCTAAATCAGATTCCATTTTCTTAGTTCTGGCATCTAACTCAAGATCTCGACG
>JBPCSS010000030.1:0-3037 GCA_051006855.1 Candidatus Nanopelagicus sp.
ATTAAAATTGTTAAAAATGAGTTATCACAAGGAATTTTAGTTGGCACTTTAATCAATTGGTCAGATCAAAAAGATGCGATAACTGGAATAAGTATTAGTGGGGTGGATGCGACTTTATCTGCAACCAATTTTGAATTGCTTAAAAACAATCCAATTACCTTTGTTGGAGACTCAGCAAATGCTGATGCTTATGCTCAAATTAGCAAGGTTGCAGGTGAGCGAATTGCCATCACCTTTACCTTTGCAAGTGCAATGCCAGTAACTGTTGATGCTCTAGTAGTTGCCCAAGAGGGCATTTACGCAAACTTAGTAAGAGCAAACTCAATAATTCCAGTGCCAGTAACGCAAGAGGTTAAACCTTAGCTTTCAAATTTATATCCAAGACCTCTGATGGTCTGGATATAGGTTGGATTTGCTGGATCTTTTTCAATCTTTGCTCTTAATCTTTTAACATGAACATCTAAAGTTTTAGTGTCGCCAAAGTAATCAGAACCCCAGACCCGATCAATTAACTGCGTCCTAGTTAGTACTCGACCACTATTTCTAACTAAAAACTCAAGTAGCTCAAACTCCTTTAATGGCAATGAGATGCTTTCTCCACCAATACTCACCGCATGGCGGTCAACATCAATAGTTACTGGGCCAGCAGTTATTACGCCACCATCTGTAGATGCGTGCTCACTTAAGCCACGACGTAAAACCGCTTTAATCCGCGCAACTAATTCAGCCTTTGAATACGGCTTAACAATGTAATCATCTGCGCCAAGCTCTAACCCAACTACTTTATCCACCTCAGTATCTTTGGCAGTCAACATAATTATTGGCACATTAGATTTTGCTCGAATCTGACGGCAAACCTCAGTGCCTGAAACCTCCGGCAACATAATGTCTAGCAGTACTAAATCAGGTGAAACCTTGGAAAACTTCTCTAAACCTTCACGGCCATTTCTAGCAGTTTCAATTGAAAAGCCCTCTTTGCTAAGTAATAACTCAAGTGGATCAAGAACTGAATCCTCATCTTCAACAATTAATATCTTGGTCACTGATCTCCCTTAGTCACTGCAATTGGAAGCCTAATGGCAAATGTGCTGCCAACACCAAGTGCGCTCCAAACCTTAACCTCACCACCATGATTGCCAACCACATGCTTAACAATAGATAAACCAAGGCCGGTGCCACCAGTTGCTCGCGAACGTGCTGGATCAACTCGATAAAATCTTTCAAAGACTCTTTCTATATTTTCTTCAGAAATTCCCAAGCCTTGATCCTTTACCAATATCTCAATAATTTTTTCATTTATTTTAGTACTCACCGTCACTGCTGTGCCCTCAGGGCTGTAGTTGATGGCATTCTCAACTAAGTTGTGAACTGCCATAACTAATTGTTCACGTTTTCCAAAAACAGTTGATTCCTCTACCTCATCAGTGTTTATTTTAATTTTTCGCACCTGTGCTGGGGCTTCACATTGATCAATCGCCTCTTTAATCACATCACTTATCTCAACCTCTTGGGCTGCCTCCATGGGGTCTGAATCTTGTAGCTTAGATAAGTTAATAATCTCTCTGACCAAATCATTTAGTCGATTGGTTTGCAGCTTAATTTTATTAGCAAAGGTGACCACCTTATCTGGCTCATCTTTGACCTCAAGGATTGCATCAGCATTAAGTGAGAGTGCTTGAATCGGTGTCTTTAATTCATGTGAGATGTTTGTGATGAAATCTCGTCTTACCGCATCAACTCTCTGCTTCTCACCCTCATCATCAATAATAACCAGCACTAAACCATCATCTGAGATTAAGGTGGCGGTAATTTGTAATTCGCGCTTTGATTCACCAATTGGGCCTCTAGCAACCTCAAAGGACCCCTCCCTAGATGTGCCGGTTCTTCGCACCACTCGAACTAAGGCAAGTAACTCCTCACTAGATAATCTGCCATCTTTAACCAAATTAATCATGCCAATTTTTTCAGTACTAAAAATGATTTTGCCGCCGGTATCAACAATTACCGATTCACGATCTAATGAATTTAAAGTTAAAACAAGTGATCTTGGAATAGCAGTGGTGTTTAAATCATCATCTGGATTTTTCTTAAGCCAGGCCATAAGCCAATCGTATGGGGATCCTCTGATATCTTTAAATAGCGCTTTGCATACTGCCCAGTTTGCCCTCTGTTAACACTGCATTTACCCAGCAAGGTGAATAATGGATATATAACTAGTATCTTTATCCCATGCGCGAGGCTTTTCACGATGAATTAGATGCAATTACTGGCAATCTAGTCGACATGGCACAACTAGTTAAAGTTGCCACCAAAGATGCCACCACCGCGCTTTTGACCGCCGATTTAACCTTGGCTGAAAAAGTTATTGCTCAAGATGATGTGATTGATCAAATGCAACATGAGTTAGATGATCGAACCATGCGCCTGCTTGCCACCCAGCAACCTGTGGCATCAGATTTGCGCACCCTTGTTACCTCTCTACGAATGAGTGCTGATTTAGAGCGCATGGGAGATATGGCCCACCACATCGCAAAGTTAGCCCGGATGAGATACCCAGCAACTGCCGTGCCACCTGAGAGCTCACTAACAATTGAGGAGATGGGCCGAGTCGCCGGTTTAATCATCGATAAGGTTTCTAAAATAATTAAATCTAGAAATCTAGATGAGGCTAAGCAGTTACCAGTAGATGATGATGAGATGGATAAATTACACCGAAAGTTGATTCAATCCTTAATTAGTAAAGATTGGCCACATGGCGCAGAGTCTGCAATTGATTTAACCCTACTGGGCAGATATTACGAACGAAGCGCCGATCATGCAGTTTCAATCTCACGCAGAGTGCACTTTTTAGTAACTGGTAAGTATTTAGAGGATAAGGCTTAAAACTTAACCCTTACCCTGATTTGCAACCGCTTCAATTGCAGCTTTTGCTGCCTCTGGATCTAAGTAGCGACCACCCTTTGTAATTGGCTCAAAATTATTATCAAACTCATAGTAAAGCGGAATACCAGTTGGGATATTAACCTTTGCAATATCG
>JBPCSS010000031.1:0-5067 GCA_051006855.1 Candidatus Nanopelagicus sp.
CCCTCTAACAAGATCTCGCCACTGGCATTTATATAGGTAATTTGGTTTTCAATAAGTTGATCAACCCAGTATCGAGATGGGTTGCCATAAGTTAGCACCGATATTTTTTCGAACCGAGATACTTTTAAGAATTGTGCCAGCCAAGCTTTTGCAACTTCCTGGCCACCAACTTGTGAATCCTTGTTTTCCAAGCCATCTGTAATTACATAACCATTGCTCATCGCCACAATCTCAGAGATTGTGGCTGGATCAATTAACCAACTTCTCACCCCTCGATTAGGTGAGTAAATAAGTAAACCTAATTCTCCGTTGGGAGCAAGTTTTACAGCCAACTCATCATCAAAAAAGACTCCATCAGATAGGCGATGAGTTGGCTCGGTAATTACCACCTCTTGAACTGCTTGTGCTGGAGTAATTAAGAAAGTATTTGAAAGAAGTAAAAGCGTAAGGAGGGTTAGAACTTTTCTCACGGTGTTAATTTTCCAGATTTTGCAATTAATTTGCGCTCATCAGGATAGGCAAGCTTGCTTACAATCTCATCAATTGGAAACCAGGCAACATCATCAACCTCAGTAACTTGTGGCGCTAATTTGCCACCAACTTCAGTAAATAGAAAATGGTGAACAGTTTTATGAATTCGTTTACCACTTGCCATAAACCAAAAATCAATCACACCTAAAGATCTTGTGATCTCACTTTTGATTCCAGTTTCCTCTGCAACCTCACGAATTGCTGCCTCTTCCGGTGATTCACCAGATTCAATATGTCCTTTTGGTAGCGACCAAAGCAATCTCTCATGCGAGGCATCTTTTGGATCTAATCTGCCAATAAGTAAGCCCTTGGTGCCAGTTTTATCAACAACTAATCCGCCCGCACTTACCTCATCAACTCGCTTGGCATATTTAGCTCGGGCTGTGTTTTTTCCACCTTGATTACCTTTATTGTTTTTGCGGTTTGGTGAATTATGTTTTTTAGCGGGCTTACCAGAACCACTATTTTGCGCACCCTTACGAGCACTGCTTAAATCCTGATTGCCACCCGCATTATCTGCTGGGGTCATATCGCAAGGATACTGCCTCAATCCTTGAGCCCCTTGGGTATTACCACTCAATGGCAAGCCTGCCTGCTCTAACCTAGTACCACCGTGAAAACACCAATTGATGCAGCTACCCAACTTGCGATTACAACTCTTGCTAAGCAGGCACCAACCGCCTCTGAACTAGCAAAACTATTTAAAGTTGCCGGATTTAAATTAGCGCTAGTTGGTGGTCCGGTAAGAGATGCGATTTTAGGCAGATTAGGAAATGATTTAGATTTCACAACCGATGCGCATCCAAAAGATAGCGAAAAAATTTTAAAAAAGTGGGCAGACTCTGTATGGGATATTGGCGCAGCATTTGGCACAGTCGCTGGCAAAAAAGATGAAGTAACAGTTGAGATCACAACTTACCGAAGTGAAAGTTATGACCCAACCTCCCGAAAGCCAGATGTTGAGTTTGGTAAAAGTATTGAGGCAGATTTAGCAAGAAGAGATTTCACAATAAACGCTATGGCACTTGAGCTAACAACCGATGAACCAACTTTTGTAGATTTATTTAATGGTGTTGATGATCTGCAAAAAAAGTTAATAAAAACACCTGGTAAGCCTGAGGATTCATTTAGCGATGATCCACTTCGAATGATGCGAGCAGCAAGATTTATGAGTCAACTAAATTTTGAAGTGGATCAATCTGTGTTGGTTGCCATAAAAAATATGGCAGCAAGGCTTGAGATAATTTCAGCTGAGCGAATTCGTGATGAGTTCATAAAAATAATGATGAGCCCATCCCCGCGGCTTGGCATCACATTATTGGTTGAAACTGGCTTAGCCGATCACTTCCTGCCAGAGGTGCCAAAGCTAAAGCTTGAGATCGATGAACATCACCACCATAAAGATGTATATGAACACTCGCTAACTGTGCTCGAACAAGCAATTGCATTAGAGGATCGCTTAGATGGTCCAAATTTAACCTTACGTCTAGCAGCTCTTTTGCATGACATCGGCAAGCCAAAAACCAAACAGTTAATTGCAGGTGGTGGGGTTTCATTTCATCATCATGAGGTGGTGGGCGCGCGGATGTGTAAAGAGCGAATGAAAAAATTACGTTTTGATAATCACATTATTAATGATGTTTCTCAACTGGTATTTCTACACCTTCGCTTTCACGGCTATGGCTCAGGAGAGTGGACTGATTCAGCAGTGCGCCGGTATGTCAGAGATGCTGATGAGTTATTAACCCACCTTCACCTTTTAACCAGAGCAGATTGCACAACAAGAAATAAGAAGAAGGCAGAGGGATTAGCTAGAACCTATGATCAATTAGAGGAGCGAATCCAATTACTAATGCAACAGGAGGAGTTAAATAAGATTCGACCAGATCTTTCTGGTGAACAAATTATGGAGATATTAGAAATTAAACCATCTCCTACCGTTGGCAAGGCTTATGACTTCTTACTAGAACTTCGACTAGAACATGGACCACTTGGTGAGGAAAAAGCTAAACAAGCTTTACTTACTTGGTGGAAGGAGCAAAAGTAGCTTTTCGCATTAATACTGTTGCCCCAAATAAATAAAACAATGCAATTAAAGTTGGCAAAGTAGCGCTAACTCCATTATCTGGCAGCAACAAGGCCGCCCCAATTGCCCCAATTACAATTCCAGCATTTACTGCCACATCATAAAAGGCAAAAACTCTTCCTCGGAAATCATCATTTATTTTTGATTGCACCAGTGCATCATTTGTAACCTTAATTCCCTGACCACAAAGTCCAACTAAAAAAGCACTACCAATCATGGTGATTTCATTTACCCCAGCTGCATAAACAATTAATGGCAGAACACATAGGAACATCAACAAACGCATCCATCTATGTCTACCAAATTTTAAAACCCCGTATGGCGAAATGATTGCACCTAGCCCAATACCAATACCGGCAATCGCAAGTGCCATACCAAAACCAGCAAGACCAGCATCTGGATCTTGCGGATTATTAAAAGTGTTTCGCTCCAACAACAGCGCCATTAAGGTTAAGGCAGTAATGCCACCGCGTTGAATACCAACGGCAATAATGCCGCGAAGTGCATCTGAGTGAGATCGCAGAATCGCCACACCCTCTAATACCTCTTTATAACCGCGCACCTCATAGGAGGTTTCATGCTCACTTGGCCCAATCTCATACTTGTTTAATCTAAAGCAAGCAATAGCTGCAATTAAAAAGCCGATTGCTGCAACTAGCACCACAACTGCATCGGCGTAATCTGCATTAGTACTTTTACTAATTAAGTTTTTAATTGCAATTCCAATACCGCCACCAATTACTACCCAGATTGTGCCGCCAGTTACCGCTAAGGCATTTGCTGCGATTAACTCCTCTTTCTTTACAAGTAATGGCAGGCCGGCAGAAAGGCCAGATAAAATTAAGCGATTAACACCAAATGCAAACAAAACAAATAAGGTAAGAATTACTCCAGTTGAGCTGTTATTAATTAGCCAGGCAATAATTAGCAAATTTAGAGCTCTTAGATAATTACAATTTCTAATAATCCGCTGCCGCGAAAAACGATCTAGGAATGTGCCAACGTAGGGACCAATTAATGAATAGGGAAGTAAAACGACGGAAAATGCCAACGCAGCAGAGACAGCATTAGGCGCTCGCTCAGGTGAGAACAAAACAAAGCTAGCTAAAGCAGATTGAAATAAACCATCGGTTAACTGACCACTCCAACGAATTGTCAGAATTCGATTTAATCTTGAGCCTTTGCCAACTGGCCAAATCCCCATAAGGGCAAGCGTAGTAATTAATTTAGGATTAACCTTGGATCTTATGTTAGCCACGATGCGATCATCTATTGATTACTCATTGAGTAAGAGGCGCACCTTAATCGCACTCTTTCAAGGGGCGGCCAGTGCCATGGATGCTTGTGATGCCGATCCTTATTTAAGAAGAGCTGCTAAATATCATGGTGAGTTAACCAATCGGCCTTGCCCTGTTTGCAAGAAATTTAAGATTGTTGATCTGCGGTATGCCTTTGGTGATCAACTCGGCCAATACTCAGGTCGAATTAAGAATCAAGATGAGTTAAACCAAATGCAAAGTCAGTACGGTGAATTTCGCGTCTATGTTGTGGAGATCTGTACCGATTGCCACTGGAATCACCTAGTGGAATCCTTTTTATTAGGAGATGGAATATATCGAAAGCCACCACGGAAGGTGCACACCTTATTAGATGATGATTAACGGGTAATCTTGTCAGGTGAGCAATTTTGTAGAAAAACTACCTAGGCTAGGTTTTTTAGCCGCTGGCTACGCATTTGTTGGCGGAATTTTTCTCTTTGGTTTTGCCTACTTCACAGTTTCAATTCCAGACCCAAATGCTTATGTAAATAGTCAAGCAACCATTATTCAATATGCAGATGGCACAGAGATTGGTCGAATTGGTTCAGAGAACAGAACAGTTGTAACACTTGCTGAAATTCCAGTACAGGTAAGAAATGCAGTGATGGCTGCCGAGGATCGAAATTTCTATTCAAATAGAGCAGTTAGCCCAATTGGTATTTTAAGAGCGGTTTGGAACAACTTAAGAGGTGGTTCATTACAAGGCGGCTCAACAATTACTCAGCAATATGCCAAGACCGCTTTTTTAACGCCAGAGCGATCAATTCAGCGAAAAATAAAAGAGTTAGTAATCGCAATAAAGTTAGAAAATCAATTTACTAAGGATGAGATTCTAGAAAATTACTTAAACACAATTTACTTTGGTCGCGGATCCTATGGCGTGCAGACCGCCTCGCAGGTTTACTTTGGAACCACCGTGGATAAGTTAACAACTGCCCAAGCTGCAGTCTTAGCTAGTATTTTAAGAAGTCCAGGGCTTTATGACCCAGGATTTAAAAAAGAGAATTTACCTAGATTAGAAAAAAGATTTACATATGTTATCGGTGGCATGGTGGAGGCCGGTTGGTTAGAAAAAGAAAAAGCAGCAAAACTAAAGTTTCCAATTATTAACCCAAGAGTTACCTCTGGTGC
>JBPCSS010000032.1:0-4521 GCA_051006855.1 Candidatus Nanopelagicus sp.
ATTACTGCCGCAGCTGGTTTACTGGCAATAGTCTTTGCCGCTTTTATGTTAAGTGGTGTTACCTCAATAAAAATGCTTGGCTTTGGTGTGGCATTTGCAATTATTTTAGATGCAACATTAGTGCGAGCATTACTAGTGCCGGCACTGATGAGATTATTTGGTGAACGAAATTGGTGGGCACCAAAAGCTATGAAACGCTTTACATTAGATCATTAAATTATTTGCGTCCCCGGCGGGAGTTGAACCTGCGACCTACCGCTTAGGAGGCGGTTGCTCTATCCACTGAGCTACGGGGACAATATTTAATTTTTAAATTAAAATTTGTATTAATTACAAATCTTAATTTAATTCATTAATAATTGAAAACAATTGCAAAAACATGCGTGAATTTGTCTTTAAATTATCGCTGAGATAGAATAACAATAATTCGTTTGGAGTTAAATATCATGAAGGCCCTCGTTATAGGCGCCGGTGGAGTAGGTAGGGCGATAGCTAATATCGCATCACGTCGTTCATTTATTGAATCTATGGTGATTGCCGACCGCACACTCTCTCGTGCTGAAGAAGCTGTAGCGCGTGTCAAAGATCCTCGTTTTTCTGCTGCCATGGTTAATGCCGCTGAACTTGAGGATGTTCGCGAATTAATTCGTAAAGCAGATCCTGATGTAGTGATTAACGCAGTTGACCCACGATTTGTAATGCCAATTTTTCTAGCTTGTGAGATTGAAAATACCAATTACATTGATATGGCAATGTCACTTTCCCGTAAACACCCGCACTATCCATATACCGAAACCGGAGTGAAGTTAGGCGATGAGCAATTTGCCCGTGACTTCAACTGGGATGAACGAAAGATTTATGCCTTAATTGGTATGGGTGTTGAGCCAGGCATGAGCGATGTATTTGCAAAGTATGCCAGTGAACATTTGTTTAGCCGGATTGATTCCTGCACAATTTTAGATGGTTCAAATTTAAGAGTAGAGGGCTTTGATTTTGCACCCTCATTTTCAATCTGGACCACAATTGAAGAGTGTTTGAATCCGCCGATTGTTTGGGAGGATGGTCGCGGTTGGTATACCACTACGCCATTTTCAGAGCTTGAGATATTTGATTTTCCTGAGGGTATTGGACCAGTTGAGTGCGTCAATGTTGAGCACGAAGAGGTTATTTTAATTCCACAAAAAATAGATGCTAAAAAAGTTAACTTTAAATATGGCTTAGGTGCTGAGTTCATTACTATTTTAAAAACTATCAATATGCTCGGTATGGATCGTAAAGAGACTGTTGAGGTTCAGGGAGTTGCAGTTTCACCTAGAGATCTATTGACCGCTTCATTGCCAGATCCCGGAACTTTAGGGGAACGCATGCGTGGTAAAACCTGTGCTGGCACATTAGTTAAAGGTTTAGATAAACAAGGAAACCCAAAAGCAGTTTATATTTACAACGTAGTTGACAATGCCTGGTCTATGAAAGAGTTTGGAGATCAAGCAGTTGTCTGGCAAACCGCAATTAACCCGGTTATTGCTTTGGAATTAATTCATAAAGGGATTTGGAAACCACAGGGAGTAAATGGTCCAGAGTGGTTTGAATCTAAGCCATTTCTAGATCTGCTGGAAGAGTATGGGACTTCATGGCACATGCGCGATGAAGATGCTTCAGGAGTTATTAAGTAATGGCTACCGCTCTAGTAACTGGTGCAACAGCTGGCATAGGTGCCGCTTATGCAAATTTGCTTGCTAAAGAGGGATTTGATCTTGTTTTAGTAGCCCGAGATTTACCGCGGTTAAATAAGGTTGCTAAAGAATTGAATAAAACTTTTGGAATTAAGACTGAGTGCATTAAAGCTGATTTAACCAAGCCAGCTCAACTAGCAAAGGTTGAAAAACGATTAGCCAGTGCTGGTAAACCGATTGAAGTCTTAGTTAACAATGCAGGTTTTGGCATAAAGGATTGTTTTTTAGATAGTGATTTAAGCCGTGAACAAGAATTATTAGATGTCTTAGTTACAGCTCCTATGCGATTGACTCATGCAGTGCTTCCAGTAATGGTTAAGCGAAATCAAGGAGTTATAGTAAATGTTTCAAGTGTGGCTAGTTTTATTGCAGGTGGAACATATAGTGCGGCTAAATCATATGTGACTGTATTTTCCGAGTATTTGCATACTGAACTAAAGGGTACAAATATAAAAGTTTCTGCCCTCTGCCCTGGCTTTACCAAAACTGAGTTTCATGCCAGAGGCAAGATGAAAATGGGTGGATTACCTAATTACATGTGGACAGATGTAAATAATGTTGTTAAAAAATCTTGGAAATACGCAAAGGCTGGAAAAGTTATTTGCATTCCAGGTTGGCAGTACATGCTGTTAAGTACTATCGCCAGAATTGCACCCCGGCCAATAGTTCGTAAATCTGGAATTAATGTTCGCCGTAAACAACGATAAAAACGATATTTCACATCAAATTCACTGACTTACCACAGCCGCATACCTTGGCAATGAATATGGCTCAAGTAGAATGTCCCCATACCTACATAAGGAGTAAATAGTGAAAAAGAAGATCTCAGCTTTAGCCCTTAGCGGGTTCTTAATTCTTGGAGTTGCATCTCCTGTACAAGCTGCTACCTCTGGTGGATCATGTACAACCGCAGGTGCCACAACCAAAATTGGGAAAAATGATTATGTGTGCGCAAAAAATCCTTTTTATAACACTACAAAGTTAACCTGGGTTTGGGATGGCTGCATTGAATTAAATACTGATTATGCGGCAGGAAATAAGGAAGCAGTAGATGCTCTCCGTGCCTCTGAATCAAACCGTGCAATTCAAATTGAACCAGTAGGTGCACCACTTAGAGATTTGATCACATGGAACTCTTTAATTACATACAAGAAATCAGATGTGGTTTATTACGCAAATACCTACTATTCAGCAACTAAAACTGGCACCAATAAAGCACCAACAGCTGCAAATATTGGCACGACTAAATTCTGGGTTGTCTACCAGCCTACAAATGCCAACTCAAAAATTGGACAAATGCCTGCACCAGCTATGGTTTTGACTATGGCCAATGCACAAGTTGCATCTTTAACATCTGCTGCAGTTAAAACGACAAATGCTTCTTTAAAGGTCAAATACAACGATCTTTCAAGCTCATTAGCAACAAAGATTTCAGCACTTGAAAGTGGAAAGGCTGCAATCCAATCTGTTGTTGATTCAATTGATCCAGCACTAGCTGAGTTTAAAAATACTTATAGCTTGATGTTAATGATTAGATCAACAATTAAAGATAAGTGCAATCCTAAGTACTAATTAGTAAAACTTTAAGGCTGTAATGATCGCTTATGCGATTATTACAGCCTTACTTGTTGCCGTAAATTTAATTGGCTTCAACCCAGAGTTTGCCGGCCCCACTGTAACCGCCCCATTTAAACCAAACTCAGAACCATGTCCGCGAGGACCAGGGCAAATCCAGCCACCATTATTTTGTTGGACAATCACACCAGCATGAGGACAAGATAAATTCACTACTGCAAAACCTTTTGCCGAAGCTGAGGTTCGAATAACTGCAACCTTGCCATATTTCTTAATTGATAACTCCACAACACCACCAACATTTGCTAGGGCCTTATTCGAAGCTAATGAAACCTCAGTTTTTCCACCAGGTAGATTTTTAATGCCAGAGGCTGCAATTGCTGGGGTGGTAGCAAGTGCAGCTACAGCTGCACTGCCGCAGATGAATTGCCTTCTTGAGAGTGCGATCACTTATTTGTCCCCAGATCTATTTATTTGGATATTGCCATATTTTACTATTGATTATGCGATTAGGTCAGCCATACCTTTGGTTTAGGTGGATTGCTGGGGCACTGCTTACATTGCATCTGATACTTAGGTGGATTTTCCCTGAGAATAATGTATTTCTAGATCTAATTCTGTTTAATTTGATTGGTTTAATCGCAGCCATTATCGCTTTAAATACTCCCGCGCATGCAGATCGAGTCGCAGCCATCTCATTTGGATTTGCTGCCTTATTTTGGAGTTCCGGCTCATTTTTTTCAACTTGGAACTCTTTTTTTGAAGTACAGATTCCTAGTGGCTTTTCAGATTTTTGCTACGCAATTTTTTATCCATTGGTATTTTTATCAGTATCACGCAGCTTTACTCAAAAGCGCTCACTTTCAGCCTTAGAACTATTAGATACCATAATTATTGCCGTTGGTTTTACCAGTGTATTAACCGCATTTTTTCTAAAGCCTGCCATGTTAACTTTTAGTGGTGATAGTTGGCAGGTATTTCTATCAATACTTTATCCAGTAGGCGATATTGTTTTAGTTGCTTTAGTAGCTGTTTATTTCTTATTGAACTCATTTAGTTTACAATCAATTTTGTTAACAACTGGATTACTTAGTTTTGCTTCCTCTGATCTATGCTTTATTTGGGCATCGATTAATGACAAATATAAATTTGGCTCAATTACAGATGATGGCTGGATACTTGGTTTACTACTACTTGCCACCTCACTTACCTA
>JBPCSS010000033.1:0-10050 GCA_051006855.1 Candidatus Nanopelagicus sp.
TTGACCATGTGGGTGAGAGAGGGTTACGCCAACCTCTTCACCTCGATTTTCAAAGGGAAAGACATGCTCCACAAATGGGAGTTTAGAAAGAGCGGCATCGCGATCTTTCCACGCTTCCAACACAGTTCTAATTTGTTTTGTGCTTAACTTTGCAAAACTTGAGCCATGATCTTGGGTGTAACAAACAACTTCACAAGCACCTGCTGCATCTGCATTTGGGGTGTCAAGACCGTTAATTTGTGGAAGTTTCCAATTACTACTTGGGGTAGTTAGCGCTGGTGAGCGATTAGTAAAAACAACAACCTCATAATCTTTTTCTGGAATCTCAGTTAATTTGTCATCAATAGTCGGGCAAAGTGGGCATAACTCTTTTGGTGGCAGAAATACTCGGTGTTGGCGATGGGAGGCAACTGCAATCCATTCATTAACCAGCGGATCAAGACGTAAGTGGCCAATGCCAGGTTGGGCTTTATCATCTCTTTTGTCTGCCGCACTTCGTGAGACATCTTTACTATCGTAGTAAGAGATTTGCCGGCCATCTGCTAATTGCAAATCAGAGCGGAAAACCCCACCCGATAATTGTTTGGCCATAATGGTTAAGGGTAGTGCAAAAATTTAGTGCTTTATTTGTTTCGCGCAGCTATCTGTTGGTTTTTTAGTAATTGTCGGCTTTGGGCTTGGTGTTGGTGAAGGTAAATCAGGCCCTTGTGCCAAATTGATTGTTAAAGGTATCTCAATATCTGCATGTGTCTTTGAAATGTCAACATAATTCAATGTTCCAGCGGTAGCACCCACTGGCAGACCTTCAATCTTTAACTCCCACTTACCGCTTGCACTTCGCTCTGGTGTTTGTTTTTTCGCTTTAATTTTTGGATCTGTTGGTCTAAAAACAACAGTACCGGTTACAACTGGTGTACCAATTGATCTAAAAACCTCAACATTTATGTAGACAGGTTTATTAGTATCGGTCGCAGTTACTGAAATTAAATTTAACCTGGTTGGCTCATTTACCGGCATTAGATCTACCTGTTCTGGCTGCCATTTACCTTTAATTAATGATAAGAAATTTTCTGGTGTTCCTCTAAATACATTTAAATCAAGGCGCGCGCTTGGAACGCCATATTTTTTACCAACTCCGCAAGATGAATACTGCCAAATCTGCCACTGGGATGAGCAGTTGGCTGTGCTCCAAGAGTGCACAAAACATCCAATAGTTGCTCGCTGTCCTGGTTTAGAAATTGGATCTGCTGGATGAATTCCATAATGAGCTAACCAAAGTGGGTACTGCCTTAGTTTTTCACTTCTCTCCATGGCACCTTCTAAGAATTGCGCATAGGAGTATAAAAATGGTTTTCTGCCAGTTTTCTCTTCCACCGTTTCTAACCAAGTCTCAGCCCAAAGTGTTACCAAGCTTCTTGGTAAAGTTTTAATGCAGGCACCTGCAGAATTTTTCTTCACACAGTTATTTTCTAAATCAAGTGCTACCGGTAGATCACGCTCGTTATAACCACCAAGAGATGCCAGACGCCACAAAACTTTTTGGGCTTGTGCTTTAGCATCACGAATTATGTATGCCTCATCGGTGCTATTTGGCATATATGCAAAGTGATACATACCGGTATAAAGACCAGCAGCTTGAGCGGCACTACGATCGCCAACCAACCATCGCATCGTTTCAATATCTGCCTTTTCTTGAGCATCTGATCCTTTAATTAGAACAAAGCGCATTCCGGCCTCAAACATCTGCTTGAAATCAATTGGTTGATCATTTGGATGCTGCCATCTGCTGACATCAGATCCTTGAATACGTCCGCCAGTTAATTTACCGGTTTCAGTTGGAATAAATAGATCATCAGTTGTAGCAAAAGTTTTTGTTAAATCAACCTTAAAGTTTGCATTCTTAGAAAGTGTTTTCTTTTTACCAATCGTTACTCGGGCTCTGTATTGACCCTCTGCCTTAATCGCAGTTGCAACTGTGGTTATTCGCCAGGCACCACTTGCAGATGAAGTTGTCTTTAAAGGTGTCACCTTCCAAGCCACGCCATCAAATGTGTCAATTGTGATAGCTCCTTTGGCAGCTGGCTTCACCAGACCATAAAAAGTAACTAAAGATTCCCCAGCATTTGGCGTGCTCTCAACTTTTAATGTGAGAGATGTTTTATCAGTTGCCCCATTTGCAGCCGGATTAAAGCTAGTAGCAATTACTACTAAAGATAGGAAGAAAGCAACTCTTTTCACCGCTCTATTATTATGGGTGTAAAGCCAAAAACCCTTTCAATCGCTGCAATTAAAGATTTAGTGTGGGATGGATTACGAGTTTTCTTAAAATCATGAGGGTTTGCAAACTTCTGGCTATCAGCAAAATCTAAGGTTAATTGGTTATTTTCAAATGAAACCAATCTGGCGTCAAAGAATGAGAGCCAAGTAATTCGATCTATCTCTAGCAGAAGATCCAAAACCTCATTCCAGCGGTTTTTTATATCCTCAAGTTGCATTTAATTAGATTAGAAATCCGTATGCAATTGCTAAGGCTAAAATGATAAGTGCAATCATTTTGATTACTCGCTTTAGTAAAAGAGCTTTAAGTGCTGGAATAAATGTGGCAATAAATGTGACTGCGCCAAGGATGATTAAAACCAAACTTTTGGCAAGATTTGCATCATTTCCAGTTTGATAGCGCAGATTAATCAAGCCCATTGCCAAAATTGCATAGGAGCCAAATCGGTAATTATTTATTGGATTCATTTTTTAGGAATTCTTAATGAGTGCATACCACCATCAATACTGATTGCAGTTCCAGTAACTGAGGCCTGCAAGGGACTTGCTAAAAATATAATTGCACTGGCAATCTCTGTAGGAGATACCAGTCGGCCCATTGGTTGTCTTGCCTCAAGTGCAACCCGAGCGGCTTGGGCATCCTCTGATTGATCTAACAATCGCTTAACCCAAGGCGTATCGGTTGTTGCAGGATTTACTGCATTGACTCGGATGCCATCTGCCAAGTGGTCAGTTGCCATTGCAAGAGTTAATGTCATGACCGCACCCTTTGAGGCACTATAAGCTGCGCGATTTGGAATTCCATCAGTTGCCGCAATTGATGCAGTATTAACAATTGCTGCATGTTTACTGGCACGGAGTAATGGAATTGCTTGTTTAGATACTCGCGCTGTGCCAACTACATTGATATTCAAAACTTTATGCCACATCTCATCTGTTTCATGCTCAACAGTTGTTAATGAACCAATTCCTGCATTGTTAATTAAGATATCTAAACTTTTACTTGATTTCTTAAACTCATTAAAAGCTGATTCAACTGAGGCGGCGTCACCGATATCGCACTTAATATATGTTGCATAAGCAGCCATTTCACCTGGATTAATATCAAAACCAAATACAGTTGCCCCTCGCGCTTTAAGTCCTTTAGCAACCTCAAGGCCGATGCCAGAGCCAGCACCGGTAATAATTGCGGTTAAGCCTGCAAACTCTTTTTCCATAATCTTCGATTCCGTTCTGCTATCTCACTAGGCGAACAGTATTCACTATTCCAACACGCTCCTATACTATTGTGAATATGGCCCGTCATAGCGAATTAGTAAAAATTCCACGTATAGATCGTTACATAACAAAGCTTGCGCTAGGAACTGCGCCCCTCGGAGGCTTATTCACTTCTGTTGCTGACTCAGAAGCTGAGTCAACAATTTTGGCAGCAGTTGATGCTCGAATTAATTACTTTGATACCGCACCCTTGTATGGGTATGGAATTGCTGAAAAAAGATTAGGCTCTGCCTTAAATAAATCAGGAAAACCATTTGTGCTTTCCACAAAGGTTGGCCGAGTACTTGAAAAAATTGATCCAAACAAACCTGTGATTGATGATTCACTTGGCAGCTTTGCCGATATTGATCCAAATGTAATTCCAGTTTTTGATTTTTCCAGAGATGGAATTCTTCGTTCAATCGAAGATAGCTTAAAACGTTTAAATGTGTCCGCCTTTGATATTGCCTATATTCATGATGCAGATGATCGAATTGGGGAAGCAATCCAGAAGTCTTATGGAGTGCTGGATGAGCTTCGCTCCCAAGGTGTCTTAAAGGGAATTGGCGTTGGCATGAATTACTGCGCGCCATCAATTAGAGCAGTTAAAGAGATGGATCTAGATATTATTTTAATTGCTGGCAGATTCTCACTTCTTGATCAATCTGCCCAGGAGCAGTTATTTAAAGAGTGTAAAAAGAAAAACACTGCCGTAGTAATCGGTGGAGTATATAACTCAGGAATTTTGGCAAACCCAGTTGCCGGTGCAACATTTGATTATGCCCCAGCAAGTGATGAGTTAATTAAGCGTGCTCAACAAATTAAGCAACTACTTGCTGATTTCCATATTCCACTTACCGCAGCAGCAATTCAATTCCCACTTCGCCATCCAGCTGTCACCTCAGTGCTGACCGGATCTAGAACGGTTAAGGAATTAACCTCAAATATTGCCGACTTTGATCGTGATATTCCTGCTGCTGTGTGGGAGGCCCTTGAGGAGTCTGGCTTAGTCAATCGAATTGAATTTTAATAGATGAGTCATTTAGCAGTAATACAAACTCAATCCGATCCTTATCATTTAGTTAAAGAAATAAATGGCAAGTACTTTGAGATAGAAAAGATTAAGAATTTATCCGATGCATTGTCATTACATTTGGCAGATTTTAGAAAAGCCTACGAAGCAGCAGGCAGTTCTGAGGTAAAAGGTAAGTTAGTAGCGCCAGTTGCCATCGATACTGAGGTTTGGGGAGCCGGGGTTACCTATCAACGCTCCCGGGATGCTCGTAAAGAGGAGAGCGGAATTCCAGATGTATATCAATTAGTTTACGAAGCAGATAGGCCAGAGTTATTTTTTAAAGCAACTGCTCGCAGAACAGTTGGCCATGAAGGTGAGGTTGGAATTCGAGCCGATGCTCAAACCTCTGTACCAGAGCCTGAGGTAGCAATTGTGATGAATAAATTTGGTGAGCTAATTGGCATGAGTATTTGCAATGATATGACCTCAAGAAATATTGAGGGAGAAAATCCACTCTATCTATCGCAAGCAAAGATTTATTACGGATCAAATGCGTTAGGCCCAATGATTAGACCAATCTGGGAGATTGTTGATCATGACAAGTTGGATATATATGCCAAAATTGAAAGAGCTGGTGCAATTGTTTGGCAGGCAGAGACCTCACTTAAATCTCTAAACCGAAGCTTTGAAGACTTAATTGATTACCTATTTAAATGCCAACACTTCCCAGTTGGCGTGGTGCTTTCAACGGGAACTGGAATTGTTCCACCCCTTGATATTTCTCTCATGCCCGCAGATGTAGTTACCATTACCGTTGATCAAATTGGAACTCTAGTTAACAAAGTTGTATTAACACCTGAAGATATCAACGATCGGATCAAATAATGAGTGAACATGTAGTTTGGACACAATGGGATGATTTAAATGTTCCAAGTAAATTCAAACGATTATCACCAGCAAATACACCTGCAGAAACTGGGGACTTGTCTGAGGTTACTTTTTATGTTCCAACTTATATGGGTGGCCGGCCAGCTCTTGAATTAACTAAAAAGATGCCAAATTTAAAAGTATTACAGGTTCCAAATGCTGGTTACGACGATGCGATTGAGTTTCTTAGGCCGGGGATTACTTTGTGTAATGGCCGCGGTATTCATGATGATTCAACCGCTGAATTAGCAGTTGCACTTGCAATCGCCTCCTTACGTGGCTTTGTTACCTTTATTCGAGATCAAGATAAAGGTGAATGGGTAAATAAAACCTATAACTCAATTAATGATCGTAAAGTTGGAATTATTGGCTATGGATCAATTGGCTCAACTATTGCAAGGATGCTCTCTGGTTTTTCAGTGGAAATTGTTGCCTTTACCCAAAGCGGGCGAGATAACACAATTGCAATTTCTGATTTAGATAAGCACCTACCTTCACTTGATGTAGTGATATTGATTTTGCCATTAACTAAAGAGAGTAAACATTTATTTAATGCCCAACGTCTTTCCTTAATGAAGGATGGTGCGTTGCTGGTAAATGTTGCTCGCGGACCAATTGTTGATACCGAAGCGTTGGTAAAGGAGCTTAACTCTGGTCGAATTACCGCAGCTTTAGATGTTACCGATCCAGAGCCACTGCCAAAGGGTCATCCACTTTGGTCGGCAAAGGGTGTTTTAATTTCACCACATGTTGGTGGCAACTCATCAGCTTTTGATAAGCGAGCCAGGCGATTAATTGAATCGCAGCTAAATTTATTAGCAGAAGGCAAGCCGCTAAATAATATTATCGTGGCTGGTAATTAGGCCAATACTTCTTAATTTTTTCCCGTAAGAAATCTGCGCTTTGGTGCATCTGCTCCATCCCATCCACGCCATCTTCAATTGATATCCAGCTATCAAAGCCAACATCTTTTAAGCTCTTAAAAATCGCATCATAATCATTTAGCCCTTTACCAATTACGCCATGTTTAAAAAATGAAACATAACCGGCACTTCCACCCTCTGCCTTTCTTAAATCTTCAATGGTGCCATTAGCCAGGTAACGATCAGAGGCGTGCATGGTTAAGACCCGGTGCTTTACCTTTTCAAGTAACTCAAGTGGCTCCTCACCTGCTGCAATTGCATTTGATGGATCAAAATTAACTCCAAAATGTGGTGAATCAATTCGAGAGACCAAATCAACAAAAACATCCATCATTTGCGCAAACTCTGGTTCGGTCCAAAAATCATCCTTGTAGTGATTTTCAATTATCAAAGTAACGCCATGATCGATAGCTGCAGGAATACAGGCATTAATCGCATCAACAACATATTTCATTCCCTCTTCCCGCGAAATATCTTTTCTTCTCTGTCCAGATAAGACGCGGCAGTATTTAGCGCCCAGCGCTGCACTCATTTGAATTGCAAAAATTTCTTTTTCGATCTCTTTATTTCGCAAATTCTCATCTGGGATTGTGAAATCGGGGGAGGCACACATCATGGGAATAACCATGCCGGTATCTTCAACAGCTTTTCGAACCTTTGGCCAATTTGCTGGATCTTTCACATCAGCAAAGTTGTTATAAAACTCAAGGCCATCCACATTTAATTCATCGCCTAATTTAATCCATTCATAAATACTCATCTGCCCTGAAACTAATTGCTTAATAAATCCTTTTGGAAAAGCAGCTAACTTAGGCATTACTTCTCAGGATTTCTACCAATAATTGAGAATTGCTCTAGCTCAACTACTGAGCCAGTAAATGGTCGAGACTCATCTCCTAACCAATAAATACAAGCTGCAGCTAATTGCTCCGGTGTGCTCATAACGCCAAAGGGGATGTTCTCTTTGCCCAACTTTTCTGGCCACTTATCTGGCATTCCTTTTTTAATTTGATCAACATATTCACGCTCAGTCAAAATCCAGCCTGGATTAATTAAATTAAATCTAACCTGATCCACGCCATGAGCATTAGCTAAATTTCTAGTCATGGTTTGTAGCCCAGCTTTGCCAATGCTGTAAGCAAGAAGTGATGACTCACCACTGTAGGCATTGATTGAACCAATATTTAATACCGCACCTTTGCTCTTTTTAAGATGCTCATAGCAAGCTTGGATTAGAAAAAGTGCTGATTGCAAATTAATGGTAATAGTTTTTGTAAAGGCTTCAGGAGTTAATTGCAAAAGATTATTTCGTTCAATGATGGCAGCGTTATTTACCAAGCCATCAATCTGACCAAAAGCTAAGATTGCAGCATCTGCAATCTTTTTTGGGGTGGAGGGATCTGCAAGATCTGCAATGCATAGTGCGGCATTTTTTCCTAAGTTTTCAACTACCTTTTCGCCAGAGCTTTGATCAATGCCGTGGACTAAAACTTTCGCACCTTCATTGACCGCTGCTACCGCAAGCGCCTTGCCAATGCCGGAGGTAGCGCCGGTAATAATTATTACCTTATCTTTTAATCGCATTTTTACTCAGGCCTAATTACAGATTTTAGAATTTCACCAGATTGCATCTTCTCAAATGCGACCTGCCAATCTTTAATTGGAAATACGCCACCTAAAACTGGTTTTAAATCTAACTGCCCACTTTCTAATAATCTTAAAACCCGCTCCCACATCGGCCAGTTATGAGAAAAACTTCCACGTAATGTGACATTTTTTGCTACCAATGGATCAAGTGAGAAATCTAAGGGTTGAGGTCCCCAGCCAACCTTGGAGATCCAGCCATTTGGCCGGATAACTGTTAAGGCATTTTTTAATGAGGCACTAACACCTGCTGCATCAACCACGCCATCAGCACCTAAGCCATCAACACTTTTTGCCCAAGCTGATGCATCGCCAATAATTACTTCACAGCCATAAGATTTTGCAATCTCTAATCTAGTTTTATCTTTTTCTAAGCCAACTAATGCCACCTCTGCTCCTGCTAACTTCGCCATCGCTGCGCATAAAACACCGATTGGTCCAGGTCCATAAACCACAATTCGATCTCCAGGTCGAACAAATCCAGGTGCAATTGTTGCGCTATAGGCCACTGCACATGGTTCAGTCATCGCTGCTAACTCAAATGGGATATTGGCTGGAATTTTATGAAGTAAGCGGGCGGCAACCTTGGCATATCTAGTCATCCCGCCATTAACACCATAACCAAATCCTTTTCGAGCTGGATCTAAGTTGTACTTACCCTGCCTAGATAATGGGGAATCGATATCAATTACTGCAGCGGTCTCACTAACCACTCGATCACCAACCTGCCATTTGCCAGCAGATTTAACATTTTTACCTAACTCTTTTATAACCCCACAAAATTCATGCCCTAAAACAACTGGGTAATTAACCTGCCAAGAGTTTGTGCCATGCCATTGATGAAGATCTGAGCCACAAACACTTACCGCCTCTACCTGCATGATTACATCATCATCACCAAAGAGTGGATACTCAATCTCTTGTAATTCAACACTGCCTGGCTTTGAAGAGAAGTTAACAACTGCTAAAGATTTCATTTATTCACCTAACCCTGGGCGTAATTGGAATATCACCATATGCATGAACCTTTTCACAAATTTTCCGAAGCACCTCTTCCACATTTCCAGCACCCTTTGAAAATGAATCAGCATCAATGGCAAGTGGTGCACCAATTACTACTAAAGGTGCGCCATATGAGGGGCAAGCGATTGCTTGTTCAAGTGATAAACCACCAACTGCTTGGACTGGAATACCAACGCCATCAACAACTGCTTTTAATTGATCAAGTGGATTTGGCGCTACCTCACCTCTTGCTGCAATGCCACGACGTTCGTCATAACCAATATGGTGAATGATCATGTCGCAACCTAGATCTTCAAGAACACGTGCACCATCAACCATATTTTCACAACCTAAGTTATCTCCCATAACAGTGATGCCGTAATCCTTACCGGCTTGCACTACAACTTTAATAGTCTCTGGATGCGCTCTTGCCATCACAACCACATGAGTGGCCCCAGCTTTTGCCATCATCTGTGCCTCTAAATATCCACCATCCATAGTTTTTAAATCTGCCACCAACGGAGTATTTGGAAACTCTTTTCTTAGGGCGCGCACACCATGTAAACCTTCGGCCAAAATAAATGGAGTCCCAGCCTCTAACCAATCAACACCAGCGCGCATTGCAGTGTGCGCCATCTCCATCGCCTCTTTAATATCGGTTAAATCTAAAGAAACTTGCACAATCGGTTTCACTTATAAAACTCCATACTTTGCAAATGCCTCACTGGGCGCCATACCTTCTTTAACCGCTTTTCTAAACAAATTTTCACCAGAGTTTTTCTCTTCAACCCGTGCAATTACCTCATCGATCGCATCCTTTGGCACAATCACCACACCATCGATATCACCAACAATTAAATCTCCTGGATTAATCACCACACCATCTATCTCACCTGCCACATTATGTTCGACAACTTCATACCTGGAATTAATATCTAGGGGAGAGGTTTGCACACCAAAAACTTTAAATCCTAAAGCTTGCATTCGGGTGGTATCTCTTACCGG
>JBPCSS010000034.1:0-4703 GCA_051006855.1 Candidatus Nanopelagicus sp.
CCGAAGCAGCACCTGCTGCTGAAAGCACAGAAAACTAAACCGACCCCCAACCCCCGTACTCATACCAAGAGTTGGAGTCGGGATTAGCAGAAAAGGAAAGAACATGGCAAAGCTAAACACCGCAGATCTATTAGGTCAGTTCAAAGATATGTCTTTGGTTGAACTAACAGAGTTTGTTAAAGCATTTGAGACAGAGTTTGATGTAACAGCTGCTGCTCCAGTTGCAGTTGCTGCTGCAGGTGGCGCCGCCGCCGGAGCTGCTGATGCTGCACAAGATGAGTTCACCATCATCCTTGAGGATGCTGGTTCTCAAAAGATTGCAGTTATCAAAGAGGTAAGAGCACTTAACTCCAGCCTGGGTCTAAAAGAGGCCAAGGATCTAGTTGATGCCACCCCAGCAACCATTATGGAGAAGGCTGATAAGGCAACCGCCGATAAGGCAAAGGCTGCGTTTGAGGCTGCTGGCGCAAAGGTCACAATCAAGTAAAAACCTTGAATTAGACAGAAGGGGCAGGGGTTAGATACTCTGCCCCTTCACAATTTTAAAAACCAAAAGGTCCACAGCATATAGCGGCTAAGACCTAGCGGTAGCCGTGTGTTTTAACGCAGTTAATTACTGGAGGAAACTTTGGCCGCTTCAAAAATTAAATCTCAAGCTCCACGTCGTGTTTCATTCGCAAAGATTCGCGAACCATTAGAGGTTCCAAATCTGCTTTCACTTCAATTAGAAAGCATTGATTGGTTACTTGGTAACGAGGCATGGCGCGCTCGCTTAGCAGATGCTGAAAAATCACATCGCGGTGAAGTGCCAAAGCAATCTGGACTTGAAGAAATTTTTGAAGAAATCTCACCAATTGAAGATTTCCAAGGATCGATGTCACTTTCATTCCGTGACCACCGATTTGAACCACCTAAGTACTCAATCGCTGAATGCAAAGAGCGAGATATTACTTATGCAGCTCCACTTTTCTTAACCGCTGAATTCACTAACAACATCACTGGCGAAATTAAATCTCAAACAGTTTTCATGGGTGACTTCCCATTGATGACACCACGTGGCACTTTCGTAATCAACGGAACTGAGCGCGTTGTTGTTTCTCAGATCGTTCGCTCACCTGGTGTTTACTTTGAGCGCACAATTGAGAAAACTTCTGATAAAGATATTTTCACAACAAAAATTATCCCAAGCCGTGGTGCTTGGCTTGAGTTTGAAGTTGATAAGAAAGATATGGTCGGTGTTCGTATCGATCGCAAGCGTAAGCAATCTGTCACCGTATTTTTAAAAGCCCTCGGCTGGAGCAGTGCACAAATTCTTGAGCAATTTGGTGAGTTTGAATCAATCAAATTAACTTTAGAAAAAGACAATGTTGAAACACAAGATGAGGCATTGCTAGATATTTATCGCAAGCTTCGTCCAGGTGAGCCACCAACTAAAGAGGCTGCCCAAAACTTAATTGAAAACCTTTACTTCAATCCAAAGCGTTATGACCTAGCAAAGGTTGGTCGTTTTAAGATTAATAAGAAGCTTGGTTTGGAATTAGATCTAAGCCGCGGCTTGTTAACAATTGAAGATATTGTCGGAACAATCAAATACTTAGTTGCCTTACATCGCGGAGATGCGTTGTTGGAGTATGGCAAAGAGGTACGTGTTGAAACTGATGATATTGATCATTTTGGTAACCGCCGTCTTCGTACCGTTGGTGAGTTAATTCAAAACCAGGTTCGCACCGGACTATCTCGTATGGAGCGTGTTGTTCGCGAGCGCATGACTACCCAAGATGTCGAAGCTATTACTCCACAAACGCTGATCAACATCCGTCCTGTGGTTGCATCCATCAAAGAGTTCTTTGGAACATCACAACTTTCTCAATTTATGGATCAAACCAATCCACTTTCAGGTATGACACATAAGCGTCGTCTATCTGCCCTTGGACCTGGTGGTCTATCTCGTGAACGTGCTGGCTTTGAGGTTCGAGATGTTCACCCATCTCACTACGGACGTATGTGTCCGATTGAAACACCAGAAGGTCCAAACATTGGTTTGATTGGCTCCCTTGCAACCTATGCCCGTGTTACACCATTTGGTTTTATTGAAACTCCTTATCGCAAAGTTGTTGATGGCAAGGTAACAGATCGAATTGATTACTTAACTGCTGATGAGGAAGATGAACACATTATTGCTCAAGCAAATGCGCCACTAACTGATGACAATCACTTTGCCGAAGCTAGAGTTTTAGTACGTCGCCGTGGTGGCGAGGTTGAAAACATTCAAGCATCCGAGGTTGATTACATGGATGTTTCACCACGTCAGATGGTCTCTGTTGCAACTGCGATGATTCCATTCTTAGAGCATGATGATGCTAACCGTGCGCTGATGGGTGCAAACATGATGCGCCAAGCTGTGCCATTGGTAAGGGCTGAGGCGCCATTAGTTGGAACAGGTATGGAGTTTCGTGCCGCTGTTGATGCTGGCGATGTTTTACTTGCTCGCAAATCAGGTGTGGTGACTGAGGTTAACTCTGATCAAGTACTTGTTAAGAATGATGATGGCTCAACTGAAACTTACTTTGTTGAAAAGTTTGTTCGTTCAAACCAAGGAACCAGCCGAAACCAAAAGGTAGTTGTTTCCGCGGGCGACAAAATTGAAGCCGGTGCAGTAGTTGCAGATGGTGCAAGTACTGAGATGGGCGAAATGGCATTGGGTAAGAATCTACTTGTGGCATTTATGTCATGGGAAGGTCATAACTATGAGGATGCGATCATCCTTTCCCAACGTCTAGTTCAAGATGATGTGCTTACCTCAATTCACATTGAAGAGTATGAAGTAGATGCTCGCGATACCAAGTTGGGTGCTGAGGAAATCACTCGGGATATTCCAAATGTTTCAGAAGAGGTGTTAGCAGATCTTGATGAGCGTGGAATTATTCGAGTCGGTGCAGATGTTGTGCCAGGTGATATTTTGGTTGGCAAAGTAACACCTAAGGGTGAAACTGAATTAACACCAGAGGAGCGTTTGCTTCGAGCAATCTTTGGTGAAAAGGCTCGGGAAGTTCGCGATACCTCTCTAAAAGTTCCACACGGTGAATCTGGCAAGGTAATTGGCGTAAGCATTCAAGATTCTGAAGAGGGATTTGAATTAGCAGCAGGTGTTAACCAAGTAGTTCGCGTTTATGTTGCACAAAAGCGCAAAATTCAAGATGGTGACAAGCTTGCTGGCCGTCATGGCAACAAGGGTGTTATTTCCAAGATTTTGCCAGTTGAAGATATGCCTTTCTTAGCCGATGGCACACCAGTTGATGTTGTATTAAATCCACTTGGTGTTCCAGGTCGAATGAATGTTGGTCAGGTTCTAGAGACTCACTTAGGTTGGGTTGCTAAATCTGGTTGGAAGCTAGAAGGAAATGAAGATTGGCAAAAATCATTACGTGCTAATGGTTATGCCGACGCACCAGCAAATACCAAGGTGGCAACACCAGTATTTGATGGCACAAAAGAGGAAGAGCTTTCAGGACTGCTTGGTTCAACTCTGCCAAATAAAGATGGCATGCGTTTAATTGGCGCAGATGGTAAAGCTCAATTATTTGATGGCCGCACTGGTGAGCCATACAAGCAACCAATCTCAGTTGGTTACATGTATATCTTGAAGCTGCACCATTTAGTAGATGACAAGATCCATGCTCGTTCCACCGGTCCTTACTCAATGATTACGCAACAACCGTTGGGTGGAAAAGCACAGTTTGGTGGTCAGCGCTTTGGTGAGATGGAAGTTTGGGCACTTGAGGCTTATGGCGCTGCTTACACACTCCAAGAGTTGTTAACTATTAAATCTGATGACGTATTAGGTCGCGTAAAGGTTTATGAGGCAATTGTTAAGGGTGAAAATATTCCAGAGCCAGGTATTCCTGAATCATTCAAGGTACTGGTTAAGGAAATGCAATCACTTTGTTTAAATGTTGAAGTGCTTTCTTCAGAGGGTGTAGCGATTGAAATGCGCGACACTGATGAAGAGGTATTTAGGACCGCCGAGGAGTTAGGTATCAACTTATCCCGAGTTGAACCAAGCTCTGTAGAAGAAGTGTGAGGAGAAGATAACCATGTTAGATGTTAACTTTTTTGATGAGTTAAGAATTGGTCTTGCCTCCACTGACAATATTCGTGAGTGGTCATTTGGTGAGGTTAAAAAGCCAGAGACAATTAACTACCGAACCTTAAAGCCTGAAAAAGATGGCTTATTTGATGAGAAGATCTTCGGACCAACTCGTGACTGGGAATGTTATTGCGGTAAGTACAAGCGAGTTCGTTTCAAGGGAATCATCTGCGAGCGGTGCGGAGTTGAGGTAACTCGCGCAAAGGTTCGTCGTGAGCGCATGGGACATATTGAGTTAGCAGCTCCTGTTACTCATATTTGGTATTTCAAAGGTGTACCAAGCCGACTTGGTTACCTACTAGATCTAGCACCAAAGGATCTTGAAAAAGTAATTTACTTTGCTGCTTACATGATTACTGAGGTTGATACTGAGGCTCGTGCTGAGGATATGCCAACTTTAGAGAAGAAGTACGCATCAGATTACAAAAAGATTGAGTCTCGTCGAGATCTTGAGTTAGATGCCAGAACTAAGAAAATGGAATCTGATTTAGCAGATCTTGAAGATGAAGGCGCCAAAGCAGATGCTCGCCGTAAGGTGCGCGAAGCTGGCGAGCGC
>JBPCSS010000035.1:0-2677 GCA_051006855.1 Candidatus Nanopelagicus sp.
CCCCAACTTGGGTCAATCACAATTACTTTATTTGCCAAAGCAGGTGATCTAACTGAGTGTTTAACAGTTTCACGCAATTGATTTGGTGCACCACCAGAGACAGTTTTAACTAGTCGCATTAATGAAATTAAAGTTGCTGGCCCACATTTTCCATCAGAGGTAATGCCAACTGACTTTTGAAACTCTTTCACTGCTCGTTCTGTGTTCGCACCAAAAATGCCATCCACTTTGCCGCAGTTAAATCCCATTTGAATTAATCGATCTTGTAAATTACTAACATCATCACCACGCATGATTGAAGAAGAGTTAAAAGACAAAACTCGATCACCAAGTTTAAATCGCGCTTCTTCTAGAGATCGGGCAGTAATCTCATTTAAAACTCCAGTGGCGGTTAATCCTCGCTCCTGCTGAAATGCTTTAATACCTTGGGTTAATTTCTCATCAAAAATATCTGATGGGGCAGTTATAAAACCCAGGCGGAGTAAGGTATTTGAAATTAACTCAATTGCAGTTGAGCGATCACCTAACTTTGGTTGATCGCTCATAAATTCTTAAATGCTTTATTCGTTAATTACTTGATATAACTTTCAAGATCTTTAAGTAATGCTGGCTTTGGCTTAGCGCCAACAATTGTTTTAACAACCTCGCCGCCAACAAACACATTCATAGTCGGGATTGAAGAGATGCCATATTTCATTGCAATTGAGCCCTCTTCATCAGTATTTAACTTAACAATTTTTAACTTTTCGCCATATTCATTTGAAATTTCTTCCAAAATTGGTCCAACCGCGCGGCAAGGACCACACCACTCTGCCCAAAAATCTACCAATACTGGTGTTGCACTCTTTAATACCACCGCTTCAAAATCAGCGGTAGTTACCTTTGATGTTGCCATTGATTTCTCCTTTTAGTTATCTGCTTATCTTACTTTTAAAACTTAATGTCCGGCTAAAAACCGCTCAGCATCTAAGGCTGCCTGGCAACCTGAGCCAGCTGCGGTAATTGCTTGGCGGTAGGTGAAATCAACCAAATCACCACAGGCGAATACTCCCGGGATCTTTGTCTTAGTACTTCTGCCTTCAACCTGCACATATCCATCTGTATTTAACTCCACTTGCCCAACCACCAACTCACTTCGTGGCAAATGGCCAATTGCAACAAATAAGCCAGTGAAGTCCTTCGTGCTTTCTTCCCCCGTAACAGTGTTTTTCAATTTTAATCCAATGACTTTTTCATCACCTAGAACATCAATAACCTCATGATTAAACAAAAATTCAATCTTTGGATTTGCACTGGCTCGATCAACCATAATTTTTGAAGCTCTAAAAGAATCACGACGATGTATTAACACCACTTTGCTTGCAAACTTAGTTAAGAAGTTAGCCTCCTCCATCGCTGAATCGCCACCGCCAACAACAGCAATTACCTGGTCCCTAAAGAAAAAACCATCGCATGTTGCACACCAAGACACACCTCGACCAGATAATCTTTTTTCATTGGGCAAACCAATCTCTTTGTATGCAGAACCCATTGCCAAAATAACTGATTTAGCTTTTATAGTATTTCCAGATCCATCGGTTAACTCTTTAATTTCACCAGTTAATTTCATCGAAACAATGTCATCGGTAACTATCTTGGCGTCAAAGCGTTCAACCTGCTTGCGCATCGATTCCATTAACTCTGGTCCCATAACACCAGTTGCAAACCCAGGAAAATTTTCAACCTCAGTGGTATTCATTAATGCACCACCAGCGGTAACTGAACCTTCATAAATAATTGGCTTTAATTGTGCTCGTGCAGCATAAATAGCTGCTGTATAGCCAGCTGGACCAGATCCAACAATGACTACTTCATTAATATCACTCACAGAACCAGCCTATTCCTTTCTGCCTTTAATTACTTTCATTAAGGTTGTGACCTCGGTTATTTTCAAAGCCTTAAGTAGCATCAGATAGATAACAGCTGATGTAGATAAAACAAGCAAGAGGTAAATTAAATTCCCACCTAAATCTAGGTTTCTGGCGAACCAAATTGGCGTGATGGAAAGTACAAATATGAAAATTAACTTAAAATAAAAAGCAGCCAGGCTCAAAATCGGTATTCGCACACCATGTTTTTTAATCAAAAGGAATGAGATACCTGCGCCAATGAAGTAGTGCACAGTAAAGATTGCAGCAAGCCCTACCGTTACCCACTTTGGTTCTAGATATGCAGCCGCAATAAGGGATAAAACTATTGAGATTATGTTCATGATCAAGTTTCCAAAAACTTGCGATTTAAGGTTTTCAAATGCATTTAAACCACGCAGAAGAACTAGATTAATACTTACCGGAATCAATCCAAGAGCAAAAGCTGACAATGTGACGCCTAAGTAATTGGCATCATCGGCTGGGATTCCAAAGTACAAAACTTTTGCAATTATCTCACCAAAAAATAAAAACAAGATTGCAGCCGGGATGATAAATATTCCCATTAAACGCATAGTTAAAGACATTGAATCTGAAACCGCTTGATACTTTTTATCAATTACAAGGTTAGATAATTTTGGCAACAACGCAGTAACTATTGAAACAGTAATAATGGAGTGGGGCAGAATCAAAATCAAATAAGCATTTGCATATGGGGTATAACCAACACCGGTGGTAACCCCAGCTGCTGCAGATTTAACTGCAGCAGA
>JBPCSS010000036.1:0-6842 GCA_051006855.1 Candidatus Nanopelagicus sp.
TTGTATCCTTAGCCAGCACTTCGCCCCCTTAGCTCAGTCGGTAGAGTGTTTCCATGGTAAGGAAAAGGTCAACGGTTCGATTCCGTTAGGGGGCTCGAACAACAAATAAATATTGAAGTAATTAAGTTTGGCGGGGTAGCTCAGCTTGGTAGAGCAAGCGGCTCATAATCGCTGTGTCGTGGGTTCAAATCCCGCCTCCGCTACCAGAACTAAAGATATAAATGCAGAGAGAAATACGCAGTAATTTCAGGAAATGGTGAGGGTCAGGTAGCCTCACCCAACGAAGAAGTTAACGATTAAGTTAATTTAACTACAAGGCTAGGAGCTCAACCATGGCAAGCAAAAGCGCAGATGTTCGACCAAAAATTACAATGGCATGTGTTGAGTGTAAAGAGCGCAACTACATAACTCGCAAGAATCGTCGTAATGATCCAGATCGTTTGGAGCTTAAGAAGTTCTGTCCTCGCTGCAAGTCTTCACAACTTCACCGCGAAACTCGTTAATTAAAGCCCGCCAATGGCTGGGTCAATTCGAATCTGTTTAATTGCAGAGGGTTTCACTGAAGATTTAGTAACTTGTGTTGATTCAATTACAAGCAACACCAAAACCCCAATAAGTATCTATGCCAATGGAAAAAGCAATTGGCTCTCACCTGACCTATTTGATTCAAGCCAAGTGAGCCTCACCCAAGAAAAAAACCCGCTTGGCTGGGGAAATGTAATTAACCATTTTCTTAATACATTTAATGAGGACTACCTACTTATCATGGATATCTCCACAACCTTCACTGCAGATCCAATTCCACAAACTATTAATAATTTAGAAGCCGGGTATCAAGGTGTTGGCTGGAAAGGTGGATTGATAAATCTTGAAGATGAGTGGCGGACTACCACTGATAAAGGCGCTGGTGAGGTTGATGTGTTATTTGGTTATTACCTTGCGTTAGATCGTAAGTTTGCACTTTCAGCTGGCGGGGCAAATCCAAGTGCGAAGTACTATCGAAATGCAGATTTAGAGTTATCACTTGCTATCCGGGATGCCGGTGGAAAATTAATTCAGATAGATCTACCACTTTCTCAAGGTAGACACCATGGTTATCACGATGTTGATCCTGATTACAGAGATAAGAACTCACGTAAGAATTACCAAAGAATTCTGGATCGGTTTAGAGGAAAAAATGAGATCCTCTCACCGCGTCGGTAGGCTTATCTAATGGAACAGTTATCTAACTTCACCACTTTAAAGGTTGGTGGCCCTGCGCAAAAAATTGTCCATGCTCATACAGAAGATGAATTAGTTGAGTTTGTAAAAGCCGCTGATAAAGCTGGCGAAAAAGTATTGATATTAGGCGGTGGCTCCAACTTGTTAATTAGCGATGCTGGATTTGCTGGCACGGTAATTCGAGTTGAGAGTAAAGGTAATGCACTTGATTACGACGCTTGCAGTGGTGGGATGATTGAAGTTTCAGCCGGGGAAGATTGGGATAAATTTGTTGAGCAAACGATTGAAAAGGGATTTGCTGATCTTGAATCCTTAAGTGGAATCCCAGGAACTGTTGGGGGAGCACCGATTCAAAATATCGGCGCTTATGGACATGAGGTGAGTGAAACCATTGCCAGAGTAAAAGCTTATGATCGTAATAAAGGTGAGGTCGTAACTTTCACTAATGCGCAATGTAATTTCTCTTATCGCAATTCAGTATTTAAGGTGGATGCTGGCCGGTATGTAATTTTAAATGTCACCTTCCAACTTCGAAAAGGTGAGATGTCGCTCCCAATTACCTATGCAGAGTTAGCTAATTATTTATCAGTTAGCCTGGGTGACCGAGCACCAGTTATGAAGGTACGTAAAGCAGTTCTAGAACTTCGTGGCCGTAAGGGAATGTTGCTTAATTCAACTGACGTAAATTCCAATTCTGCTGGATCTTTTTTTGTTAATCCAATCCTTACTAAAGATTTGGCAGATAGGTTGCCAACCGATGCTCCACGTTGGCCCCAATCAGATGGCAGAGTTAAAACTTCAGCTGCTTGGTTAATGGAGCACGCCGGCGTCAGTAAGGGTGAAAAATTAGCTGGTGCTCAAATTTCAAATAAACATGTTCTTGCTTTAACAAATTCAGGTGATGCAACTGCAGATGACATTATTGAATTAGCCAAACTGGCCAGGGCAAAAGTCTTTGAAAAGTTTGGAATTAAGTTAGAGGCTGAGGTGCAATTAGTTGGGCTTGATTTAGATTAATTAGCTTCACTTAAAAGTTTTTTAACTCTGCCTATTCCTTCAACAATATCTTCATCTCCTAGTGCATAAGAAAATCGAAGGTAACCAGAAGGACCAAAGGCTTCACCTGGAACAGCTGCAACTTCAACCTCATCCAAAATTAATGTTGCTAACTCCGCTGAAGTTTTTGGAGTCTTACCTCTAATAGTTTTTCCAAGTACACCTTTAACTGAAGGGTAAACATAGAAAGCACCAGTTGGTGTTGGGCAGCTAACGCCTGGGATCTCATTTAGTAATTTAACAATTAATTTACGCCTGCGATCAAAAGCTTCACCCATCTTGTGAACAGCAGACAAGTCACCAGTTAAGGCGGCAATTGCAGCACGTTGGGAAACATTTGAAACATTTGAAGAGAGGTGTGATTGCAGATTTGTAGCAGCTTTTATCAAATCTTTCGGACCAATCATCCAGCCAACACGCCACCCAGTCATCGCATAGGTCTTGGCTACTCCATTAATAATTATGGTGCGATCAGCAAGCTCTGGTACCGCCACACAAATACTTGGCGACTTAGCCCCGTCATATAGCAGGTGTTCATAAATTTCATCTGTGATTACCCAAAGATTATTTTTTAAGGCCCACTCACCGATTTCCTTTACCTGTTCTGGTGAGTACACCGATCCAGTTGGGTTAGATGGTGAACAGAATAAAAGCACCTTAGTTTTTGGCGTTAAAGCTTTTTCCAACTGCGCAACTGAGACTAAATAATTTTGGGATTCATCAGCAAAAACTTCAACTGCCTTACCGCCAGCCAATTTGATGCATTCAGGGTAAGTAGTCCAAAAAGGTGAAGGCAGAAGTACTTCATCACCTGGATCAAGAACTGATGCAAATGATTGATAAACAGATTGCTTGCCACCATTGGTAACTAAGACCTGATCAGCAGTAATTTCATAATTTGAATCTCGTTTAGTTTTTTTAACAATTGCATCGCGCAATTCAGGCAATCCAGGAGTTGGTGTGTAACGATGATTTGCTGGAAGTTTTGCTGCATCAATTGCAGCATTCACAATGTAATCGGGAGTTGGAAAATCAGGTTCACCTGCGCCAAAGCCAATAACAGGACGACCAGCTGCTTTTAATGCTTTAGCTTTGCTATCGACGGCAAGAGTTGCAGACTCTGCAATTGCTGATATTCGTTTTGAAACTCTTGATTTTTCAGATGCGCTCATGGGGGCTTAAGTCTGCCATCTACGCTTAAAATTGGCTTACCATTTATCTCAGTTTTACCTTTCTGAGTAACCCGCCTACAATTTCGCCCCCGGCGCTTGTATTAGGTCATGATGTTTCATGCCTTAATTCGGGACGAAGGGCAGTAGCTCAATTGGCTAGAGTTGCCGTCTCCAAAGCGGCCGGTTGGGGGTTCGAGTCCCTCCTGCCCTGCAAGTTATAGGTAAGAAGATGTTGAAGAAAGTTAACGAGTAAAGGAAAAGATAGATGAGCGAAGAGATCGTCTCAACTGAAGAAGCTAAGGGCATCTTCGGTCGCATTGGCCTGTTCTATCGCCAAGTAATTTCTGAGTTAAGCAAAGTTGTTTGGCCAACTCGTAATCAACTTACAACTTATACAGCTGTAGTTTTAGTTTTCGTTGGATTTATCATTTTAGTAGTTTCAACCTTTGATTTAATTTTGAACAAAATAACTTTCTGGGTTTTTGGCTAAGGCGAATAGGAAAAACAATGTCAATTGATACGCCAGCTAATCCACCAGTGGATGCATTTGAAGCTGCCTTGGCAGTTACTGAGACCGCCCCGGCAATTGAAGAGGTCATCGCACCAGTAATTGAAGATGTAGTCGAAGAGAGTGCAGTTGAAGAAAATGATGAGAATGCTGAATTTAGAGCTGCCCTTCGTAATGCTCCAGGTGAGTGGTTTGTTGTTCACTCCTACGCTGGATATGAAAAGAAGGTTAAAGGAAATTTAGTAAACCGAATCCAATCTTTAAATATGGAGGATTTCATATTTCAGATTGAGGTTCCAGAGGAAGAGGTACGCGAACTTAAGAATGGCGCCATCAAGGTAGTAAAGCGCAATGTATTTCCTGGCTATGTATTAGTCCGTATGGAGTTAACTGATGAATCTTGGTCCTGTGTTAGAAACACACCAGGAGTGACTGGCTTTGTTGGTAACGCTCATCATCCATCACCTCTTACCTTAGCTGAGGTTGAAAATATTCTTGCACCACGTCCATTAAAGAAGGATGGCAAGATTGCAATGAAGGATGTTGATTATTCAATCGGTGAATCAATCACTGTTATGGATGGTCCTTTTGCAACTCTGCCAGCCACAATCTCTGAAATCATGCCAGAGCAGGCGAAGTTAAAGGTATTAGTTTCTATTTTCGGCCGCGAAACTCCGGTCGAGCTTTCATTCCACCAAGTTCAGAAGATTTAACTAAAAGAGAAAAGGAAAAAACATGGCACCAAAGAAGAAGGTAACCGCACTGATTAAGTTGCAGATTCAGGCTGGAGCTGCAACACCAGCACCACCGGTTGGTCCTGCTTTGGGTCAGCATGGTGTGAACATCATGGACTTCGTTAAGGCATACAACGCTGCAACTGAGAGCCAAAAAGGAAACATCATCCCAGTTGAAATCACCGTTTTCGAAGATCGTTCATTTACTTTTATTACAAAAACTCCACCAGCATCACGTTTGATTCTAAAAGCTGCTGGAATCGAAAAGGGATCTGCTATCCCTCACAAAGATAAGGTTGCTAATCTAACTAAGTCACAAGTTGAAGATATCGCCAAGCAAAAGATGGTGGATCTAAATGCTAATGATTTAGAGATGGCATCTCGAATTATTGCCGGTACTGCTCGTTCGATGGGTATTACTGTCTCTAACTAACCGAAAAAAATGTGGGAGAACCTCGCTGGTTCGCAAAAACCACAACCCCAATCTTGAAAACCCTTTCAAGATTAAATAAGAGGAGAAGAAATGAAGCGAAGTAAGAAATATAAGGCCGCAGCAGAAAAGATTAAATTAGATAATCTTTACATGCCAGGTGAAGCGATGCAGTTGGTTAAAGAGACTTCAACTGTTAAATACGATGCAACTGTTGATGTTGCATTATTTCTAGGTGTGGATCCAAAGAAAGCTGATCAAGCGATCCGCTCTACCGTCAACCTGCCACATGGAACTGGAAAGACTGCCAGAGTTTTAGTTTTCGCAGGTGGAGAGCGCGCTGAAGAAGCTCGTGCTGCTGGTGCTGACATTGTTGGTGCAGATGAATTAATTGATGAGGTTGCAAAAGGTCGACTTGATTACGACGCTGTGGTTTCAACACCTGAGTTAATGGGAAAGGTTGGTCGACTTGGAAAGGTTCTTGGACCTCGTGGCTTAATGCCAAACCCAAAGACTGGAACAGTAACAACCAATGTTGCCAAAGCTGTTACTGATATTAAGGGTGGAAAGATTGAGTTCCGCGTTGATAAGAATTCAAACCTTCACTTTGTAATTGGTAAGACATCTTTTACTGCCGAACAATTAGCTGAGAACTATGCAGCCGCTATTGAAGAGGTAATGCGATCAAAGCCATCTTCCTCTAAGGGACGTTTTATTAAGTCAGCCACGATCTCTTCCACAATGAGCCCTGGTATAAAACTTGATACCTCTTTTGCTCGTGATGGTGGAGCCCAGATCCAATAAATTAAGTAATTTTGACTTGGGTAGGCCCAACCGCCTACCCTTGCCATATTCGCGCCGGACTAAGAGATTAGTAAGGCTAGAAACCAAAGACTGCAGGTCTTTTAAAGTAAATCTTTAAAAGGTAATTGTTGAAAAACAACCCGCATAGGTGCCAACGATTACCTCGTGTGCATTTATGCGCCGAGGTTTTTCTTATTTAGAAAGGATGCCAAATGGCAACCCCAGATAAGACAGCTGCTGTGGCAGAGATCGTTGAAGATTTCCGCACTGCAAATGCAACTGTGCTGACTGAGTACCGCGGTCTTTCCGTTGGTTTAATGAAGCAACTACGTAGATCACTTGGCGTAAAAAACAAGTATTCAGTAGTAAAGAACACCCTGACAAAAATTGCTGCAAAAGAGGCGGGCGTTGATTTAGATCCAGCATTACTTGCTGGCCCATCTGCTGTGGCATTTATCAAGGGCGATCCAATTGATGCCGCTAAAGCATTACGTGATTTTGCTAAGGAGAATCCACTTCTAATTATTAAAGGTGGAATCTTTGACGGCAAGGCAGTAACAACTGCTGAGATTATGCAACTAGCTAATCTTGAATCTCGCGAGGTTCTGTTAGCCAAGATTGCTGGTGCTTTGAAGGCATCAATGTCTAAGGCAGCTCGAACATTTGACGCACTTCGAATCAAGATGGAAGCCGGTGCACCTGCACCAGTTGCCGCCGAAGTTGTAGCTGAAGCAAAGGCTGAGGCACCAGTTGCTGAAGCTGTTGTCGAAGCACCAGTTGCACAGGATGCAACACCAGAGGTTGTCGCCGAAGCAGCACCTGCTGCTGAAAGCACAGAAAACTAAACCGACCCCCAACCCCCGTACTCATACCAAGAGTTGGAGTCGGGATTAGCAGAAAAGGAAAGAACATGGCAA
>JBPCSS010000037.1:0-2865 GCA_051006855.1 Candidatus Nanopelagicus sp.
CCATCAGATGAGCAGGAGGTTAAATATGGGTTCAATAATTCTTACTGGAATATCACATGGAAAACATCAATTCTCACTAACCTATCCCCAGGTTGATGGTGTGATGATTTGTATGGCGCATTGCAAATGCGGTTATGAGGTTGAAATATTCAGTTTTAGAAATTATGGCGGTACTAGAGATTTACAAATGAAGTGGGAGAAACATATTGGAACTTGGAAGGGATGGGTTTAGAGCTGAGCCCAAACAAATGGTTAGGTATATTTTTTAATAAACCGAATTACTAATTCAACAAAAGCAGTAGATAGAAGTGAATAAATCACTAGGTACGCCGGGTAGGACAAACTCCACCAAGCATCATTGACCCATCTTGGATTGAAGTAGAAATTCTGATAAATCCAGTTTGGTTGATAAACAAGTCCCAACAAGAATGTGAAGACTAGTACCGCAATTCGTAGTTTTTTCATATTACCCCTCAATCTTCTTAACCTCAGGTGGCAGCACCAACTTTGGTTTATCGCCTTCACCCTCTTTTAATTCATCCTTTATGGCTTTGATGGTGGCCGGGATGCCATTTTCATAGGAGTAGAGAGCAAGGGCAAAAAGGTGGGCGAAGGCGTAGCCATCTTGGGGTGAAAACTTTATGCCAGATGCTTTTTTTCGGTTTGAAACACCAAAGATAAAATCTGTTCGATCTGGGTTTGAAAATGATGAGAGTAGTTTTGAAAATACCCACTCACTAGTTGCAATCGGGCCGGAGAAGATCAGGCGTTGATTGGTTAACTTAACCATGCCTTGATCCTTATCAATCTGCATCTCCTCCCCTGGCACCATCCGTCCCTTATAGGAGCCAACTCGATATCTAATACCGGCAACTAATGGAATTGAAACACCTGAGCTGCCACCAACATAGGTGGAGGCGGTTCTGCCTGCTTCGTGGTAGATACCAGAGCCGATCCATAAAACTAACTCACCTTTTTTCTGCGCAAGTGAGTGATCATCTGGCTCTGATCCATCAGATGCTTTAGTGAAGATCTCAAGTGCTTGATTTAATACTTTATTTTCTTGCTCCCATTCATACATCTCTAACTCATAGACAGCTTTAGCTCTCTTTGCAGCACGCTTTGCTTTGAAGTTGGCAATGAATCCCATGGTGGAATCATAACTACTAAGAGTGACAATGTGGATAGTCAAAGCGCAGAAAGTATTGATTAAACCAAGATAAAGGGGTGAGAAAATTTAAATCATTAAAAGCTGCAATTTTCTATAGATTACTAACCTCAACTCCGCTAAATTATCGACTAAGTAGAAATAAGGGTGGATCACATAAAACTTTAGTAGCACCAGGAAGGCTCTCGATTACCTTTACTTGGCATACTGGGGATGAAATTTCTGGAAACACAGTTAGAAGAGTATTGATGAAGCGGGCATTACTAACGGAGGAGGAGGCATTCAAATTAGTACACAAGATCAAATAAGAGCCAAGCCTTTGCTTGTTGAGGTTAGATTTTTTAAAGATGGTGATAATTGGGAGGTAGATTGCGATGAGGCTGGTTTAGTTGGATACGCTAATCCAGATCTTAATGTAGTGCGAGCCAATGCCTTTGATGCAATCAAATTTACGCTTGAAAGCGAGGGCTTTGAGCAAGAGATTGAATTTACTGAAAAAATTATTTCAATCCAGGAGCTTGAGTAATTAAATAACTTCAAATCTTTATCACCTTATTGATTATGTTCTCTGGGGTGGCGGATCCCCTTAAATCAGCCTCAACATTGTTGGGGATACCATTGATCTGCGCACTTGCCACAATTGATAACTGGGTGGCGATATCTGCCATGAAGTAGAGGGCAGATGCTCCTGCCTTATCTAAGATCATCTGTCCTTGGGATAGACGGGCATCTGAGTACTTCTCTCGATCATTATTATCATCATCTAAAACATCTAGTAGATATTGTTTAACACTAAGTGCTATGCCAGTTGAGTTATCCTCCGCCTGGATTAGCTGCCTTAATTGAGTGTCAAAATCCTTTTCCTTGCTGCGCTTTTTCCTTGAGTTTAAAAGCAGATAGATACCGATGGTCAGTAAAAGTAGCTCCATATTTTTTCAATTCCTCTTCTTCTCATCTTCTTTTCTCCACCAGATTACGGTAGTGCACCCATCTGACAGAGGGGCTTATCTGCTGGCATAGATTGGGCTTGCCACACCTTCTAAACTCACCTGGTGAGGCAAATTCCAGCATTGACCCGAAAAGGCGGCAGGGGATTTGCCATATCTCTAATCGCCTTACCACTTCTTGGTTTGCTCACCTTAACCTTAATAACAAGTAATTTTACAAATAAACAGTTAACCGATTATGCAAAGAGTAATCCAACAATTACCTCAGCAACCCTTGCTTGGCCAAGATTAATCAGTGAGCCAAATGATTTAACCGCATTTAATGCCAAGCTATCTGGCTGGGATGTGAAGAGTAATTTTCTTATCTTTCGCCAGATGCGAGATAAATCTGGGGTTAAATACAATTTAATTGCTGATAAAAACTACCGCTCATATATTGCATCCTCCTCAATTACCTCACCTCAAAGATGTGATCAGATCAGCTGCCAGGTGATTGCGGTGAGTAAAAATGGTAATCAAGATCTGATGCCAGCACTTGCTGGCTTTGAGATTATTGATCAACAAAGAATGGTGAAGGATTTACCAATCCCAGCAGATTTTGGTTTAGATAAAGATGTTGTATTACTAATTACACCATTTGTGGCAGAGCTTGGTGATTGGCAGCCCTTTAGATACCTGCCTGCCACCTATGGCTGGCAGATCACACCAAGTGATATCACAACTTTAAGTAGTAGTAATTACCAGCTTAGG
>JBPCSS010000038.1:0-7312 GCA_051006855.1 Candidatus Nanopelagicus sp.
CGTGATCTTTCAGTAAAAATTATTCGAGAAGTGGGAGTGGCTACCGGAGGGTGCAATATTCAATTTGCTGTGAATCCTATTAACGGACGAATCATCGTGATCGAGATGAATCCGCGAGTTTCTCGTTCATCAGCACTAGCTTCAAAAGCAACTGGTTTTCCAATTGCAAAGATTGCCACTAAGTTAGCGATTGGCTACACATTAGATGAAATTGAAAATGATATAACTAAATCAACACCTGCTTCTTTTGAACCGGCACTGGATTATGTAGTTGTAAAAGTTCCTCGATTTGCTTTCGAGAAGTTTCCGGAGGCTGATACACGTTTAACCACCACTATGAAAAGTGTTGGTGAAGCCATGGCGATTGGTCGAAGTTTTCCAGAAGCCTTGCAAAAGGCACTGCGTTCTTTAGAGAAAACAGGTTCAACTTTTAATTGGCGCACTGAAAATCTCTCAGATTTACTTGAAAAAATTGGAACCCCAACGGAATTTCGATTACAACAGGTGCAGTCAGCTTTATTCAATGGTGCATCAGTCGAACATGTTTATAACATTACAAAAATCGATCCCTGGTTTTTAGAACAGATTCGGTTAATAAACGATCAAGCCTCTCTGATCGCAAACTCTGGAGAATTAACTAAGGAACTTTTAAAATCATCAAAAATGATGGGCTTCTCAGATGCGCAAATAGCAGAACTGAGAAAAGTAAATGAAATAGAAGTCCGACAAATAAGAAGTAATTTAAATCTTCATCCAATTTATAAGACGGTTGATACCTGTGCTGGTGAATTCGCAGCTCTAACTCCTTATTACTACTCTGCCTATGATGAGGAGAGCGAGGTTTCATCTAGAAGTAAACCAGCGGTCATTATTCTTGGAAGTGGCCCAAATCGAATTGGTCAAGGAATTGAGTTTGATTATTCCTGCGTTCATGCATCTTTTGCTTTGCAAAAGGCAGGCTATGAAACAATTATGATTAATTGCAATCCGGAAACTGTTTCAACAGATTACGATACTTCGGATAGATTATATTTCGAGCCCCTAACCCTAGAAGATGTGTTGGAAGTAATCGCCGCTGAAAGTGCTGCCGGCCCAGTTCTGGGAGTTATTGCACAATTAGGTGGTCAAACTCCATTAGGGCTGGCTCGTGGTCTGTTAGATGCCGGCGTTAAAATTCTTGGCACTTCCCCAGATGCAATTGATTTGGCTGAAGAACGAGGCGCTTTTGGTGAAATTCTAAGTAAGAACAATTTAAGTGCACCTAATTTTGGGATGGCAAACTCATATCAAGAGTCTTCTGAGATTGCCGAAAGAATCGGTTACCCAGTACTTGTGAGACCATCTTATGTGCTTGGCGGAAGAGGCATGGAAATTGTTTATGATGAAGAATCTTTACGAGGATTTATCGAAAAAGCTACCGCCATTACACCTAACCATCCTGTAATGATTGATAAATTTTTAGATGATGCAACCGAAATTGATGTGGATGCACTATTTGATGGAACTGAACTTTATTTAGCTGGAGTCATGGAACATATTGAAGAAGCTGGTGTGCATTCGGGGGACTCCGCGTGCGTTTTACCATCTACTTCATTGGATAAAAGCATGTTAGATCAAATCCGAATCGCGACTGAAAAAATAGCAATGGATGTTGGTGTAAGGGGTTTGATAAATATTCAATTCGCTGTAAGTGGTGAGCCTAAAAAACTATTCGTATTAGAAGCCAATCCGCGAGCGTCTAGAACCGTGCCATTTGTTGCAAAAGCGACTGGTGTTCAGTTAGCTAAAGCTGCAGCATTGATTGCAACTGGGGTCAGCATTGAACAGCTTAGAAAGGATGCACTTTTACCAAAGAGTGGTGATGGAAAAGCCAATGGAGTTTCGGTTAAAGAGGCAGTTTTACCATTTAATCGCTTCCGTAGAGTTGATGGCACAGGCGTTGATACTGTCTTAGGCCCGGAGATGAAATCTACTGGCGAAGTGATGGGAAGTGCTAACAATTTCGGATTAGCATTTGCAAAGAGCCAAATTGCTGCATTTGGCCCACTACCTATAACAGGTGCAGTTTTTATTTCACTTTCGCAAAGAGATAAAGATTCTGGCTGGCGTTCAGCAAGAGGATTACATGAACTAGGTTTTAAGATCTACAGTACAGCTGGAACTCATTCTTATTTAACTGAAAAAGGCGTCCCTTCTGAAATGGTAAGAAAAAACTCTGATCCTCAGACTGAACAGTTGTCTGCAAATGATTTGATTACTAAGGGAATGGTTCAATTGGTGATCAATACACCTCTTGGCAGAGGTTCCAGGCAGGATGGATTCTTGATTCGAACGGCAGCCATTTCAAGATCTGTCGCCTGCATAACCACTATTCCAGGTTTTAAGGCTGCAGTTGCTGGGATAAGCGCACTACAAAAAGATGAGTTTGGGATTAAATCCTTGCAGGAGTGGATGAAATGATTAATCCACAAAAAATCAATCGAACAGCTAAACAAATTCAAGCCGAGGTATTAAGCAATAAGAAAGTTGGCCCATATCACCATATGGTTTTTGCCGTGGGTGATATGGCAGCTCATAGTAAGCCTGGCAATTTTGTGGCAATTTCTGTTGGAGGTGAACAGTCCTCATTAATTTTAAGAAGAGCCTTTGCGATTTATCGTGCCAGTGATAAGGGTCCCATGGGGGGAAGTATTGAGTTGGTAGTTGCTCCACACGGTCAAGGCAGTAAATGGTTATGCAGCCAAAATGTTGGAGCTTTTGTTGACATGGTAGGACCACTTGGAACTGCTTTCGGAATTCCTACAACTAATGCCAATACGATGTTAATCGGTGGTGGTTATGGTTCAGCCCCATTATTTGCTTTAGCTGAAGTGTTGAAAAATCGTGGTTGTCGCGTTGATATGGTTTTAGGCGCAAGCACAGCAAGCAAAATTTATGCTCCTTTAGAGGGCAAGAGGAGCGTTTCATCTCTAACGCTCACGACAGATGACGGTAGTACTGGAATTCATGGTCAGATCAGCGAAGCAATTCCAAGATTAATTAGAGAGTATTCAACAGAGGTGATTTACTCCTGTGGACCAATGGGAATGCTCTCAGCGATTGCAAAAATTGCAGAAGATTTTGATATTGCCCATCAATGTGCTGTTGAAGAAGCAATGGCATGTGGAATTGGTGTTTGTATGACATGTGTAGTTCCGGTTAAAAGTGAAGGTGGCATCAAGATGGTGCGAACCTGTATTGATGGACCAGTTATGGATGGTGCAGAAATTATCTGGGATCGTAAGACTGTATTGGATGCGTTGTAAGTATGAGCGCACTGGATTTTTCAACCAAAATTGGAAGTAAGAGGTTTTCAAACCCAATTTTCACTGCAAGTGGTTGTGCAAGTTCAGGTCAGGAGCTTTCTCAGTTCTTTCCACTGACTGAGATCGGAGCAATAGTTACAAAATCCATTATGACCAAACCAAGAACCGGTAGGCCAACTCCGCGAATGGCAGAAACTCCAAGTGGAATGTTAAATTCAATTGGCCTTCAAGGTCCGGGGATTGATGCGTTTCTTGAAAATGATATTCCATGGTTGGTCTCAAATCAGGTGAAAATCATTGTTTCTATTGCCGGTGAAACAGTTGATGAGTATGGAGTGTTGGCAAGAAGATTAAGAGCTGTCCCTGGCATAAGCGCGGTAGAGGTGAATATTTCTTGTCCCAATGTTGAAAATCGCGGACAGGTTTTTGCGTGCCACACCGATACGGCAACTGCAGTAATTGAAGCGGTACGCAGAAATATCGGGGGAGAATTGCCAATCGTTGCAAAGTTGTCTCCCGATGTTACAGATATTGTGGAAATCGCGGCTGCAGTTATCAATGCTGGCGTCGATGGTTTAGCTTTAATAAACACACTTCTTGGAATGGTGATTGATACTAATACTATGAAACCAAAATTAGCTGGTAAAACTGGTGGCCTTTCTGGACCAGCAATAAGACCAGTTGCAGTCAGAGCGATATACCAAGTGCATCAAGCATTTCCTAATACTCCGATTGTAGGCATGGGTGGAGTAGCAAGTGGAAGAGATGCGCTCGAATTAGTTTTGGCTGGAGCTAGTGCTGTTTCTGTGGGAACTGCAAGTTTTGGCAATCCTACGGCAGCGCTTCAGATACGAGATGAATTATCAGAGTTACTAACTCAAAAAGGTTTTAGTGATTTTAGAGATGCAATCGGTTTTGCCCATCGAGGTGTGTAATGGCTCTACCTGTAATACTGGCATTAGATACCAAAGAGTTGAATCAAGCTAAAGATTGGATTAAGGCTTCAACCGATCAAATTGATCATTTCAAAATTGGTTTAGAATTTTTCTTGCAGCATGGCAATAATGGGATCAGGCAACTGCTGGACGTATCGGATTTCAAGCTGTTCTTAGATCTTAAGCTCTATGACATACCTAATACGGTGAAAGGTGCAGTGGAGTCAGTTGCTAAGTTGTCACCTAAATTTCTGACAGTTCACGCCTCTGGTGGTGCGAAAATGATTGAAGCTGCATGTAAAGCTTTACCGAATGGTTCGATTACTGCCGTTACTGTATTAACTTCTTTCTCCGAAGATGATTTTTCGACAATGGGTTACAAATCTTCGATCGCAGATATAACTGATCTTTGGGCAAGTACTGCGGTCCAATCCGGAGCGACCTCATTAGTGTGCTCACCATTTGAAGTTGCAAATTTAAGAAATAAATTTAAGGACACCACCCTAATTACTCCAGGTGTTCGAGCTGCAGGTGATGACTTAGGAGATCAAAGCCGTGTGATGTCAGCGCCGGATGCAATTTCTAATGGAGCTGATTACGTTGTGATCGGTAGATCTATCACTAGTCAGTGGGATGGATCAGACCTTAAGATGCGTAGGAAGATCGAATTAATAGCCAATAGTTTGGAATAATTATGCTGCCGCCAAGATTAAGCAGAAGATCTAGAAGAAAAGCTGGCGAAAATGCAGTTCAGGCTCGCCAGGATCGAGCCAAAGTAAAAGAAATGATTACGAAGGGTGAGATTTTCTTTTTCGATTTATTTACTGATGAACGTAAATCAATTAAGCGAATGAAAGTGCTGGATTTGTTAACTTCGGTGCCGGGAATAGGCAAAACAAGAGCCGATTTGATAATTGGTCGAACCGGCATTTCACCTTCACGTAGAATTGGCGGGGTAGGTAAGCGACAACTTGAACAGTTAAGACAGGAGTTTCTTTTGATTAAAAACTCCCGTAAACCCGGAAAACTTTTAGTTGTTTCTGGACCAAGTGGTGTTGGAAAAAGCACCATAACAAATAAACTTCGGGTAGATGATCGATTCTGGATTTCAGTTTCCGTAACTACTCGAAGGATTAGAACTGGTGAAACCAATGGCGTTGATTATCATTTTGTAAGTGATGCCGAATTTACAAAAATGATTGAACAAAATGAATTTCTCGAATGGGCTGATTTTGCAGGTGCAAAGTATGGAACGCCTCGTAAGCCGGTTGAAGAGGCTATAGCCATCGGTAAAAATGTAATTCTAGAAATTGAATTAAATGGCGCAAGGCAAGTTCGAAAAAATTCTAAAGATGCGGTTCTGATCTTCATCGAACCACCTTCTTGGGAGGAGCTAACAAGCCGATTGATTAATCGAGGCACGGAATCAGAGCATTCAACTCAGGCGCGTCTTGAAAGGGCTAAAGAGGAGCTATCTGCAGCCGTTGAGTTCGATCATATTGTCATAAATCATCAAGTGGAGCAGTCGGTGGCTGAACTGGTATCTTTGGCCCTTCAATAACCGGCCTATTAACAAAGGGATTCAAATGAGCAATCAAGCACTAGATGGAATAACTAATCCACCAATCGATGCTTTATTGGATAAGGCTGGTTCAAAATACAGTTTGGTTCTTTACGCAGCAAAGCGCGCACGACAGATCAATGCTTATTACTCACAATTGGGTGAAGGCTTATTGGAATATGTAGGACCACTTGTTGAAACTTATGTTCATGAGAAGCCACTTTCTATCGCACTTCGTGAAATCAATGAAGGTCTGCTTACCATCGAAAATCTAGAACCAAAGCAAACAACTCCAGCGAGCTAATTAGCAACCATGTTTCCCCGTGGTCGAAAACTTTTACTTGGCGTTGCAGGCGGAATATCAGCATATAAATCCTGTGAGTTGCTTCGCCGATTACAAGACGAAGGCTTCATAGTTGATGTTGTGCCAACCTCAGCTAGTTTGAATTTTGTTGGTAAAGCTACTTGGGAAGCATTGTCAGGTCGAAAAGTTTTAACCGACCTATGGAGTGAGGTCGAGAAAGTTCCTCACATAACAATGGCTAAAGAAAACGATTTGATCGTTATTGCGCCAACCACTGCCGATCTCCTAGCAAAGTTAGCTTCTGGACGTGCTGATGATTTGCTTACAAATATTGTTCTAGCTTCAACCGCTTCCAAAATATTAGTACCGGCCATGCATACTGAGATGTGGCTAAATCCTGCAACAGTGAACAATGTGAAAACACTGCAAGAACGAGGTTTCGTCGTTGTTGAACCCGACGAAGGTCGCATGACTGGATCTGATGTTGGTGTAGGTCGCTACCCAGAGGTTAGTAAAATAATCGAGATTATCAATTCAACAACTCGCATAAGCACAGATTTAACTGGCAAAAAACTTCTTATAACCGCAGGTGGAACTCGTGAACCAATTGATCCAATTAGGTATATAGGCAACCGTTCTTCTGGCCGCCAAGGATTTGCTCTTGCAGCTGCTGCTGCAAGTCGGGGAGCTCAAGTGCATTTGATTGCAGCAAACACTGATTTGCCAATGATTGAAGGAGTAACCATGACCAGCGTGGAAACAGCTGATCAAATGGCCGCAGTACTTGAGTATGAATTTTCTGAGTGTGATGCATTAATTATGAGTGCAGCTGTTGCAGATGCGAAAGTAGCTAACTATTCCCAGCAGAAAATTAAGAAAGAAAACTTGGATGTAATCTCTTTTGCTAAAAATCCGGATATCTTAAAGAGCTTGTCACAAAATAAAAAGCCAGGTCAAATAATTATTGGATTTGCTGCTGAAACGATATCTGAATTAACAGAATTGCAGCAACGAGGAGAGGAAAAGCTGGTTAGCAAAGCTTTAGATTTGATTTATGTTAATGATGTGACAGAAGGCGCCGTTTTTGGGAGTGAAAATACTCAGGGCATAATCATTGATAAAAACCACAATGTGATTAAAGTTCCTCAAATAAGTAAAGACACGCTCTCGGATATATTGCTCGATCAATTAGCAAGTAAGTTAGGTT
>JBPCSS010000039.1:0-3480 GCA_051006855.1 Candidatus Nanopelagicus sp.
GGCCACGTTTTCGTTCACTTTCTAATACGCCGTGAAATCCTTTTGCTTTTACGCCGACAATTCTTATTAGATCACTCATTTCCGAAGCCTCTCCACAACAGAGATTGCATCTTGATGAGCCTTTACCGCATGAGTGCGCACGCCCCAAACTTTAAGACGTGCAAGTTCGGTTGTTAAAGCTATTGTGGCCGCTTCTCGTTTGTCTGGCTCGGGTGCGTTTACTAATTCACCTAAAAATCTTTTGCGAGAGGCACCGATTAATAGTGGGTAGCCAAGTAGTTGGAATCTTTCTATGTTTTTAAGTATCTCCCAGTTATGTTCACTATCTTTTGCAAACCCAATTCCTGGATCCAAAATAATCTGTTCTGGATCAATTCCTGCTTTCAATAACTCTGATACTCGTTCATCTAATTCCTCTTTTACTTCTTTGACAACATCCTTATACACCGCTTTTCTCTGCATCTCCTTTGAATGTCCACGCCAATGCATTGCTATGTATTGAACCTTTGGATTTTGTGCAATTACTAACGCCATTTTCTCATCAGCTAATCCGCCACTGACATCATTTATATAGCTAGCACCAGCAGCAATTGCCTGTTTTGCCACTTCAGTTCGCATAGTGTCAACACTAATTACTGCACCGTCCTTTACCAATTCAGTAACTACTGGAATAACTCTTTCTAATTCATCTGCTTCACTAACTCGATCAACTCCTGGCTTAGTAGATTCACCGCCAACATCAATAATGTCGGCACCCTCTGCAATCAATCTTCGCCCTTGTTTGATTGCATCTTCTTTCGAGAGATATTTTCCGCCATCTGCCAAGGAGTCTGGTGTTATATTTAAAATTCCCATTACTAAAGTGCGAGACATAACTACTACCTGCTTTGATTAATAAGTGAGATTGCTTCAGCTCTAGTGGCAGGATTTAGCAGCTGGCCACGAACAGCACTTGTTGTGGTTCGAGCCTGAGATTTTCTAACGCCGCGCATTGACATACATAGGTGTTCACAATCAATAATTACTATAACTCCACCTGGTTGCAAAATTTCAACTAAGGCATCAGCGATTTGGGAAGTTAATCTCTCCTGCACTTGTGGGCGCCTGGCATATAAATCAACAACACGGGCTAACTTAGAAATGCCTGTTATCCGACCACTTTCACCCGGAATATAACCAATATGCGCCACACCATGAAATGGAGTTAAATGATGTTCACAGTGAGAGAAAACTTCAATCTCCCTGACAATTACTAATTCTTTATGGCCGATATCAAATGTTGTAGTTAAAACATCCTCAGGTTTTTGCCAAAGACCAGCAAAATTTTCAGCTAATGCTTTTGCAACTCGCTTTGGTGTGTCCTTTAAACCTTCACGTTCTGGGTCTTCACCTAAGGCGTGTAATAACTCGGTTACAGCTTTTTCCGCCCTTGCTTGATCAAACTCCTTCTTAGCACCACCATCATGTGGTCCCATGGATACGGAGTTAATCTCACTCATTAACATCCTTAGTTATATCTTTTTCACTTTTCCTAGCTGCAGTTTTCTTAACTGGTTTATCCTCTTCTATCACCTTAATCTTTGCAGGCTTCAGGGCAACTGGTGGTTGGTTTGAAGGTGTGCGATTTTGAGAACCAGTCCATGGCGCCCGTGGTTTTACCTTTTTAACTTTTTTAAAGACAGTTGCAATCTCTTCTTTGTTTAGGGTCTCATTTTCTAGTAATTCTTCGACTAATCGATCAAGAGTCTCACGATTTGCCACCAAAATATCAAAGGCTTCTTGATGGGCATTCTCAATCATCTCCCTGATCTCACCATCAACAATAGCTGCCACATTTTCTGAGTAATCTCTTTGATGACCATAATCTCTACCTAGAAACGGTTGTGAGTCTGAGATGCCAAGTTTTATTGCACCTAACCGTTGAGTCATTCCATATTGGGTGACCATAGCTCTGGCTAAATTTGTTGCCTTTTCAATATCATTTGATGCACCAGTTGTTGGATCATGAAAGATTAATTCCTCCGCAGCTCTACCACCCATTGTGTAGGCAAGTTGGTCGAGCATTTGATTTCTAGTCACTGCATAGCGATCTTCATCAGGCAATACCATTGTGTAACCAAGCGCCCGGCCTCTTGGCATGATCGTTACTTTATGAACAGGATCTGTATGTGGCAATGCGTGAGCAACAAGTGCGTGCCCACCTTCATGGTAAGCGGTAATTCTTCGCTCTTCCTCTGTCATTAATCTGGAAACTTTTTGTGGACCGGCCATTACTCGATCAATCGCTTCATCAATATCAGTGTTTCTAATTGCCTTACGCTCTTGACGGGCTGCAAGTAATGCAGCTTCATTTAAAACATTCGCTAAATCTGCGCCGGTAAATCCGGGGGTTCGCTTTGCATAAGAGCTCAAATCAACATCTTTTGCAACTGGTTTATTCTTTGCATGTACCGCAAGAATTGCAGACCTTCCTTTTAAGTCTGGGCGATCTACTGAAATCTGTCGGTCAAATCTTCCTGGACGTAAAAGTGCCGGGTCTAACACATCTGGTCTATTTGTTGCAGCAATTAAAATAACCTGACCATTGGCTTCAAAGCCATCCATCTCTACAAGTAGCTGATTTAAAGTTTGCTCGCGCTCGTCATTTCCGCCGCCAAGACCTGCGCCACGTTGGCGTCCAACCGCATCAATCTCATCAACAAAAACAATTGCAGGAGCATTTTGTTTTGCTTGCGCAAATAAATCACGGACTCGAGATGCTCCAACACCAACAAACATTTCAACAAACTCAGAGCCTGAGATTGAATAGAAGGGAACCTTTGCTTCACCGGCAACAGCCCTGGCTAGTAAAGTTTTTCCAGTTCCTGGCGGGCCATAAAGTAAAACACCCTTAGGGATCTTGGCCCCAATCGCCTTGTATTTATCTGGACTCGCTAGAAAATCTTTTATCTCACGTAACTCGGCAACTGCTTCATCAGCGCCTGCAACATCAGCAAATGTGTTGGTTGGCATCTCTTTATTTTGTAATTTAGCCCTTGATCTACCAAAGGATAAGACTCGACTACCTTGTCCGCCGCCCATAAACAAAAGGAGTAAGAAGATGATTAGCAAGATAGGCAAAATGCTCAAAATTAATGAAACAAATAGTGATTGCTTAGGGACTTTAATATCCCAGGTAGATGAAGGTGGGTTACTAGTTAGCAGTTCAACAATTAGTGCCTCTTGACCTGCAACATAGGAGGCCTCGATTTTTGCAGCTCCATCAACAAATTCGCCATCTTTTAAAACTACTTGAACTTTTTGCTCTCGATCTATTACTAAAGCCGATTTAACATTATTTAATGAAATCTCATTTAAAATTACAGATGTTTCAACTTTTTTAAACTCTTCACCTGTCGCTGAAATTTGGCCAAAAATGCTTACTGCAACTAATGCGGCAATAATCCAAAACAGTGGTCCACGCAAAATCTTTCGGGCAGC
>JBPCSS010000040.1:0-13400 GCA_051006855.1 Candidatus Nanopelagicus sp.
GGATTGACTGCTGGAATTCAATCTCTAGATCCAAAAGAGTGTGAGTATTGGATTGAAAATGTTGAGGCTGGAAATTTATATGTCAATCGTGGTGTGACCGGAGCGATTGTGAACCGACAACCATTTGGCGGTTGGAGGAGGAGCTCAGTTGGTGCAACAGCAAAAGCTGGTGGACCAAATTATGTTGCCACTTTGCGTAACTGGAATCAAATGAAACACTTTTTGCCGATGAAGGAGGCTGCGAATAAGTGGCTTAAATCAACTGGTGTAATGGCGATCGATCACTCAGGTTTAAGTGTTGAGCAAAACATACAAAGATATCGAAGATATAAAAAAGGCTTTCTTGTAAGAATTGAAAGCGGCACAAGTAAAGATGAGTTAGATTTTCTACATTGGTTAAAAATGGATCTTGGGGTGATCATGCGACTAAGTAGTGACTCACTTATTCCCAAGTTAGCTAACTTGGTTGTGGAAAGTGTTGAAGAGTTTACGCAGCATGCGATGGAGTTTGACCGAGTCAGGTGGCTTTCAGCTGAAGTGCCACCAGTAAGTGAATTGATGAAAAACGGAATCTCCTGTGACCGAAGGCCGATAACATCTAGGGGAGAGATTGAAATCTCAAGATGGTTTTTAGAACAAAGTGTTTCAATCACTCAACATCGTTATGGAAATACTAATGCCGGTCCCAAGCCCGTTTGTGAAGGTTTAAAGCTTTAAAATCATCTATTGATAAGCGGATCAACCAAATTTGCAATTAAACTAGGTCGATTAGTAATTCTCTCTTCAAAATCAGCGACAACAGTAGCCTTAAACCCAGCATTTACTGCAAGATATCTAATTGGTTCAGGTTCCCACCTTCCAATCTTTTGATCCACAAAGGGAAGATTTAATGTCTCTATATTATTTATTTTCTGGGCAAGCGTTTTACCAGCTAAATATGAAAGTGTTACGCCATCACCCACATAGCCACCAATCGCAGCGTGACCAGAGCTTTGATTAAAATTTAAATAGCTTTGCCATCGTCTTGTTAGGGCTATTGGCCCACCCCACCTGTATTGGAAATTTATTCCTGCTAAATGTGGAAACCAACGAATCGCTCTTCGTTCAAGAGCTGAGTGAAGGCGATTATCAATTTCACTACGTTCTGAAAGTCTAGAGAATAATTTATATCTAACCCCACGCCCGCCAATAGCTAAGCGATTATCACCAGTTATTTGAGCATAAGTGATTAAGTGGCAGGCTTCTTGAAAAGTTGCTCGTTGCAAGTTTCCTACCTGAATCAATTGATCGGCATTTAGTGGTTCGGTTGCCACCATTAAAGAGTAGATAGGAATTTGTTGATTTTTTATCCACTTGCGAGGTGTAAATGCCTCCGTTGCCCGAATTATGATTTGGCAACTCACATCAAAGCCATTTACATGGATTTTTTTCTCATGTATCTCATCAACCTTAGAATTTTCAAATATTTTAACTCCCATGCGCTCTAGATATTCTGCAAGTGCTCTAGTTAATTTAAAGGGATTCAAAGCAGCGCAGTTTGGTGTAAATAGGCCGCCCATTACATTTTTAATATTAAGAAGGTTTTTAGATTCATCTGAATTTAAGAAATTGTGTTCACTATCAATTGCATCAGAGATTCTGGCTAGTTGAGCGGGATTTGTAGCAAATACTAAGCTGCCGCCCTTTGCATAATCGATCTGCCAGTTGTTAGTTTTTGCGATTTGCCCAATCTCATCGATAGATTCAATTAAGCACTTACGTAAATTTTGATAGACCTGTAAACCATGTTCTTTTATCAAGCGCGAACTTGAGGTTGGATATTCGGCAGATGCCCAACCACCATTTCGACCACTTGCACCAAAGCCCACGTATTGTTGTTCAAAAATAGCAATACTTAAGGATGGTTGTAACTGTTTCAAATGGTAAGCACTCCACAGACCGCTAAAACCACCACCGATAATCGCAACATCAAAAGTTTTATTTGAAGATAGAGATTCACGGGCAGAAATTTGCTCAACTCCGCGCCACAGAGATTGATTCACAATGGCATTGTAGTTAGCCATCATCATTTATTTGAAAATTACTCCCAATCACCTCTTAAGGCGGATTTCAAGTTGAAAAGTGATGAAACAGGAGGTGTCAGAGAGTAAGGCAAGAAAAAAGTTAAGGAATTTCTTGCCCTAAATCATTAAATTAGTGGTGACCACTTTCTAGCTCTTTAACTTCAGCAGCGGTTGGCTTAGCTATATTTTCAGCATTTGCTGCGCTAAAGCGAGCTTGAAGTTTTGCTCGGATTCCCTTTGGGTTTAGAACTCCACGAGCATCCTCTTTAACCAATTCAATCGCCTTTGGTTGCTCATGTTGAGTAAGTGTGAACTTCTTAGCATCGCTTAACTCTTCGTGAATTTCGATGAACTCACCATGTGGCAGCATTACAAGACGTCCAGTCTCTTTGCCATGCAATACCAATTCACGATCTGCACGTTGCAAAGAAAGACAAATTCGTTTAGTTATTACAAAGGCAAGTGGTGGGAGAACGATGATGCCAATTCGCGAGAACCACATAATCTGATTAATTGTTAAATCAAAATGGGTTGCAATAATGTCATTGCCACCGTTAATGAGTGCTACCAACATAAAGGTTAAAGACATAACACCTAACGCAGTACGGTTTGGCACATTTCGTGGACGATCAAGTAAGTGGTGTTCTCGCTTATCACCTGTCATCCAGCTTTCAATAAATGGGTAGAGCGCCATTCCAGTAAAAATAATTCCAGGAAGAATTAATCCAGGAATCAAAATGTTCCACGGAATAGTGTGACCAAATGCGTGAGTTTCAAGCGGTGGCGCCATTCGTACTAATCCATCTAGCCAACCCATATACCAATCAGGTTGCGAACCAGCAGAGATCTGACCTGGGGTATAAGGACCATAAAGCCAAATTGGATTAATGGAAGCTACTGCGCCAAGAAATGCTGTGATGCCAAATACGATGAAGAAAAATCCACCAGCCTTTGCCATGTAAACAGGCATTAATGGGTAACCAACAACATTTTTCTCAGTTCTGCCAGGACCTGGATATTGAGTGTGCTTCTGGTACCAAACCAACATTAAGTGCACTGTAATTAAGGCAAGGAAGATTCCGGGCAATAACAATACGTGCACAATATAGATACGAGGGATAAATACCTCACCTGGAAATGCTCCGCCAAATGCAAAGAATGAAAGATAGGTACCGACCACTGGAATGGATTGAATAATTGCGTGTGCAATTCTTATACCGGTTCCAGAGAGTAAATCATCAGGTAATGAGTAACCAAGGAAGCCTTCAACAATTCCAAGAGTTAGAAGGGCAATTCCTAAGATCCAGTTGAACTCACGTGGCTTGCGAAATGCACCAGTAAAGAAGACGCGAAGTAGATGAACAACAATTGCTGCCATGAAAATTAAAGCGGCCCAGTGGTGAATTTGACGCATCAATAGGCCACCACGAACATCAAATGAAATATGAAGTGTTGAGGCATAAGCTGCGCTCATTTCAACATCTTTTAATGGTTGATAGCTGCCTTCATAGACCACATGACGCATTGATGGATCAAACCAAAAAGTCAAGAAAGTGCCGGAAAGCAATAAAATCAAAAATGAGTAAAGTGCAATCTCACCTAACATAAATGACCAGTGATCTGGGAAAACCTTTTGTAGGTTTTTCTTCATCCAGGCAGCAGCACCGGTTCGCTCATCAACGTAGTTAGCTACATTGCCAGCAATTCGCTCACGTGCACTCATGATTTTCTCTCCCAGAAGCTAGGTCCAACAGCTTCAGTAAATGGTTGTTTAGCTATCAAGTAACCATCGGCATCGACGGTGATTGCTAATTGTGGCAGCGGTCTGGCTGCCGGACCAAAAATAACCTTTGCAGCACGTGTGACATCAAATGTTGATTGATGACATGGGCAAAGTAGATGTTTAGTAGTTTGTTCATAAAGTGCAACAGCACATCCCATGTGAGAACAGATCTTTGAGAAAGCAATAATGCCTTCATGTGTCCAAGATAGGCGCTCAGGAGACAATTGAAATTCTGAAGGACGCAATCTAATTAACAGAACAGCATCCTTAGCGATATCTTCTAAGGTTCGCTTCTTGCCGGCAGGCAGCTCTGGCATTACTTGCGCAACACCACCCACCTCTAAATCACTTGCCTTAATTGGGCGATCACCTGGATCGGTAACTAACCGAGTGCCAGTTTTCCAACTAGTTTCATTTAAGGCATTACCTGGTAGTGGGCCTAAATCTCGAAGTAAAAGTATTGCGGGCAATCCTGCCAGGCCAGCCGCGGCAGCTAAACTTCGTTTAATTAATGGTCTTCTTCCAAGACCTGCTGACTCAGCGCCCTCTTTAGCGGCTTTAACAAACTCACCACGATCTGAATCATCAGATCTCATCTCATGGCGGTATGCAATTACCTCTTGATCTGGCATCAATGTTTTTGCCCAATGCACTGCGCCAAAACCGATAAACAAAAGACTCATCGCCATCCCAATACCAATACCTAATTGCTGGGCATTAGTACTTCCCATAATTGGTAAGAAAATAAATTGATCCTCTTTGATAAAGAAAAATGAGTAAATAAATAACAATGTGCCAAAGGCAGAGAGTGAAAATAGGACGGCAACTTGACGCTCAGCACGTTTGGCTGCAATTGGATCTGTATCAGCTTTGCGATGAATATGTTCAGGCAATCCTGGATCTGCTAATGGTTCTAACTCTTTAGACAATTAACTCACCTTGCCTTCGCAGTTAACCAGACAGCAATACCAATTAAAAGACCAAGCCCAAATGTCCAAATCAATAAACCTTCTGTGACTGGACCAACTCGACCAAGAGCTGCTCCACCTAGGTTTGGCTCACTCTCTGCTGCTTTAATCCATTTAATGATTGAAAGTTTTTCCGCAGGTGTAATAATTTTGTCTGAAAATACTGGCATCGCTTGTGGACCAGTAATCATCGCTTCATAAATATGTCTTGGCTCAACTCCCATAACAGATGGTGCGTACTTACCCTTAGTTAGTGCACCGCCTTGGCCAGCAAAGTTGTGGCACATCGCGCAGTTATTTCTAAACAACTCACCACCATCAGCGGTATTGCCATCGCGCTCCCAAGTGATCTCCTCATTTGTGTAAGCACGTGGACCTGGCGCTAAAGATGCAACATAAGCAGCCAGCGCTGCAACCTCTTCCTCGTTATAAACCGGTGCCTTTCGCATTGCTTGCTGACTCATATCTTGCATTGGCATACGACCAGTTGCGACTTGAAAATCAACAGAGGCAGCGCCAACACCAATCAAGGATGGCGCAACTGCACCACCTTCGGCATTTAAACCATGACAGGAGGAGCAACCCTTTAAGAAAATCTGTTGCCCCTCTTCAATTAAGGTTGATTTAGCTTGGGCATTTACCGCCGTTGGTGCATCAGTTGCACTTGCAACCGAGAAGGTTAAGCCAATGCCAAAGAGTGCGAATAATAAAAGTAATGGGGTAGCCAACTTATGGCGACGGTATCTAGATAAAAATTTCATAATTATTTAATTAGGTAAATCGCAGAAAATAGTGCAATCCACACAATATCCACGAAGTGCCAGTAGTAGGAGACCACAATCGCTGTGGTTGCTTGGGAGTGACCAAATTTTTGGGCACGAAATACTCTAATCAAAACAATTAGGAACGCGATTAAGCCGCCAGTTACATGCAAACCATGAAAGCCAGTTGTCATATAAAAAACTGAGCCATAAGCATTTGATGAAAGAGATAAATTCTCACTTACCAACATTGCATACTCATATACCTGACCTGCGATAAAGAATGCACCCATTAAAAATGTTAAAGCAAACCACTCCCGCATTCCCCACTTACTAAACTGCCACAAGCTTCCTTCCCGTCGTGCTTGAAAACGCTCTGCTGCAAATACGCCGTACTGACAGGTAACTGAAGAGAGAACTAAAACTGTGGTGTTGGTTGCCGCAAAAGGAATATTTAATAACTCAGTCGATTCTGCCCACACCTTTGGACCCTGCACTGCACGGGTGGTGAAGTACATCGCAAAAAGTGCAGCAAAGAACATTAACTCCGAGGAGAGCCAGACAATGGTGCCAACTGCAACCAGGTTTGGTCGGTTGGTTTTAACCACTGGGCTGGCGTAGGTACTCATGGGGCAGATTATTCCCGAAATAGATGGGAATGCCTCATTTAGGTATGGGGGAGCAGCCCTACTATTTGGTGAAACTGATCACCCAAAGCGGGTATTAATCCATGGGAGCCCAACTTTGCTGGCTAGGTAGGATTACCACCATGCAAAAGTTGGTAATAACCCTTTACTCAGATGATTCATCAGTTCGAAAATCTGTGATCGCAGCCCTGGGAAAACAGCTTGATCAGGATCTGCCAATTCATGAGGTGAAAGAGTTTGCCACCGCTGATGCGCTACGTCTTTATGTTGACAGCAAAAAGCAGGTTGATCTTTTTATTTTAGATGCAGAGGCAGTTCCAGAGGGTGGCATGGGAGTTGCTCGGCAATTAAAGGATGAAGTTTTTAACTGCCCACCAATTGTTTTAATAACAGCAAGAGCTTCAGATAATTGGCTGGCGACTTGGTCAAAAGCTGAAGCAACAGTTTTACATCCAATTGATCCATTTACGATTGCAAGTAAGTGCGCCTCGTTGTTAAAAGCTAATTCTGCGCTCGCTAATTAACTAGGAAGCTCGCATGAAGTGGGATCAAATCTTTGCCGCATTGGCAGATAAAAAAGATCTCTCAAATGAACAAGTCACCTGGAGCATGTCCCAAATTTTAGAAGGTGTTGCTGGTAATGAAGATATCAAAGCATTTCTAACTGGCTTAAAAGCAAAAGGTGAAAGTGCGCAGGAGGTCGAAGCCTTAGTAGCACAGATGTATAAGTACTCTGCTCCAATAAATATTACTGAACGTGCTGTCGATACCGTTGGCACAGGTGGTGATGGCGCAAACACAATTAATATTTCAACAACCGCAGCAATAATCACAAATGCAGCTGGCGCTAGAGTGGTTAAACATGGAAATCGCGCTGCTTCATCAAAATCGGGCTCCGCTGATCTTCTAGAGGCCTTAGGAATAAAGATTGATCTCACCGGCGCTGAGGTTGAGCAAACAGTTCATAAAATTGGGATTGGATTTTGTTTTGCACCAATTTTTCACTCATCGATGAAACATGCGGTTGCTGCCAGGAAAGAATTGGGCGTGCCCACGGTTTTTAATATTTTAGGTCCGCTGGCAAATCCAGCTAAACCAGTTGCTGCAGCGATTGGAGTAGCAAGAGTGGAATTGTTGCCATTAATGGCGCAGGTATTACTTGACCAAGGCAAAGAGGGATTCATTTTTCGTGGTGATGATGGATTGGATGAAGTATCACTTTCAACAACTACTTCTGTAATTCAAATTAGCAAGGGAAAATTGCAGCAAGAAGTTTTCAATCCTGCTGATTTAGGAATTGCTACAGCTCCGATTGCGGCACTTGCCGGCGGGGATGCCAAATACAACGCCGAGATGACTAAACAAATTTTTGCTGGGAAATCTGGTGCCATGCGGGATGCGGTAACTTTGAATGCAGCCTTTGCGATAGCAGCGTTTAAGGCAGATTTTCATTTACCTTTGCAAACTCAAATTGCTAATGGATTTGTTTTGGCCAATAAAGCAATAGATTCTGGAGCTGCTCAATCGGTTCTGAAGAAATGGGTTGAATTAAGTAATGAGATTGTTTCAGCTAGATAGAGGATAAGCCCCAGTAATTTTGGCGTTGAATGTGAGCGGCAGTTTTTGCAAACTCAAGCAATTGATCCAAGGTTGTAATATCTAAGGAACCGAGCCGTTCAAACAAGCCATGCAAGATTTCCGTGGTTGCTTTGGCATCATCTAGTGCTCGGTGATTTGGCTCCGTTTTAGTGCCAAAAAATTGCGCAAGCGTCCCCAATTTACAATCTCGAACATCTTCTTTTGTTAATAGCTGCCTGGCGATAGTTACAGTGTCAAGTGTTTTATATTTTGGCCATTCATAATCCAATTCTTTTGCTGCACTTTTTAGAAAACTTAAATCAAATGGTGCGTTATGAGCCACCAAAACCGCTTCGTTGTGGCTGCCAGCAAATTCTAAAAAAGTTGGGAAGATCTCATCAATTACTGGGGCATGTGCCAACATCAAATCATTGATTCCAGTCATTGCAGTTATGTACTCAGGAATTGGTAAAAGCGGATTTACAAAGGATTTGAATTCACCAATTACCTCACCGCCCTTCACTTTCACCGCGCCAATCTCGGTGATGGCTGCACCTTTTTTGGGAGAGGCACCTGTGGTTTCTAGATCAACAACTACAAAGGTGGTCTCTTGAAGTAAGGTGCCCATAACTAAAAGATACTAGCCAGATCCGACAATGGGATAAGTTCAGTTATAGATTAAAAAAAGCCTTGATTGCGCTAACAATCATTTCCACTGCAATTGCAGAAAGGAGTAATCCGGCGATTCTTGCAAGTAAATCCACACCAGAATCTTTAATTACTGCCAATATTTTTGTTGAGAACATAAAGGTCAAACCAATAAGGAAGTGAACAGCAAAAATTGCAAGCGCTAAAGCAGTTAGTTGATCGTTACCATCTGCTTTTTGAACATAAAGCATGGTGGTCACAATTGCGCCAGGTCCGGCCAGTAATGGTGTACCAAGTGGAACTAATGCAATATTTTGAGTTGAAGCCGATTCACTATCTGTGAGAGATCCTGTCAATAAACCAAGTCCGGTAATAAGCAGCAGGATTCCTCCTGCGCCTTGTAGTGCGGCGAGTGAGATATTTAGGTAATTAAGGATTGCATTTCCAAAGAGCGCAAAGGAGACAATTACAAAAAGTGATACCGCAGCTGCCTGCCAAGCGAGCCGTCGTTGCTGCTTTATTGATTTACCCGACGCTAGGCCTAAAAAGATAGGGGCAGCACCCGGTGGATCTAAAATCACAAATAAAGTAACAAAGGCTTGAGCGCCAAACGTTAAAGCTGAAATAGTGACTGCATCATTCATAAGGCAATCTTAACTGAATAAAGATAATTAAATATCGGTTATTGAGGTGTTGCTTACTAAACAAAATGGGTGGCCAGCCGGATCAAAATAAACTCTAAAATTATCAGCGGGATTTGATGAGGTTTGAATTGGTGACTTAACTGCCCCAATTTGAAGTAATTTTTCCTCTGCAATATCTAAATTAGGAACATCAAAATCCAGATGAGATTGTTGCGGGATAGGACCTTCTGGCCAGGTTGGTTTTACAAAGTTTTTAACCCTCTGAAAAGCAATTTTAGTAACGCCATTATCAACTAGCTCAACCCAAAGAGGATCACCCTCTTTAGATAGGTGGGCTACTACAACTTTAAAATCTGTAATCTTGGCATAGAAATTGGCCAGCGCCACCGGATCTGGACAATCTAAAGCGGTGAGCGAGAATTTTGCTATTGCCATAAGTGGATATTAACCATTTTGATTACGCTTTAATAATTATAAAGAAAAAGAGTCTTTAAACCACTTGCCACCGATTGTCTTGAGCCCCTAGCCTTACCCGAAATAACTGCTGGAGGAAAAAATGGGATTAAGCAAGGATGCTAAGAGCTTTACCAAGATTACTTTGGATGAAAGTGAAATGCCCACCCAGTGGTACAACATAATTCCTGATCTTCCATCTCCGCCACCACCACCTTTGCATCCTGGTACACATCAACCTGTAGGACCAGCCGATCTAGCTCCATTGTTTCCAATGGATTTAATTTTGCAAGAAGTATCAACTGATTCATACATTGATATTCCAGGTGAGGTTTTGGATGTTTACCGCACATGGCGGCCATCACCATTATTTAGAGCACGAAGATTAGAAAAACTTCTAGGTACACCAGCTCGCATTTATTACAAATATGAAGGTGTTTCACCAGCTGGCTCTCATAAAACAAATACCTCTGTGCCACAGGCTTACTACAACAAGAAGGCTGGCATAAAGAAAATTACAACTGAAACTGGTGCTGGGCAGTGGGGAACAGCCTTGGCATTTGCTTGTTCCTTATTTGATTTGGAGTGCGAGGTTTGGCAAGTAGGCGGTTCCTATGATGCCAAGCCATATCGTCGTTTGATGATGGAAGTTTTTGGTGCAAATGTTCATCGCTCACCATCACAATTAACTGAAGCTGGTCGCAAATTAGCTCTAGATCCTAAAAATCACTCAGGCTCTTTGGGAATTGCAATTTCAGAAGCGGTAGAGGCTGCAGTCACTGATCCAGCTGTAGCTTATGCACTTGGCTCTGTTTTGAACCATGTGCTCATGCACCAGACAATTATTGGTGAAGAGGCTTTAAAACAATTGGCAAAAGTTGGTGAAACTCCAGACCTATTGGTTGGTTGCACAGGTGGTGGCTCTAACTTCGCTGGACTTTCTTTCCCATTCATTCGAGAAAAGTTAAAAGGAAAAATGAATCCAGAGATTCGTGCTGTTGAACCAGCATCTTGCCCATCTTTAACTCGAGGAAAATATGCTTATGATTTCGGTGACACCGCAGGTATGACACCACTTATGAAGATGCATACTTTGGGCCATGATTTCATTCCAGACCCTATTCATGCTGGTGGACTTCGCTATCACGGCATGGCACCACTAATTTCACATATCTATGAATTGGGAATGATGACTGCAGAAAGTGTTGGTCAAAAAGAGTGCTTCGCAGCAGCTGTTCAATTTGCAAGAACTGAAGGCATTGTTCCAGCACCAGAACCAACCCATGCGATTGCAGTTGCTATTGCAGAGGCATTAAAGGCTAAAGAAACTGGGGAAGAGAAGGTAATTCTGACTGCTCTGTGCGGTCACGGACACTTTGATCTTGCTGCTTATGATGCATTTTTGAATGGCAATATGGTTGACTCAGCGATTAATGAGAAGGATTTTGAGGCTGCTTTAGCCGCACTTCCTGTTATGTAAGTGGGTTTATTGCTTGCTAACCATTAAGTTTTCACCATGATTAACCGTAGCAATCTGGCAACTTTGCGCAAAGTAGAAGATCAACGCTTTTTAGAGGCGCATAAAAAAAGTGGGGAATTGTTTGCCAAGGCAAAGGATTCGATGCCAAATGGTGTTCCTATGTCATGGATGTCCAAATGGCCTGGTGCCTACCCAGTATTTGTAGAGGAAGCAAAGGGCGCAGGCTTTGTTGATGTAGATGGCAATACCTACATTGATTTTTGCTTAGGAGATACCGGTTCAATGACTGGCCATTCACCTGAGGCGACTGTATCTGCAATTAGAGAACAAGTTGGTCGGGGAATGTCAGCAATGCTGCCAACCAAAGATGCAGCAGCTGTATCTACTGAATTGGCAAAAAGGTTTGGAGTTCCGCTTTGGCAATTTACAGTTTCTGCAACTGATGCAAATCGTCATGTAATTCGCTACTCCAGACTGATTACTAAAAAATCTAAAATAATAGTGATAGATCGCTGCTACCACGGAAGTGTGGATGAAACTTTTGCAACACTGGATTCATCTGGAAGAACTGTTTCTAGAGAGGGCAATATCGGTGCCCCAATTGATTTGGATAAAACCACTCGAGTAGTGCCCTTTAATGATTTGGATGCGATGGAAAAAGCTTTAAAACATAATGATGTCGCAGCAATTTTAATGGAACCGGCTATGACAAATGTTGGAATCGTGCTGCCAGTTGATGGATATTTGAAAGGTGTTGAGGAACTAGCAAATAAGTTTGGCGCTAAATTAATTATTGATGAAACTCATACGTTATCGGTTGGCCCTGGTGGAATGACAGCGCAACTTGGATTAAAACCTGATTTTCTAACCATAGGCAAGGCTATTGGCGGCGGTTTTCCTACGGGCGCATTTGGCATGAGTACTGAGATTGCAAAAGCAATCAAATCCCAAGTTGAACTAGAGGTAATTGATACTGGAGGTGTTGGTGGCACATTAGCTGCAAATGCACTGTCACTTGCGGCAATGAGAGCAACCCTAACCAAAGTTTTAACTGAGGAAAATTTTGAAAAGATGATTAAATTAGGTACTAGGTGGGCAGATGGTGTTGAAAAAGTTATTGAAAAATACAAACTGCCATGGAGTGTTAATCGATTAGGCGCAAGGGCGGAGTACATGTTCAGTGCAAGATCACCAAAAACTGGCAGGGAGGCTGCTGATGCTGGAGATTTTGAGTTAGAGCAGTACATTCATCTAAGAATGTTAAATGACGGGTTTTTGATAACTCCATTTCACAATATGGCTTTAATTTCACCAGAGACAACTGCTGACGATGTTGATTCTCACAACTTGGCCTTCGACAAAATGTGCGGTGAGTTAATTGGCTGAATCCATATTTAAGTTAAAAGATGGTAGAGATTACGACTACCTAGACAATAAGGTAGAAAGCAAGTCAGCAATTCTTTTTCATCATGGCACGCCAGGTGATTGCACTGTTTGGTCAGCTTGGCTATCTGGAATTTCAAATGTTAGAGCCATTGCTGCCAGTAGACCTGGTTATGGCTTAAGCAGTAGACGTCGTGGCCGTAATGTTGCATCTGATATCGATGATAACTCTGAATTATTGGATCATTTTGGTATCGAAAAATTTATTTCAATTGGATGGTCTGGTGGAGGACCGCATGCATTAAATATGACCAGGCATCCTAAAAATGTTGGTGCGATCACCTTAGCTGGTGTGGGCGAATGGGGAAATGATGATCTTAATTTTCTCGCTGGTATGGGACCAGAAAATCACGAAGAGTTTGGCGCTGCATTAGCCGGTGAATCCACCATTGAAGAGTGGATGATTAAAAACTCGCCAGCTTTTAAAAATGTAACCGGTGCAGATTTGATTACATCCTTTGGAGGGCTAATAGGGGATGCAGATAAGAAAGCTTTGACGCCTAAGGTTGCCGAAGAGGATGCAACAGCGCTGAGAAGAGCTTTGTCAGTTAGTTATTACGGTTGGCTTGATGATGATTTAGCTTTCGTTCAAGCATTTGGGTTTGAACTTAGTAAAATTACTAAGCCAGTCTTGATCTGGCAAGGTGATGATGATTTTATGGTTCCAAGGGAACATAGCAATTGGCTTGCTAAACATATTTCAACAGCTAAATTGAATTTCGTTCCTGGGCATGGTCATATTTCTCTCATACAAAGTTACAGACAGGAAATAATTAACCAAGCGTTAAATCTACTCAACGCCTAATGCACTCTGAGATCAAATTAATTCCAGTTTCGCAAGCCTTGGAATTTGCTCATCAACCGCTCAGCTGGAGCATAGATCTTTGGGGTCAGGGCAAAGAGGAGTTTTCTTCTCAAGATTGGAAAGATTT
>JBPCSS010000041.1:0-4609 GCA_051006855.1 Candidatus Nanopelagicus sp.
CAGACCATCAATGACCAAATACCCCGATTGGCCAAAATTTCATATGCTGAGGCTCGATCTAACCATCTCCAGTAAATTGGAAGAGATCCCCAAATTACATAGGCGCTCACCCCATATGCAACGCCTAACCGATTGGTTTTCAAGTCATCCTTCAATTAAATAATTATCGATAATTAGTAAATTGAACTGCGAAATCCCAGGTCTCTTTTTTGACTTGAGCAATTGCAGTTTGAAGATCATCCCGACTTTTACTAGATACACGCAGTTCTTCACCTTGTATTTGCGTCTTAAGTGATTTCGGCCCACTTTCTTTTAGAAACTTAGCAATCTTCTTAGCATTCTCAGTTGAAATGCCTTCTTTGAATTCACAATTAATCCGATAAGTCTTTCCACTTAAAGTTGGTTCACCTGCATCAAGGTGTTTGAGCGAGACATTGCGTTTAATCAACTTATCCTTGAAAACATCAAGTGCGGCCTTTGCTCGCTCCTCTGTGCCTGATTCCAAAACGACTTTCAAGCCAGTTTTTTCGATTTTTGTATCGGTATTTTTAAAATCAAACCTAGTAGCGATCTCGCGGTCGCACTGATTAAAGGCGTTATCTAACTCCATTTGGTCTATTTTTGAGACGATATCGAAACTACTGTCAGCCATGTCTATACTTTACTAGTTAATTAGAATGAGTTTTCACAGAACTCAACAAGATTGATTGGAGCGCTCGTGAGCCAAGTGAAGGTTAAGCGGCGCGTTCCTAGCCCAAAGGATCTTGCACAATTACTACGGTTTAGAAAAATAATATTTAGTTCCCGCAAGCGCAGATTAACTAGAGCTCTAACAATCTATGATTTAAGAGATATTGCTAAGCGACGCACACCACAAGCCCCATTTGATTACACCGATGGCGGTGCAGATACTGAATCAAGTTTAACTCGGGCCCGAGCTGCGTATGAAAAATTAGAGTTTCAACCAAAAATTTTATTAAATGTTAAAGATGTAGATCTATCAGTTCAAATGCTTGGCAAAAAAATGAGTATGCCGCTTGGTATTGCGCCAACTGGTTTCACCAGAATGATGCAAACTGAAGGTGAATACGCTGGAGCTTGCGCTGCGTCAGATGCTGGAATTCCTTTCACGCTTTCAACCATGGGTACTCGATCAATTGAAGATGTCGCAAAAGCTGCGCCAACAGGGCGAAATTGGTTTCAACTTTATATGTGGAAAGACCGCGATCGAAGCATGGCCTTAGTTGATAGAGCCAAAGCTGCAGGTTTTGATACTTTGGTTTTAACAGTTGATGTTCCAGTCGCAGGTGCAAGATTAAGAGATGTTAGAAATGGAATGACTATTCCACCTTCCCTAACCTCTAAAACTATTTTAAATGCGATTCCACGCCCAGCCTGGTGGATTAATTTCTTAACCACCGATCCACTTAAATTTGCATCCCTTGATTCCTGGAATGGCACAGTTGCAGAATTGCTTGATTCTATGTTTGACCCAACTGTTACTTTTGAAGATTTAAAGTGGATTAGAGGGCAGTGGAAAGGAAATCTAGTTGTTAAAGGCATTCAAAATGTTGATGACGCGGTGATGTCCATCGATTCTGGTGCTGATGCAATAATTCTTTCAAACCATGGCGGACGTCAATTAGATCGTGCACCAGTCCCATTGCACTTATTACCAGAGGTTATTAAGGCGGTTGGTAATAAAGCAGAGGTTCATGTTGATACTGGAATTATGCATGGCGCTGATGTTGTTGCAGCACTTGCAAGTGGAGCGAAATTTACTTGGATCGGAAGAGCTTATCTTTATGGCTTAATGGCTGGTGGAAAACCTGGCGTTGATCGCACTTTAGAGATTCTTCGCACACAAATTACTAGAACAATGAAATTACTTGGTGCAAGAACTGTTGCAGAGTTAAACCCTGATCATGTTCGATTTATTGCAAGATACAGCGATAAATAATTGAACTTTTGGCATAACAAGTAGTCAGGCTTTACACTTCACTTCGCTTAACAATCCTGGCGGGTTGCCCGAGCGGCCAATGGGAGGGGACTGTAAATCCCCCGGCTCTGCCTTCGAAGGTTCAAATCCTTCACCCGCCACCAAGAAATTAAAGTGAGTACTTATTTAGCAAAGATTTTAAATTTGGATCATTTCTATTTTGATTGCCGGTATTCCATAACCCATCTTCTTGAGTGCCAGTAATAAACTCTAATTTGCTATAGCCAGGCATTCGCTTGGTTGTTACGCCCACCCGCTTGCTTTGTACATACCACCACAGATCATCTGTATGTAGCGCCAGAGTTTTATAAGTTTCTTCATCTAAAACATCCTTATGGAAAAATTCCTTTTTATACAAAGTGCCAGCACCTGAAGTGGCAAAAAAATCTACATCAGGCCCATTTGATAGTGAGTAATTCTTCACCCACTTACTATAAGGGGCGATACTTCCATCTAATTCATAAGTTATTTTGTGAACCCTAGAGGCAATGATGCTTTTTGGTGTTAAGTGGTGCTGGACCATTAACTTAAGTGTTAAATCTGTTTCAAAAAATAAATCATCATCAACAACAATAATAGGCAAAGTCTCTTCTAGCTTTAATGTTGGAATTAACTTCTTACCGGGACCTAAATCAGCGCATGAATTAATTTTAAGAACCCCGCCCGACTCTAAATTCCTGATTGCAGGTGGCAGTTTGTCCATATCCGATTGGGCAATATTTAGATAAATTTGTTTTGGTATCAAATGTTGATTTAGTAGTTGATCCAATGCAAGCCCAAGTGTTGAAAATCTAGCTGGATGGCTGGTGAGAGAAATTACATGATCCCAACTAACATTTCTAAATTCTTTAGTGTTTGGTACAGCCAAATGATTAAGAATATTGCTTCTACCACTGGCGCGAAGCATGTTGATATTTTCCATCAACTCTCGATAATTTTTACTAGCTTTCGTACCGAGATTTCGTGCGGTACGAATTAGATATAACAGAGTAAATATTTGTAATACCAAAATTACGAGCAATAGCGTGGTTCTCATTCGAGCGTCCTAACTTTGGTTGCAGTTATACTAATTTCATGACGAAGCCAACCATTATTCTAGCGACAAGTAATGGAATAGGCATGGGACACTTAACCAGAGCAAGTGCGGTTGCATCTGAATTAAAGGATTTTGCAAATCCGATAATCATTTCGATGGCTTCAGGTGTTGTTGAAGTGCCCAAAATTGCGAATGTAAATTTTGAGTATGTCCCAGGGCGTGATCGAAAATGGATGGGTCGTTTTGAGTGGGATAAGTATTTGCGAGATCGAATTGTGGCATTGATAGATGAGACCGATGCAAAAATTGTTAGTTTTGATGGAGTTGTTCCATACCCAGGAATTATCGGAATTAAGGCCATAAGGCCAAAAGTAAAATTAGTTTGGGTACGAAGGGGATTTTGGCAAAAAACTTCTCAAAGATATTTACTAAATCTTCAATCAAAGATGATGGATTTAATAATAACCCCAGGTGATTTTGGACAAAGTTATGACAAAGGTCCCACAGTGGGCAGGTCAGATTCAACATTAGTTAAACCAATATCAATTTATAAACATCAAACCGCACTCGATAAAGTCGCCGCAAGAAATTTGCTTGGATTGGATCAATCCCGCCCTGCAGTATTGGTGCAACTTGGAATCGGTGAGGCTGACTTAAATGCCAAAATGACAGCGGCATTGAAAGGTTTAATTGATTGGCCAAATTTGCAAGTAGTTTTAACAAAAGAACCCATCGCTTCAAGTGGTGAAAATCTTGCACCTAGAGGTCTTGATATAAAAGTAATCAGACATTTTCCACTTGCAAACGTTTTAAGTGCATTTGATGCTGCGATCTGTGCTGCAGGTTATAACAGTGTGCACGAGGAGCTAGCTGCAAATATTCCAACCTTGTTTATCCCAAACATAAGAGGGACAGATAATCAGGCGGAGAGAGCTAGATGGGCAGCAGATAACCATGTGGCTTTGACAGTAGATCAATCAAAGTTAGAGCAAATTACTATCATGGTTTCTAAACTTACCGATCCGAAAGTAAGGCAAGAATTGGCTAACAATTGTGCCATTCTGCCTGAGGTTACAGGAGCAGCTGAAGTTGCAAACATATTTAAAAATTTAATTAATCAACCTTCTTCTAATACAAATGTAATCTCTAAAACATTATTGATGTTAAAACTACAAGAAGTTTTTGGTAGGGGCTGGCGTGGCACCGTTTATTCTGGGTTACAACTACTGACCGTAATTTATCGAATGATTAAGCCCCACAAAGAGGTGAAAGTTGCAAATACTTCAGAGATAAATACATTTGAAGGAAATGAATATGAGCAATTAGGTAAGTTAATAAAAAGCGGAAATCCATTTGAGCATCTGCTATTTGGTGCATCATCTGCTTATAAAAATAGGCGTATTGAGATTGCAAGTAAGGCATACTTAAAGTAATTAAGCCTTCAATTCGTAATTAGTAAAGGTGGGTTGTATCCTTAGCCAGCACTTCGCCCCCTTAGCTCAGTCGGTAGAGTGTTTCCATGGTAAGGAAAAGGTCAACGGTTCGATTCCGTTAGGGGGCTCGAACAACAAATA
>JBPCSS010000042.1:0-3476 GCA_051006855.1 Candidatus Nanopelagicus sp.
CGGGAGATTATTGATTCTGACAAATTGATTGAAATTTCAAATAAACTTAATTCTAATTTTCTTCCTGATTCTAAACTTATATTCAAAGCTTTAGAGTGCGCTCCACAGGATGTGAAAATAGTAATAGTCGGACAAGATCCATATCCTAACTCGCAACATGCAATGGGTCTTGCTTTTTCAATACCTGCTGAAGTGAAGGTATTGCCAGCATCTTTAAAGAATATTTATAAGGAGCTAAAGGCAGATTTGGGTATCAGTAGAATTAACGGAGACTTATCTGATTGGTCAAACCAAGGCGTACTTCTTTTGAATATGTCTTTAACAGTTATGCCGAAAAAAGCAGGTTCTCATTCAAAGATCGGATGGCAGGTAATAACTCAGCAAATTATTAATGATGTGGCAAAACGTGGAGCCTTGGGTATTTTGTGGGGGCGTGAGGCACAACTTATGTCAAAGTATTTCCAGCAAGATGATCGATTCATTGCACCCCATCCAAGTCCACTTTCTGTTTATCGTGGATTTTATGGAAGCAAACCATTTAGCAAAGTTAATAAGAGATTGGTTGAAAAAGGATTATCGCCCATTAAATGGTAAAGGGGCAAACCTTTCGGCTCGCCCCTTTATTTAGATTTATATTATGCAGTCCAGATATTAATCGGAGATTGCAAGAAGTAAATCATAAATAGACCAGCTACCGCCCAAAGCAATGGGCTAATTTCTTTAGCACGTCCCTGGAATAAACGAATTACTACATATGAAACAAATCCTGCGCCAATACCTACTGAAATATTGTAAGTAAACGGCATCAAGATAATTGTTAAGAATGCAGGAATAGCGATTCCTAGATCATCCCAATCAATACCCTTGATTTGTGACATCATTAAAAAGCCAACAATTACCAAAGCTGGTGTTGCCGCTTCGTAAGGAATGATGGCTACTAATGGCGCAAGGAAAGTTGTTAGTAGGAACAAAATTCCAGTTACTACTGAAGCAAGTCCTGTACGAGCACCTTCACCAACACCTGATGCTGATTCAATGTATGAGGTATTTGATGAAACAGAACCAGCACCACCGGCGGCAGCGGCGATAGAGTCAACGAGAAGAATGCGCTCAGCACCTTCTACATTTCCGTTTCTATCAACTAAACCTGCCTGGTTACCAATCGCTGTCATAGTTCCCATTGTGTCGAAGAAGTCTGCTAGTAATAAAGTGAAAACTAGTAGTACTGCTGCAACAAGTGAGATTCGATCAAATCCACCTAGAAGATTGAAGTCACCAATAATGTCAAACTTTGGTGTGGCAGCAATGGAGTCTGGCATCGCAGGAACATTTAAATTCCAGCCTTTTGGATTTACTTCTCCGGTTGCACCATTGAATAATGGACCAATTTTGAAAGCTGATTCAACTGCAATAGCTACAGCTGTAGCTGTAACGATTCCAATCAAAATCGCTGCTTTAACTTTCTTGACAGTCAGTGCAATAGTCAGGAAAAGACCAAATGCAAAAACCACCACTGGCCATCCAACAAGATTGCCGTTATCGCCAAGAGTTACTGGTACTGGACCTGTTCCGGTTCTACGAACGAAACCTGCGTCAACTAGGCCGATAAGTGCAATGAAAAGACCAATACCAACAGAAATAGCGATCTTTAATTGAGTTGGTACGGCTTTGAATACCGCTGTGCGGAATCCTGTTAGCACCAAAATAAGAATGATTAAGCCTTCTAGGACTACTAATCCCATGGCATCTGCCCAGGTCATTTTTGAGGCGATACCAACGGCAACGAATGTGTTTAAACCTAATCCGGTTGCAATGGCTAATGGAAAGTTAGCGACTACGCCCATAAGTATGGTCATAACGCCGGCGATAAGTGCGGTAGCAGCTGCAACTAATGCAAGATTAGGTGCGTCGCCTCCGCCAATGTATTTTCCATCAGCATCTTTTGCCAAACCGATGATGAGTGGATTGAGCGCAACGATGTAGGCCATAGTGAAGAAAGTGACGACCCCGCCACGAACTTCACGAGCTACGGTTGAGCCACGCTGACTGATTTTAAAGAAGCTATCAAGCATGGAATAGACCCTTCTGTTTTTTTAACATGGTGTTTTCGACATGTTGTCAGATTCGGTCCGACAAACCGAGGGGAGTGCCTTAACTGTATTTGCTACCTGGCAGTAAGACGGCCTAAGACACCCAACGAGATGGCTACAGATTGACCTATTAGAAGTGCAAATAAAGCTGTTCCTACGCCAAGTGAGCCACCTAGAAGGGCTCCAACGCTCAGTGCAACCACTTCGATTCCAAGTCTCACACGCCCAACCCTCACCCCTGTTTTGTAGTGCAAACCTGTCATTAATCCATCTCGAGGTCCTGTTCCCAAGCCGCAAGTTATGTACAAAGCCGACCCTGTGCCAACCAGTGCAATTCCAAATAGAACATAAAGGTATTTCATGTATACATTCTCAACAGTTGGGATAACTAATAACCCAAGTTCAATGGCAGCAGCAATAACAACAATGTTTGCCAATGTTCCAAATCCAGGTTTCTGTCGGAGCGGTAGCCAAAGCAGTAGTACCACAACAGAGACTAAAAAAGTTGATTCACCAATGTTTAAATTAGAATTCAAGGAGATTCCCTGAGATAGTACAACCCAAGGTGAATTTCCAAGTGAGGTTACAACTAAAAAAGCTTCGCCAATTCCAAATATCATTAACCCAAAAACTAAAACTAAGAGGCGTTGAACCGCATATGGAGCAGAGATCAGGCCCCAGGTTGTATTAGCTCGCCATGGAGTAATGGGAATAGTTCTAGAAGGTTTAAGTAATCTAAATGCCTTATTGAACCATTTGTTCGGCTCTTGCAGATTGCTCACTGCTAAACTCTATCTCATATATTTCTAGGAGATTGGTTCAATTTTGAGTTTTACCTATGAACAAGCCATCATCATTGGATTTATTCAAGGCTTAACTGAATTATTCCCAATCTCAAGTCTTGGTCATGCAATTTTGATTCCAGCATGGATTGGTGGATCTTTTCGAGAGCTCATCAGTGAAGAAAATCAGGCTTACCTCTTAATTACTATTGCTATGCACCTAGCAAGTTCCGTTGCCCTCTTCCTAGTTTTTAGGAGAAGATGGTTGGGATTATTTGCAGGAACGTTTCGAGCGATAAAAAATAAAAATTATCAATCAACACCTTTTAGAGTTCTAGGATACATAGTCATTGCAACCATTCCTGTGGGTATGCTCGGTCTAATTTTGGGTGATTATTTCCAAAGTATTTTCGGCAAGCCTGAATACTCAGCAATCTTCCTTGCAACTAATGGCTTATTGCTCATCACCGCAGAGCGGCTTTCTAAACGCGATATTGCCCATGAATTCCATGATTCCGATGCTGAAATTGATCGCCGCGTAAATGCAAAAACAGCATTAGCAATTGGTTTTGGGCAAAGTTTGGCGTTGTTTGCAGGCATTAGT
>JBPCSS010000043.1:0-6824 GCA_051006855.1 Candidatus Nanopelagicus sp.
GATTAACTCAGGCAAAGATTTCAAATCACTCACCGTGATATCTGCAGCTGTTAAATCAGCAGGTGATGGATCAGGATTTGCCTCCCCTCTTCTTACCCAAACTGTTTTCATCCCCAAAGCTTTAGCTGGATTAACATCGGTATCAATACGATTTCCAATATGGATTATTTCCTGCGCTGCAAGATCTAACTCTTTGATTGCTAACTTAAAAAAGGCGGGATCTGGTTTATCAAAACCAACCAGGGCAGATATGCCAAGAAAATCTATATATTGCATGATATCATCTTGTTTTAAGCGATCTGCTGATGTTTTAGGTTGATTTGCCACAATACCTATTTTTAAGCCAGCTTGTTTTAACTTTATTAAACACTCTTTGCCATCTTGGTATTGATCATGATCATTAAATAACCATTTGCTATTGGTAAGCGCCATTAACTCACTTTTTTTATCTAGTGAACCCAGGAAGGCTTCACATAATTTTGATCTAAGTGAGCCGGTTTGGGATTTTAAATGGGCTAGATAAACCTGATCAAACTCAGTTTGAGTAACAGTAGTTAATTGATTAAGGGCAGAAAATATTGCCCGTTTAAAGGCATCATCGGAGTATAAAACTCCGCCAATATCAAAGGTGGCAGCTTTAACCTTCATTAACTCTTTAACTCTTTTACTTACCCTGCGACAACATCTTGCGACGCAAGATCTCATCTGGGCGGTAGGCAATCGCTGCCGCTTTTTTATCATCAATAAAGTTAATTCCACCTGATGAAAGTGCGCCCAATCTAACCCGGGCAGCTTTAACTGCAATCTGAGTTGTTGAGAGTGCTTCAGAGCTAGCTGAACCAAAGGTGCAAAGACCATGGTTTCCTAAAATTATTTGTCCTGGTGATCGCTCATGCTTTTTTTGATACTTAAGTACGCCTTGATAAACACCAAGGCCAAGTGCCAATCCAGGATCTGCATAAGGAAGAAATAATGGAACTGGTCCACAGACAACTGCTTCATCTGGAAAGACAGTTGCTTTGTAATGTTTAGCCCCATCCTTACTTGCTGCAAGTGCCACCACCGGTGTTGGGTGGGTGTGAAGTGACCAGGTTGCACCCATTAAATCAAAGGCCACTACATGCACCATAGTTTCAATAGATGCTTTCTTAACAACACCATTTGGTGTCTTAGACTCCTTTAAGATCTCATCAAATGCTTTATCTAACTTTTTACTTACTCCAGTTTTATTTGCATCAACTAAAATTTGAGCACACTTTGCTAAATCAAGGTAGACCCAATCCTCAATAGTTGCCTTACCCATCACCACACCACTTGCCTTAACTAAAAAGCGATTTGTTGAGGGTTCAAAGACTGCAGCATTACCTTCAGCCACAATTGTTAAATCAGCTGATGGCTCACCGGCTGCAATCGCCAGTGAGGTTAATTGCGAAACTAAATCACTCATCGCATATCCTCCAAGGTTAGCTTTTGATAACGGCTGCGGATTTGTGTAATTGTATTGTGATCTTGGCCTTTGGTGGGCTTAAAACTTCTTACCCCTAAATCTGATGCAGCAATCAGCGCTCTGGCAGATTTTGCATCTTTTAAGTTGGCATCCTTGCCAAGTGCAATTGCACTCACCATCGCATTTCCCATTGCAGTTGCCTCAACCGGACCGGCGATTACCTCTTTGCCGGAGATATCTGCAGTTAATTGGCATAGGTGATGATTTTGGGATCCGCCACCAACAATATGAATGGCTGGCATATCAAGCTTTGAACATGCTGCTAAATCATCACAGGTTTTTGTGTATTGCAGAGCCAGGGAGGCAAATACAGTTTGAGCTAACTCACCTGGACTCTTTGGCACAATTTGATTTGTTGCTTGGCAAAATCTTTGAATCCGCTCAATCATCCCGCCGGCATGAATAAAGATTGAGGCATCAACATAGATTAAGCTGGCAAAGGGATCTGCAACCTGTTGTGCTTGTTCGACCAACTGCGCGTAGGTTAAATCAATCCCAGACTCTTTTAGATCACGCCTTACCTCTTGGATTAACCAAAGCCCCATAATGTTTCTAAGTAATCTAATTGATCGGTTATAACCACCCTCATTTGTTAACCGTCCCTCTAAGGTGGTTTTATTAACAACTGGATTTTCAAGCTCAACTCCCATTAATGACCAGGTGCCACTTGAAATATAAGCACTGCCTGGTGATGACAACGGTGTGGCAAAAACTGCGGCGGCGGTGTCATGACTTGCAGTTGCAATACAGGTAATTGGACCAATACCTGTTTTCTCTTGCAGCTCTTTGCTTAATACACCACGAATACTTCCTGGGTTTTGCACCTGCCCAAATATGTGGGCTGGAATATTTAAATCCTTAGCAAGTGCCAACGCCCATTGATCATTTACCACATCATATAAACCTGAAGTTGTGGCAATTGTGTACTCAGTACCAACCACACCAGTTAATGCATATAAAACTAGATCTGGCATAAAGAGAAGATGCTTGGCTTTTTTAAACTCCTCCGGTGTTTGATTTGCAATTGCAAGTAATTGATAGATGGAGTTGACCTCAAGTAATTGGCAACCACTCTCATTGTGAAGCCGCTCTCGACCAACTAGTGAAAAAGCTTTTTCTAACATCCCATCGGTGCGATGATCCCGGTGGGAGACTGGTAGATCAATTACCTTTCCATCCTGATCAATAAATCCAAAATCTAATCCCCAGGTATCAACTGCTAAACCAAGGTAGGTTCCAGTATTTGCTGCCTTACTTAATGCAATGGTGATCTCTTCAATTATCTTAGGTAGATCCCAACAACGTCTGCCGTGACGATCGGTGGCAACTGGTGTTTGAAAACGGTAGAGCTCATTGGTTGCGATTTGATCTCCAATACTTACCGCCATCAATCGGCCAGATTCTGCCCCCATATCCAGGGCGAGGTATTGGTGCATACCCTTAACTCTTGCCTAACTAACCACCTAAGTTCAACCTGCCTTGAGGTTGTGCGCTAGATAGATATGTATAGGTAAATAGATATGTATGGATAAATAGAAAGGATTGGGGTAATCCCAGATTTTAAGATCAGCCTAAAGGGGCGTTACCACTTTGTTATCTGCGCCTACCACTCCTACCTAGCCGTAATAGGAAAGTGGAGATAGGGTCAGCGAGAGAATTTGCTTAACGGCTAAAGATTTTTAATCTATTAGAGATGAGGTAATTCGGTGGCAGCTAAGGGTGATCTACTTCTTGAGATGAGTGGGGTGCAAAAGCGCTTTGGTGGCGCAGTTGCCTTACGCGGAACAGATCTAAAGATTCGAGCAGGTGAGATTCACGCACTCCTTGGTGAAAATGGTGCGGGTAAATCCACCATGCTTAAGATTTTATCTGGCGTTCATGTCAATGATGGTGGCACAATCAAATTAGCTGGCAAGGATTTTATTACTGGATCTCCACAAGCATCCATTGATCAAGGTGTGGCAGTTATCTATCAGGAGCCCTCCCTTTTCTTAGATCTATCTTTAGCTGAAAATGTTTTTATCGGTCGCCAACCTAAAAAGGGTGCGGTAATTGATTGGAAGTTTGCCCAAAGTGAGGCGAAGCGATTATTTAAAGAGTTAGGTGTGGAGTTAGATCCAAAACGTCAGGCACGTGGTCTATCCATTGCAGATCAACAGGTAGTTGAGATTGCTAAAGCCTTATCTATGAATGCAAATATTATTTTGATGGATGAGCCAACTGCCGCACTTTCTGCCTCTGAGGTGGAGCGATTGATGACAGTTATGAAATCACTTAAGGCTGCTAATAAGGCGGTTATCTTTGTTAGCCACCGATTAGATGAGGTATTTGCAATTTCTGATTTCATTACCGTAATGCGAGATGGTGCAACGGTTAGTGAGAATCCAGTAAGTAAGACTGATCTGCAAAAGGTGATTAAAGAGATGGTGGGAAGAGAGTTAACTGAGTTATTCCCAAAGACGTAGAATAAGATCGGTGCGGTAGTACTTGAGGTTAAAGATCTAACCAATCCCGCCTACTTTAGAAATATCTCATTTAATGTGAAAAAGGGTGAGATTGTGGCACTTGCTGGCTTAGTTGGCTCTGGCCGATCTGAGGTGGCCCGGGCAATCTTTGGTGTTGATAAGTATGAAAGTGGCTCAATTACTTTAAATGGCAAGGCGTTGCCAGCTGGTTCACCAGTTGAGGCGATGAAGCGAAAGATTGCATTAGTTCCAGAGGATCGCCGCCAACAAGGTTTATTTATGGTGGCAGGTGTTAATCGAAATATCTCCATGGAATCCTTTGCTCAATTAACTGATCGCGGCTTAATTAACTTTAAGCGGGAGAAAAGTTTGACTAATACTTGGAAAGAGAAGTTAAGTATTAAATTTGCTAACCAAGCAGATCCAGTTGATCGACTATCTGGTGGTAATCAACAAAAAACTGTGTTGGCTAAGTGGCTAGCTACAGATCCTGATCTATTAATTGTTGATGAGCCAACCCGCGGTATTGATGTTGCGACCAAGGCTGAGGTTCACCGGTTAGTAAATCAAGCAGCAAGTGAGGGCAAAGCGGTATTGATGATCTCATCTGAACTTCCTGAAGTTTTAGGAATGGCAGATCGAATTATTGTGATGCGTGAAGGCCGCCAGGTGGCTGAGTTATCTCGAAAAGAGGCAACCCAAGAAAAGGTTATTGCCGCCGCGACTACTGGAAAGCGAAGTGCTTAATATGAATTTCTTAAAAAAACTTCGACCATCCAGTCGAGAATCAAGTCTTTTTATTATTTTAATTGTGGCAGTTGGTGGCACCGGCTTAATCAACCCACGATTTTTAACAGGTGATGGCACCAGAGATCTTTTAACCTCAACCTCAGTGGTGGCGCTGCTAGCAATTGGTATTGCGCCAATTGTGGTGATGCGTCATATTGATTTATCAATTGCCTCAACCGTTGGCTTATCTGCCTGGGTGGTTGCTGATTTTTGTGCAAAAAATCCAAGCTTTACCTGGGTGCAATGCTTTGTAATTGGTTCAATTATTGGCCTGGCAGTTGGAATTTTAAATGGCTTACTGGTGGCAGGTCTGCGTTTACCATCCTTGGTAGTAACACTAGGTACTTTATATATTGTTCGCGGTTTGGTTTATGTTGTTTCAAACTCAGTTGATTACAACGCACAGGAGATGCCACCGAGCTTACTGGCCCTTGGCCAGAAGGTTTTCTTTGGTCTGCTACCTTTTACATTCTTAATGGTGTTAATCGCCATGATTTTAATGGCGATCTTTATGAAGTACACAAAATCTGGCAGAGATGCTTATGCAATTGGCTCTAACCCACCAGCTGCTGATCTTGTTGGTTTAAAGGTTTTCCGTCGCACCTTCTTAGCATTTGTTTTCTCAGGTGTGATGGCCGGTATTGCTGGCGTATTTTATTTAATGCGATTTGCTCAGGTTGATTCCACCGCCTTTTATGGCCAGGAGTTAGCAGTTGTGGCCGCAGTTGTAATTGGTGGCGTAACAATTATGGGTGGATCAGGAACGGTAGTCGGAGCGGTAATTGGCGCATTACTAGTGCAGACAATTCAAGGCGGCTTAGCTGCACTTGGAGTTGATGCATTTTGGAAGGCAGCGATTAATGGTTTGCTATTAATTATTGCTATCTATGCCGATCGAGTTCTGGCGGTTAGAAATGAGAAACAATTGCTGGCGCAACGAATCAGAGAGAGGATTTAGTAATGTCTAAATTTGCCAAATTAGGTTCAGTACGCCGCAGTTGGGATACGGCAATTATTGGATTACTCCTTTTGGTTTGGGTATTTGCCTCACTTACCACCTCAAACTTTTTAACCCCACTTAACTTCTCATACATCTTCTCAAACACATCTGAGATCATGATCATCGCCTTTGCGATGTTGTTTATGATTATTTTGGGTGAGATTGATTTATCTGTCGCCTCCATCTTGGCACTAGGAAGCTCAATGCTGGGCTGGAGTTATGCCAAGGGTGCTCCAATTTGGGTGTCAATTCTTATCTGTATTTTAGTTGGAACTTCCTGTGGTTTTATTAATGGCTTCTTAGTTACCAAGTTAGGTTTGGGTTCATTGGCGGTAACAATTGGAACCTTGGCGCTATACCGCGGTATTGCTAATGGTTTGTTAGGTGAGAACACAGTTAATGAGTTCCCAGAGTTTTGGACCAGCTTTGGGTTTGACACAATCGGTAAATCATTTATGCCAAAGACTTTGCCATTAATTATTATCTTTGGAATTTTATTTGGTCTACTTCTTCACAAGACCCCATTTGGTCGTCGCACCTTGGCCATTGGTCAAAGCCCAGAGGCGGCTAAATTTGCTGGTGTTAATGTGGTCAGACACAAGATGATTGTTTTCACCTTCACCGGTTTTATGTCAGGTGTTGCTGGTGTTATCTACACCTTCCGCTTCTCAACCGCCCAAGCAGATAATGGAGTTGGTCTTGAGTTATTAGTTATCTCTGCCATCTTGTTAGGTGGAGTTTCAATCTTTGGTGGCATTGGCACGATGTGGGGAGTAGTTGCAGGTGTATTACTTGCTGGCTCAGTTGAATCCTGGTTAACACTGCAGGAGATCAACGCCCAATGGCGAACAATTGTTACCGGTATCTTGCTATTAATCTCAGTTGCAGCACCGGTATTGGTGCAAAAGGGCAAAGCACGAAGAGAGCGCAAAGCTTTAAAAAGCTAGCAAATGCAGCAGTTATTACTTGGCGTAGATGTTGGTACCACTGCGACCAAGGCGGTACTAGTTGATAATGCTGGCCACATCATCTCGCAGGGCAGAGCTGAGTATCCAACTAAGTA
>JBPCSS010000044.1:0-16386 GCA_051006855.1 Candidatus Nanopelagicus sp.
GTGCATGGCTGAGAGCTCCTTAAACTTAGCAGGAATTCATTGCCATATTGGCTCACAAATATTTGAAGTTTCTGGATTTGAACTGGCAGCACAAAGATTAGTTGCGGTCTTAGCAGCGTTTAGAGATAAATATTCAAGGGAGTTAGCTGAATTAAATCTAGGTGGTGGATATGGAATTGCGTATACAAAAAATGAAAGTGCAATATCACCAGCACATGTTATTCCCGCAATCGCGCAGGTAATTAATAAAGAGTGCGAAAAGGCAAATATTTCAATTCCGAAAGTTTCAATTGAACCAGGTCGGGCAATTGTTGGACCGACTACAACAACAATTTATATGGTTGGAACAACCAAATCGGTTACTTTAGAAAATGGTGCAAAGCGACGCTATATTTCTGTAGATGGTGGAATGAGTGAAAATATTAGGCCAGCACTTTATGGTGCGACTTACTCAGCATTTTTAGCAAATAGAATTTCATCAGCACCGGCAATCAACTCTCGAATTGTTGGAAAGCATTGTGAGAGCGGGGATATCTTAATTTCTCAAATTGATATGCCAGAGGATGTAAAAGCTGGTGACTTATTGGCAATTCCAGCAACTGGCGCATATGGGCGAAGCATGGCTAGCAATTACAACCATATGCCAAGGCCATCAGTAATTGCAGTATTAAATGGCACTGCTCGTGAGATTTTACGCAGAGAAAATGAGGATGATCTGCTCAATCTTGATGTAATTCAAGCGCCCCGGCAACTGTCATAAGTTTGAGATACTTCTCCAATGAAATCTCTTAAAGTCGGCATGCTTGGCTGCGGCACAGTTGGTTCGCAGATTGCCCGCCTGCTGGTCGCAAACAAAGCAGATTTAACTTCGCGTGCCGGAGCGCAAATTGAATTAGTAAAGGTTGCGGTACGAGATGCCAAAGTAAAGCGCGAAGGAGTGCCAGATAATTTAATCACTACCGATGCGAACTCAATAGTTAATGATCCCAGCATTGATTTAATCATTGAGGTAATTGGTGGCATATCACCAGCGAAAGAATTGATTTTAACTGCATTAAAAAATGGTAAATCAGTTGTTACCGCCAATAAAGCTTTACTTGCTAAAGATGGTGCAGAGCTTTATGAAGCAGCAAGCAAGGCAAACGTTGATTTGTATTATGAAGCAGCAGTTGCTGGCGCTATTCCAATCTTGCGCCCACTGCGTGAATCACTAGTTGGCGATCAAGTTACTAGAATTATGGGAATTGTAAATGGAACCACAAATTACATACTTACCAAGATGGATGAAAGTGGCACAGCATTTGTTGATGCACTGAAGCAGGCACAAGATCTAGGTTTTGCAGAGGCAGATCCAACTGCTGACGTTGAAGGTTTTGATGCAGCTGATAAAGCAGCAATATTAGCTGGCTTAGCTTTTCACTCTAGAGTTACAGATAAAGATGTTTACCGTGAAGGTATTTCAAAAATAACAGCAACCGATGTAAAGGTTGCTAAAGCTATGGACATGATTATTAAGTTACTTGCAATTACTGAATTGACTACTGCTGGAGAAATTTCGGTAAGAGTTCATCCAGCTTTAATTTCTCGCAATCATCCTCTTGCATCGGTGAGAGAGTCATACAACGCAGTATTCGTAGAGGCAAAATCTGCTGGCCAGATGATGTTCTATGGAAGAGGTGCAGGAGGTGAACCAACAGCAAGTGCTGTGCTTGGTGACTTAGTTGCTATTGCCCGTCATAAAATTTCAGGTGGAATTGGTCCGAAAGAAAGTGATTACGCATCTCTAAAAATTGCACCCATTGGCCAAACAAAAACTAAGTATTTGATTAGATTAAATGTGGCTGATAAACCGGGTGTTTTAGAATCAGTTGCCCATGTTTTTGCAGCGCATAGTGTTTCGATTCAAACTGTTAGACAAACTGGAGCTGGCGATAAAGCTGAATTAATTGTTATGACTCATAGTTCAAATGAGTCAGCACTTTCTGCCACAGTTAAAGATTTGAGCAATTTACCTGCGGTAACTGATGTTGCAAGTGTGCTGCGTGTTGAAGGTGCGATGTAATGAGCTTATTTGGCAAAAAAAGTGCGCATCAGTGGCGAGGAGTCATTGATGAGTATCGACGATGGTTACCGGTGACTGAACAAACCCCAGTTATTTCTCTGCGCGAGGGCGGTACACCTCTTGTATATGCATGTGTCTTATCTGAAATGTTGGGAAATCAAGTTTGGTTAAAGGTTGAAGGTGCGAATCCAACTGGATCATTTAAAGATCGCGGTATGACAATGGCCATTTCTAAAGCGGCCGAAGATGGCGCTAAGGCAGTCATTTGTGCTTCAACTGGAAACACAAGTGCAAGCGCTGCAGCTTATGCAAGCAAAGCAGAGATGAAACCTGTTGTTTTGGTTCCACAAGGCAAAATTGCAATGGGCAAATTAGCGCAAGCAATTGCACATGGTGCTATTTTGTTACAAGTTAAAGGAAATTTTGACGATTGTTTAATGTTGGCCAGAGAGCTATCTGAAAACTATCCCGTATCACTAGTTAACTCAGTCAATCCATATCGAATTGAAGGACAAAAAACTGCAGCTTTTGAAGTTGTTGATATGTTGGGATTTGCTCCAGATATTCATGCAATGCCAGTCGGGAATGCGGGCAACATAACTGCTTACTGGAAAGGTTATCAAGAGTATAAAAAAGCGGGTATGTCTAAGTCACTTCCAATGATGTGGGGATTTCAAGCCGCAGGAGCTGCTCCGATTGTAAAAAATAAAATTATTAAGAAGCCAGAAACGATTGCAACCGCAATCCGAATTGGAAATCCTGCATCGTGGGATCAAGCTGTAGCAGCTCAAGTTGGCTCCAAGGGATTAATTGATTCTGTTACAGATAAAGAAATTTTGAGCGCATATCGTTTGGTAGCAGCAAAAGAGGGCATATTTGTTGAGCCATCAAGTGCGGCAGGAATTGCAGGTTTAATTAAATTGAAAGCCCTGAAAAAACTGCCAAAAGATAAAACTATCGTGGTTACCGTGACGGGCAATGGCTTAAAGGATGTTCAGTGGGTTTTAAACTCCTCAGCAAAACCAATTGTTATTCCAGTTGATGTTAAAAAAGCAGCTAAAGTAATTGGACTTAAATAATGGCAGCTAAACGCAACGCAAGTGGTCTAACTTTTAAAGCAACTATGGCACAGATCAGTGTGCCAGCAACTAGTGCAAATATTGGCCCAGGGTTTGATTGCTTTGGACTAGCACTAGAACTTCGGGATCGTTATGCCGCACAGGTTTTAGATGATGAAACCTTTGATGTTGATGTGACTGGTGAAGGTGCTGATGAAGTAAAAAAGGATTCTAAAAACTTAGTTATTAAATATATGCTCCGCGGCTTTGAACACATGGGTGGTAAGCCAAGAGGTATTGCCCTTCGAGCATTAAATGTCATTCCTCATGGCAGAGGGCTTGGATCATCTGCAAGTGCAATTGTTGGTGGACTAGCTCTCGCAAGATCTTTGGTTTTAACTGGTGAACAATATATGAGTGATGATGATTTAATTACGCTTGCAACTGAGTTAGAAGGACACCCAGATAATGTTGCAGCTGCCTTTTATGGTGGCGCCACAATTGCTTGGGTTGAATCAAAGATAAATAATGATGGCTCAAATACTAATATTGGTAAAGCAGTCAGTCTTAAAGTCGATGATCGAATCAAAGCACTTCTACTGGTGCCAGATAATCAATTAGCAACTGCAAAGGCGAGAAAGTTATTGCCAGAGAGCATCTCTCATCAGGATGCCGTTTTAAACTCATCCAGAACAGCACTGCTTGTTCATGCGTTAGCTGAGCGGCCAGATTTATTGTTTACTGCCACTGAAGATTTATTGCATCAAAGTTATCGTGCTCAAGCGATGCCAAAAACTATTGCACTAGTTGATAAATTAAGGGGTGCAGGACTTGCAGCTGTTGTCTCGGGTGCAGGGCCGTCAGTTATGGTTCTTTACGCTGGTGGTGAGGATGAGATTGACCAGCTGCAATCAATTACCCCTGGCTTTACTGCCAAGAAGTTAGCGATTGCAAAAGCAGGGGTTCAATAGCCGATTTTCCCAATATATCTTGGGTATGGTAGATTTAGAGCCGTCGGAAAGTGCGACAGATAAATAAGTAAAAAAATCCCAAAATAAAAATACTTTTTTTCGCGGGATGACCCTCATACGGGTAATAAAAAATAAAAGAAAGAATGGCAATATATAAATGGCAGAGAAAAAATCAACCAATCGCGCAGATGCGGTTGAGTTAGTGGATATGGCGCTAGGTGACCTTAAAAAGGTTGCTGCTCAACTTGGAATTGAAAATGCCTCCACACTTAAGAAAGCAGAGTTAGTCCAATCTATTGGAGACCTGCAGGCCGCGAATCGCGAAGCCGCTAAAAATGAACGAGAGGCCCGTCGTATGGAACGACAGAACAATCGAAACAGTAAAAATAATAATGCTGAGGCAGATGGCAACGAATCTAGCCAAGACAGCTCACCTAATAATTCAAACAGCAACTCATCAGGCGGATATGGCGACTCAGACCGAGGCGATAACAATCGAAGATTCGGCAACCGAGACAACAATCGACGTGATCGCGGGCGTGATCGGAATCGAGATCGCAATCGTGATCGCGGAAATCGGGAAGAGCGTGAAATTGTTATTGGACCAGATGATGTATTGCTGCCAGTTGGTGGCTTACTAGATATTTTAGATAGCTTTGCATTTATTAGGACTGGCGGATATCTACCTTCACCAAATGATGTTTATGTATCACTGCAACAGGTAAGAAAGTATGGCCTGCGTAAGGGTGATGTAATTACTGGATCTGTGCGTGAACCTAAAGAGGGTGAACGACGTGAAAAATTTAACGCACTTGTCAGAGTCGAAACTGTAAATGGTGTTGAGCCCGAGAATGCAAAAGAGCGTGTTGAATTTTCAAAGCTAGTTCCACTTTATCCGCAGGAAAGATTGCGGCTGGAAACGGAACCAAATGTTCTAACCACCAGAATTATTGATTTAATTTCGCCAATTGGTAAAGGCCAACGTGGATTGATTGTTTCACCCCCTAAGGCTGGTAAAACCATGGTTTTGCAATCGATTGCAAATGCCATCACAACAAATAATCCAGAGTGTCACTTAATGGTTGTTTTAGTTGATGAGCGACCTGAAGAGGTAACTGATATGCAACGATCTGTAAAGGGTGAAGTAATTGCTTCAACTTTTGATCGTCCAGCTGATGATCACACCACAGTGGCTGAGCTTGCAATTGAACGTGCTAAAAGATTTGTTGAGCTAGGACATGATGTTGTGGTGTTACTAGATTCCATTACACGACTTGGACGTGCATATAACATCGCAGCTCCGGCTTCTGGTCGAATTCTCTCCGGTGGCGTTGATTCAGCTGCGCTTTATCCACCAAAGAAATTCTTTGGCGCTGCTAGAAATATTGAAAATGGTGGGTCATTAACTATTTTGGCAACTGCTTTGATTGATACCGGATCAAAGATGGATGAAGTTATTTTCGAAGAATTCAAAGGCACCGGAAATATGGAACTTATTCTCAACCGTAAGTTTGCTGACAAGCGAATTTTCCCGGCAGTTGATGTAGTTGCATCCGGAACTCGTAAGGAAGAAATTCTTATGGGAACTGAAGAGTTAAGCATTGTTTGGCGTTTGCGCCGAGTGCTGCATGCACTTGAGCCACAGCAAGCACTTGAATTACTTCTTGAGAAGATGAAGGGAACCAAATCAAATGTTGAGTTCCTACTTCAAATTCAAAAGACCACTACCGGCGGGGATATGCCAACTGGCAACGTATCTAACAAGCAGGAGAGTGATCAGGCTTAATTAGTGCCTAAATTTTGCCTGCTCTGCCCGAGCAGTTATTCTTTACCCCTCTAGTACTTCACTAGTCCTACTGGTTCACAAATGTTCTAACAAGAAGATTTGATCCAGTAATTATCAAGGAGAAATATGAAGAACGAAATCCATCCACAATATGTCGAGACCAAGGTAACTTGTGGTTGCGGTGAAGTTTTCACTACCCGCAGCACAAAAGAGAACGGCTCAATTTACGTTGAAGTTTGTTCAGTATGCCATCCTTTTTACACCGGTAAGCAGAGAATTCTTGATACTGGCGGTCGCGTAGCTAAATTCCAAGAGCGTTTCGGAAAGGCAGACAAAAGCGGCACCAAGTAGTTTTTTTTAAGAGAGCGCACCTCAACATCGAAAGATGTGGTGCGCTCTCTTTTTTAATTTCTCACTCATTATTTTGAAAGGAGGATCAGATGGAACGGTTTGCCAAAGTTAATGAGTTGTTAACGGAGTATGAATCACTTGAAGGGCAAATGGCTGATCCCTCTATTCATGCCGATCAAAATAAAGCACGAGCACTTGGAAAACGTTATGCCCAACTGGGTCCAGTAATTGCTGGCTATCGCGCATACAAGTTAGCCGAAGAGGATTTAATAGCCGGTAAAGAGTTAGCAGAATCAGATCCATCTTTTGCCTCTGAAATAGTTGCACTTGAGAAAACTAAAGATGATGCGGCGTCGCTTTTAGAGGAGCTATTGCTTCCTCGAGATCCAAATGATGATCGTGATGTAATTATGGAGATTAAAGCAGGTGCAGGTGGAGATGAATCTGCAATATTTGCCGGGGATCTATTTCGAATGTATTCAAGATTTGCCGAAAAACAAGGATGGAAAGTTGAAGTTATTGATACAACGCCAAGTGATATGGGCGGATATAAAGATATGTCAGTGGCTATAAAATCTAAAGGCGTAGCAAAACCAGGGCAAACACCGTATGCAAAACTTAAATTTGAGGGTGGAGTCCACCGGGTGCAACGAGTGCCAGAGACTGAGTCACAAGGTCGAATTCACACCTCAGCTGCTGGAGTTTTAATTTTGCCAGAGGCGGAAGAGATTGATGTTGATATAAATATGAATGATCTTCGAATCGATGTTTATCGCTCATCTGGTCCTGGTGGGCAAAGCGTTAACACAACTGACTCAGCGGTGAGAATTACCCATGTGCCAACCGGAATTGTGGTTTCCTGCCAGAATGAAAAAAGCCAACTACAAAACAAAGAATCTGCACTTCGCATTTTGCGGGCTCGAATGTTGGCCGCAGCACAGGAGGAGGCGGAGCGAATTGCATCTGCTGAGCGTAAGAACCAAGTGAGAACTGTTGATCGAAGTGAGCGCATTAGAACTTATAACTTTCCAGAAAATCGCTTAAGTGATCACCGCGTAAATTACAAAGCCAACAATTTAGATTCAGTAATGAATGGTGATTTGGAGGCAGTAATTCAATCGTTAATCGATGCAGACCGCACCGCAAAGTTATCAGCAGGTAACTCTTGAAAGAGCTGCTTAGAGCAGCGTATTCGCAGTTTGAAAAAAACCAAATTGCGACAGTAGATGCTGAGTTATTACTAGCTCACCTTTTAGGAGTATCCAGAAAACAAATTCATAGCCAATTGATTGAGTTAAATGATTCTGATCGTGAAAAAATCTCTGCTGAATTTAATGATCTAATTAAACAAAGATTGTCGGGAAGGCCAGTCCAATATATAACTGGTAGTGCGGCATTTAGATATTTAGAGCTTGAAGTTGGTGAAGGAGTTTTAATTCCCCGGCCAGAAACTGAGTTATTAGTTGACCGGGTGATTGGCTATTTAAACTCTGCAGCAGATAAAGAGCAATCAAAAAGCATTATTGAGTTAGGAGCTGGATCTGGCGCAATAAGTATTGCAATTGCATCAGAAGCAACCTTAAAGAGCTTAAAAGTTAGCATGGTGGCGGTTGAAAAATCACCGGAGGCTGCAGCCTGGTTAAATAAAAATATTGCAAAATATGATCTGCCAATTCGGGTAGTAATTGAAGATGTTGCCAGCGCACTGCCCGATATAAAGGCAGATGTAGTTGTTGCAAACCCTCCCTACATACCTAATGATGAAAAATTGCCAATTGAGGTAGCAAAATTTGAACCTGAAATGGCACTACGTGGTGGACCAGTAAATGGGATGCAAATGCCCAAATTATTTATCGAGGCAGCAACTAGGTTATTAAAGCCAGGCGGATTTTTTATTACTGAACATCATGAAAAACAAGGTGAATTAATAAGGAGTGTGTTGGCAAAGGATTATTTGCCTGCTCAAACCCACGCTGATCTAACTGGCAGAGATAGATTTACGAGCGCGATAAAGCGGTTTGGATAGTTATGGCTGAGCGTATTTCGCTAGTTAACACTTCAGATAAACAATTTACCGAAGCTCTTGATACTGCCCTTAGATACCTAAGATCGGGTGAGGTGGTTGTTGCAGCAGCAGAGCATGGTTATATTTATCTTGCTAATGCATTTGATAAGGATGCAGTAAATGCAATACAGATTTTGAGGGCAAATCCGCCAGCAACAATTTTGCAAGTTTTAGTTACTGGCAAGAAAATGGCAACTGGTGTTTCAGCAGCTTTAACTGTTCAACAAGATGCATTACTGGAAAAGTTTTGGCCAGGGTTACTTTCGGTCACAGTTAAAGCACAACCTGGATTAACCTGGAATTTAGGTGATGATCGCAGACTAGGGAAAGTAAATCTACGTGCGCCAAATAGAAAATTTATTTCTGCACTGCTTGAGCAATCTGGTCCGCTTGCAGCCTCTTCAGCTGCTTTAGTAGGAAAACCAACAATCCTAGATTTAAACACATTAAATATTTATGAAAGTGATGTTGGGGCAATTTTTGATGAGTCAGTTTTACCATCCGGCCCATTATCGACATGGGTTGAGTTTTCTGAGAATGAAATCACACTCAAGCGAGTGGGGGCCATTTCATTGGAACAATTGCAGGCGCTAGTCCCTACCATTTCTGCCCCAACCCTTTAGGCTTGGCATATGTCTAGATCTGAAAAATATTACGGACCAGATTTTAATGCGCTAGAAAAGCAAGATCCTGAAATCGCTGCAGTTGTGATTTCAGAGTTAGTTCGCCAACGTCAAGATTTGCAATTAATTGCAAGTGAAAATTTCACCTCACCTGCCGTCTTAGCCACTATGGGCTCTTCACTTTCTAATAAGTATGCTGAAGGTTATCCAGGAAAGCGTTATTACGGAGGTTGTGAAGAGGTAGATAAGGTTGAAGTAATTGGTATTGATCGAGCGAAAAAATTGTTTGGTGCAGAGCATGCAAATTTACAACCACACTCTGGTGCAAGTGCAAATGTTGCGGTTTATCAAGCTTTCACTAAGCCAGGAGATACGGTGTTGGCAATGTCTTTGCCACATGGCGGTCACTTAACTCATGGTTCAAAGGTTAATTTCTCCGGAAAATGGTTCAATGTAGTTTCCTACGGAGTTCGCCAAGATAATGAATTGATTGATTACGATCAATTGCGAGATTTAGCTATTGAACACAAGCCAAAGATGATTTGCTCAGGAGCGACTGCCTATCCAAGTTTGATTGATTTTGAAAAAGTACGCCAAATTTGCGATGAGGTCGGCTCGATTATGTGGGTCGATGCTGCTCACTTCATTGGGTTAGTTGCCGGTAAAGCAATTCCATCACCTGTGCCCTATGCAGATGTAGTTTCATTTACAACTCATAAGGTATTGCGTGGACCACGAGGTGGCATGATTTTGAGTAAAGAAAAACATGCAGCAGCCATAGATAAAGCAGTCTTTCCAGGTATGCAAGGTGGGCCAATTATGAGCGCGGTTGCTGGAAAAGCTGTTGCATTAAAAGAGTGCGCAACTATTGAATATCAAACCTATGCAAAGAATGTTATTGAAAACTGCCAGGAATTAGCAAAAGGATTAGAAGCAGCGGGAATGCGTGCAGTCTCCGGTGGGACTCAAACACATTTAGCACTAATTGATATTCGATCAACAAAAGTAAATGGCAAGATTGCAGATGAAAGATGTGGAAGAGCTGGTCTATCGCTTAATAAGAATGCCATTCCATACGATCCAGAGACACCTGCAGTTACAAGTGGTATTCGAGTTGGAACTGCCGCAATCACAACGCAGGGCATGGGCAAGCCGGAGATGAATCAGATTGCAACTTTTATTGCCCGAGCAATTAAAGATGGTGAAGATGATTCAAAAGCAAAAGCAATTCGCGCTGAGGTTCATCAATTAACTGCAAGATTTCCAGTTTATCCAGAGCCAAAAAACTAACACTCATCTGCGATGCGCGAGTACTTAGTAACAGTTCTACTTGCGGCGATAATTACTTATTTAGTTACCCCACTTGTTAAAGATCTTGCGGTTAAAGCAGGTGCAGTATCTGCGATTAGATCCCGCGATGTTCACCGCGAGCCAACACCGCGTTGGGGTGGCCTAGCAATGTGGTTATCGATGGCAGTGACCCTAGTAATTGTTAATTATTTGCCATTGGTACATAAATCATTTGGACCAGAAGCTACAGGAATTTTTCTCAGCGGGACATTAATTTTACTAATTGGCATGGTTGATGATCGCTTTGATTTAGATCCAATTACCAAGTTTGCTGGGCAAGCTTTAGCCGCAGGTATTTTATTAATTTACGGAGTTCAAATACTTTGGTTGCCAATAAATGGAATTACCACATTGCCAACAAATATTGGTCAACTGTTAACCGTTTTATTTGTAATGGTAGTTATTAATGCAATTAACTTTGTTGATGGATTAGATGGGTTAGCTACTGGAATTGTGATGATTTGCGCAGCCTCATTTTTTGCCTTCTCTTATTTATTAGCAGTTATAAATGGTTTAAACCGCGCAGGCGCCCCATCACTTATCACCGCTGTCGTAATTGGTTTATGCCTTGGCTTTTTACCCCACAATTTTCATCCAGCTCAAATCTTTATGGGTGACTCAGGTGCCATGTTCTTAGGATTATTGCTAAGTGCGTCCGCAATTACTTTGACAGGCCAAGTAGATGCTTCAGCTATTACCGAAGAGAATGGTGGATCGGTATTACTGCCACTATTTTTACCATTCACAGTACTGGCAATTCCTTTACTTGATTTTTTAATGGCAATACTTAGAAGAGTTATAGCCAGACGTTCACCATTTACTGCTGACCGTGAACATCTTCATCATCGAATCATGCGCTTTGGTTTATCTCAACAACGTACGACAGTGGTTCTATACCTTTGGAGTGCCATGTTTGCGTTCCCAACAGTGATCGCAGCCTTTGTGCCATTTTGGATCGCCATTATCGCTGGCATATTAATCTTTATTTTTTCTATCTGGGTGATTAGAAGCAACAAAGTAAAGGTGGATTTCAAATGAGTGATGTTCAACTTTGGAAAGGCGCGATAGCACCAGCAACTGCTGTGGCAGCAGTGAGTGCAATTGTGCTCACGATAATAAATGGTCAATCAGGATTATTTGGTTCACTCTTGGCTTCATTTACCGTGATTATTTTTTTTAGTATTCACTTATTAGTTGCCCGTATTTCTAGAAATTTAGATCCAATGGCAACGATGGCACTGGCAATGTTTTCCTACTTTGCAAAGGTTTTATTCATGGGAGTTTTTCTCTTATTAGTCACTAAATACACCGATCGCACCACCTTTGATCGGGGCAGTTTTGCCATCTGCGCAATTTTGATTACCATGGCATGGTTATTTGGTGAGATTCGTAGCTTTTTAAAGTTGCGAGTACACCTACCGCTACCAAAAAAGGAAGGCGATATTTAATGAGTCGAAAAAATTCAAATAACGATAATTTAAGTAACTCCCAAAATGAGGAGAACGCTTTGTGGTCAATTGTTGGTTACCTTCTTTCTGGACTTCTTATTTGGGGTGGGATTGGCTGGGGGTTTGATCGCTGGCTGGGAACGACCTACCTAGTGTTGGTTGGGATGTTGCTGGGGGCTGGGGCTTCAATTTATTTGGTTTGGCTCCGCTTTGGACGCGATTAAGATCACCAAAACTTCATAAGGTGAGATTTTCACCTTCCTAAATTTCGCGCTAATCTGCCATATCTAATAGGGTTTCGCCCGTAGCCGCTTTTCCCACCGGCTATAGCAAAACTAAGCAATCTAAAAAAATTGTTTACGCAATATTGGCAACTAACATTTGGAGATTTTCGTGGGCGTGCGGTTGGCAGCAGAGGATGGTTTTCAGCCACCTAGTACAGCCGACTTTGAATTGCCACCAGTTTTTGGCGATAACCCTTACACGACTAAACCAGTATTTTTAATTTTCTTCTCCGTCGTTTTAATTTCAGTCTTTTTTATCTTGGCTTCACGAAAAGCATTGGTGGTGCCATCAAAGCTGCAATTTGCCGGTGAATCGATCTATGGCTTTGTTCGCAATGATTTAGCAAGAGATGTTATCGGACATGAGTTCATGCGTTTTGTGCCATACCTTTTTACCTTATTTACTTTTATATTAACTAATAACTTATTTGGAATTATCCCATTCTTACAGTTTCCAACAATGTCTCGGGTTAGTTTTCCTTACGTGTTAGCGTTATTTACCTTTGTAATCTTCCATTATGTGGCGATTAAACATAAGGGCTTGATGGCTTATTTGAAAGAGATCATGTTTATGCCGGGTGTGCCAAAACCGGTATATGTGCTGCTAACTCCAATTGAGGTTGCCACTTACTTCATAGTTCGTCCATTAACTCTTTCCTTACGTTTATTTGCAAATATGTTTGCTGGCCACCTGCTCTTACTTGTCTTTATTTTGGGTGGCGAGCATCTTCTTCAAGGAGTGATCGGCTTAAAACTGGTCTCTCCTTTCGCCTTTGCCTTTGGAATTGCCCTTACATTCTTTGAATTTATGGTGCAATGCCTACAGGCATATATCTTTACCCTGTTGACCGCCCTCTATATTGCGGGTGCGTTAGCGGATGAACACTAGAAAAAACCAAAGCAGCAACCAACAAAGAAAGAAGGAAAAGAATATGGAAGGCACACTCAACCTGGTCGGTTATGGCCTATCTGCAATCGGACCTGCAATCGCAACTGGCATGATCTTCGCCGCTTACATCAGCGGAGTAGCACGCCAACCAGAGGCACGGTCAGTACTGCAACCGATCGCATTTCTAGGCTTCGCATTAGCTGAAGCGCTAGCACTTTTCGGTCTAGTTCTAGCTTTCGTACTTTAATTAAAGACAGAAAAATCTAACGATGTCCTTAATAAGTTTTAGCAACTGGGCAGCAGGTGAAGGGGCAAACCCTTTAATTCCGCATACCGCTGAATTAATTGTTGGTTTTATTGCCTTCTCACTCCTATTCCTAGTTCTTCGCTCAAAGGTTGTGCCGATGTTTGAAAAAGCATTCACCGAGCGCACCGAAGCGATTCAAGGTGGCATGGAAAAAGCAGAGCGAGCACAAATTGAAGCCGAGCGCGCACTTGCCCAGTACACAACACAATTAAATGAAGCACGTGGTGAGGCACAAAAGATTCGCGAAGATGCCAGAGCGCAAGGTGCTGCAATTATTGATGATCTGCGCACCAAGGCCGCCGAAGAGGCAGCCAGAATTACCGCTGCAGCAACAGCTGCAATTGAGGCAGAACGTCAACAAGCAGTTACCTCACTTCGCAATGAGGTGGGCGCCCTTGCAACTGAGCTAGCCGGAAAGATTGTCGGAGAAGCATTAGATGACCAGGTTCGTCAGTCTCGGATAGTTGATCGCTTTATTGCAGATCTGGAGAAGAGTAAATAATCATGAAGGTATTAGGCGGCTCCAGCAGAGCTTCAGTTTTAACTCTGCGTAAATCATTAGCGCAGGTTGTTGAGAAACAATCTGCAAATGATGTGGCCGTTTTTGCTAGTGACCTATTTATTATTCTTTCAGTACTCGCCAGCTCAATTGGTGTCAGACGTGCTCTAACCGATAACTCCCGAGATGCCTCAGCAAAAGCAGAGTTAATCTCTAACTTATTTGGAAAAAATATTAGCGCCCCGGCCCAATCACTTCTGGCTAGCGCTGCCGCACTTAGATGGTCTAGCCCAGGTGAGATTGCAGATGCAATTGAAAACCTTGCAGTTGAGGCAGAGGCAACAGCAGCTGATAAAAATGGTGAGTTAGAAAAAGTTGAAAACCAACTATTTGATTTTGCCAGAGTCCTTCGGGCAAATCCTGAGCTCCGCCAAGCATTAAATACCTCAGCTGATACCGATTTAGGCAAAGTAACATTGCTTGAGAGCTTAGTTAAAGGTAAGTATGCAAACTCAACTCTCAACTTGCTTCGCAAAGTGGTTTCACTTCGCAGAGGGCGCAGTATTGATGCCACATTAGCTGCTTACTCACATTATGTTTCAACTCGCAAAGAGCGATTAGTTGCCCATGTTAAAAGCGCTGTTGAGTTAAGCGATGCCCAGTTAACTAAGTTAAATGCCGCCCTTGCTAAGCAAATGGGCAGAGATGTTCATATCAATCTAGAGATTGATCCAAAGGTTTTAGGTGGCATATCTATTAGGTATGCCGATGATGTTATTGACGGCACCATCGTTAATCGTTTAGCAGAAGCGGGCAGAGCGCTCGTAAGTTAGCTTTAACAGGTGCCAACAGCATCTGTTATTTAAAGAGAGAAGAGAGAAAAAGATGGCCGAAGTAAGTATCCGCCCCGAAGAGATTCGGGATGCACTGGCAAAACATGTCGCTGCATACAAACCAGGAGCTGCCGTAAAGGATGAAATCGGTAGCGTCACAGAGGCAGGAGATGGCATCGCACGTGTTGAAGGTCTGCCATCAACTATGACCAATGAGTTGTTGAAGTTTGAAAATGGCACATTAGGTCTTGCGCTGAACTTAGATGTTCGCGAAATCGGTGTGGTTATTTTGGGTGAGTTCACCGGAATTGAAGAAGGAACAACTGTTCGTCGTACTGGAGAAATTCTCTCTGTTCCAGTTGGCGATGGTTTCCTAGGACGTGTAGTTGATGCACTTGGCCGGCCAATTGATGGCAAGGGTGAGATTAAAGCTGAAACAACTCGTGCTCTTGAAATTCAAGCACCATCTGTAGTGCAACGCCAGCCAGTTAAAGAACCAATGCAAACTGGAATTAAAGCAATTGACTCCATGACTGCCATCGGCCGCGGTCAACGTCAGTTGATTATTGGCGATCGCCAGACTGGTAAAACTGCAATTGCTGTTGACACAATCATTAACCAGTTGGAGAACTGGAAGAGTGGAGATCCAAAGAAGCAGGTTAAATGTATTTATGTTGCAATCGGACAAAAAGGTTCCACAATTGCATCGGTTAAAGGCGCACTTGAAGCTGCTGGCGCGATGGAGTACACAACAATTGTGGCAGCTCCTGCCTCTGATCCAGCTGGATTTAAATACCTAGCGCCATACACCGGCTCATCAATTGGTCAGCACTGGATGTATAACGGTCAACATGTATTAATTATTTTTGATGATCTCTCCAAACAAGCTGAGGCATATCGTTCTGTATCGCTATTGCTAAGGCGCCCTCCGGGTCGTGAGGCATACCCTGGCGATGTTTTCTATTTACACTCTCGCCTACTTGAGCGTTGTGCAAAGTTATCTGATGAATTAGGCGGCGGCTCAATGACCGGCTTACCAATCATTGAAACTAAGGGAAATGACGTATCGGCATTTATTCCAACCAACGTAATCTCAATTACCGATGGACAGTGTTTCCTTGAAACTGATCTATTTAACGCAGGTGTTCGTCCTGCGATTAACGTTGGTATTTCAGTATCTCGTGTTGGTGGATCAGCACAGACTAAGGCGATTAAAAAGATTGCCGGACGTCTTCGTCTTGATCTTGCCCAGTACCGGGAACTTGAGGCATTTGCTGCTTTTGGTTCAGATCTAGATGCAGCCTCTAAAGCACAGCTAGAGCGCGGTGCCCGAATGGTTGAACTATTAAAGCAAGGTCAGTACTCCCCATTCTCAGTTGAACGCCAAGTGGCATCAATTTGGGCAGGAACAACTGGCAAAATGGATTCAATTCCAGTTGCAGATATTCGCCGATTTGAAGCTGAGTTCTTGGATTTCATCGCGCGTGAGCGTAAGCAAATCTTTGACGTAATTTCTGCAACTAGAGAGTTAACTGATGACACAGTGAAATCTTTGGAAGAGGCAATTACAACATTTAAAACTCAATTTAAATCATCAGTTGCACCAGCTGTAAATGAGAAAAAAGCTGATGCATTAGCTGGTGAAGATAATGAGCAAATTACCCGTCAAGTACCGGCAATAAAGCGATAAGAAAAGAGAGCTAAACAAATGGGTGCCCAACTTCGTATTTACCGCCGCCGTATGCGGTCGGTAAAGGCGACTAAGAAGATAACCAAGGCGATGGAGCTAATTTCAGCATCTCGCATTGTTAAGGCGCAACAAAAAGTTGCCGCCTCATCTCCTTATGCCAACGAACTAAC
>JBPCSS010000045.1:0-4081 GCA_051006855.1 Candidatus Nanopelagicus sp.
AATCTAGTTTTACGAAGAGTTCGCACGTTTTCTGCCAAAAGTGCTGCCGCTACAGATTGTCCAGAAATTGCATTGATCTTTTCACCATCAAATGTAAACTCAATATTAAACTGCGACATTTGATTTTTCCTTAAATCTTTTTGGCGAAAATGGTGTTGGGTCCATAAAGGTTTTTCTAGTGGTAATTTGAGCTGTAATTAACTCACCAGTTGCTGGAGCCAAGCCAATTCCAGCTCCCTCATGGCCTGCTGCATGCCAAAGCCCCATTACATTTGCATCTTCTCCAATTACAGGCAGATGATCTGGCGCGTATGGACGAAATCCCCGGTAAGCACGCAGTAGCGCAATATTTGAAAGAATTGGAAATAATGAAATTGCCTGTCTTGCTAACTGCCTTAGCACTGCCACATCTAAATCAGATTTGAATCCAACACGTTCACGGGAGGCACCAATCAAAATTGTGCCACTTTCAGTTCCCTCCACTACCGCCGAAGATTGCAGATCAGCATCACTGCTCGCCACATTTGCCACATAATCTGCATCATAAACTTTGTGATGAATTATTTTTGGCGCTGGGGCAGTAACCAAGATAAATCCACGTCTGGGCATAATTGGCAGATCCGAGCCGGCCATCTTTGCAATCTCACCAGCCCAGGTTCCAGTGGCATTAATAACAATAGGACTGGCGTAGTTGTTTTTCTCAGTGGATAAACCAACAATTTTGCCAGACTTAACATTAATCGATTTAACATTTTCACCTTGAATAAATGCTCCGCCGCGTTTTCTAACTGCTCGCATAATTTGTGCAGCAGCTAACATCGGTTGACACTGAGCATCTTGCGGATAAAGAACTGCATACTCAACACTGCTTGAGATATGTGGCTCAATCTGTCTTATTCCTTTGGCGTCTAATTCCACAACTTCAATACCATTTTGAGCTTGTAAATTTGATAATTTCTTTAAATCTGCAATTCCTTTTTCGCTGCGCGAGACAACAACTCCGCCTTTATCCTCTAACTCAAAACCACCACCGATATCGGTATTAATTTCAAACCAAGCATCTCGAGATCTTAGAGCTAGTGTTAATTCAGCGCTTGGTTCTTTATCAGAAACTAAAATATTTCCTTCACCAGCTCCAGTTGTGCCACTTGCAACTGGGCCACGATCTAAAACCAAAACTCTTAAGCCTGCATTTACTAATGAAAGTGCACTGCAGGCACCAACTAACCCGGCGCCAATCACAATTGCATCTGGGTTTTTCATGTGGCAAATCTACTGTCAGTGGCGCCTGTTTAACTATTGGTAGTGGGTAACCTCACCATGAAAGGGCGGGTATGTACCAGATAAACCTAATTGCCATTCCATTTGTACTTCTACTGGCATGGGCAAAGGGAAGGGGGTTATTCCGCTGGGCGATAATGGCTTACATATTTGGGTTTTGGTCTTTTGTGCCATTGTTTATGGTCAAGGTTAAGCCAATACAGATTTATGAGATTCCTAAACCTATTAAGCAGTTTGTAGCTTCACATGTATTCAGAAGAGAACTTAAAGGCGTTATGTATCCGAAAGATCTACAACAATAGATTAGCTTTTCCACAAATTTATTAAATTCGCAATTTAATTAGTCAAAATAATATTTGATATGCCCATGATTGATTTAAACATTACAAATGAACAAAAACGCGGCTTGGCTGTTCTCTTTGCTTTAAGCATCGGCATTGCTGGCTTTTACTTTCTAAACTCAAGACCCCAAAGCCAACCGCCAATAGTTAGTGAAATGCCACCATTTATTTCTCAGCCCGAGCCAGCGAAATTAATAATTAATGTCGCCGGAAAGGTTGCAAACCCAGGGGTTTATCAACTGCCAAGTGGGTCACGGGTAATTGATGCAATTGAGGCTGCGGGAAATCAATTAAAGGGCGTGGATATTAGTGACATCAACTTGGCCAGAATTTTAATAGATGGTGAACAAATTTTGGTTGGCGCAAGCAAGCACTCAAGTGGAAAAGCGGTGGCTAAGAAAGTAACACCAGATAATCCACTTGATATAAACCGGGCCACCTTGTCTCAGTTAGATACCTTGCCAGGAATTGGGCCCGTAACCGCTCAAAGAATTATTGATTATCGAACCAAGGTTGGCCGAATTAACGCGCTAGATGAGTTAAAGAAAATTTCAGGGTTAGGTGGTTTGAAATTCGAAGAGATCAAACCGTTGCTGCGCGTTTTATAGATTACCGCCTACTTCTAATTAGCTGCACTCTTTGGCTAAGTGCTGCAATTATTTGTTTTTGGCCAGGATTAAAAACGCTTCTGGTACTTTTGATTCTGGCACTGATAATTGCCTACCGCCATAACTCCTTCCTTATTTTGGCAGTAACTGCACTAGTTGGCCTATCCCTAGTTTCATTTCGACAAGCTGCATTAAACAATCAATTTTTGCAAAGCAAGATTGGCTCAGTTGTAAGGCTTGAAGGTGTTATTACAACTGATCCAGTGTTAAAAGAAGGCTTGGTTGTTGGCTCCTATCAGAAACCTGATCAAGTAAGTGCGTTATTTAAACTCACCGCCATTGACGGGCGAAGTATTGATTTGCCCCTTCGAATCCGCTTTAACCCGAAAATTAATGTTGAAATAGATCAAAATCTAATTGTGAATGCCCGCTTGGTTAAAACAAGAGAGCGCAAAGTTGCCGCCTTGGCAATAGCAACTGGTGAAATTTCTAAAGTTGGAAAGCCAAGAAATTTATTTAGATTTACCTCAAAGATTAGGAATGATTTTCGCATGCTTGCCAGTGATGATAAAGCTGGGGCATTAATTCCTGGTTTGGTTTTGGGGGATACCTCATTACAAACATCATCATTTGTTACGCAGATGCGCAGAGTTGGACTTTCGCATTTAACTGCTGTTAGTGGAGCGAATTTTGCCATGGTAGCAACATTCCTATTTTGGCTGCTTCAGTTTGTATTGAAGAGATTGCGAACTCGGCTTTGGGTGGTTGGGATAATACTTTTTTTATTTATTTTTTTAGTTCGTCCGACTCCATCGGTATTACGGGCAGCAGTAATGAGCGCAGTTGTAATCCTAGCCAAGTACTTTGGTGAGAGGTCCTTTGGGGTTCCATCATTAGCTGCTGCAATGATGCTTTTGCTTCTACTTGACCCAATTCAATCGACTGATCCTGGTTTTGCCCTCTCAGTCTTGGCTACGGCAGGAATTCTTTTACTTTCTCCGTTAATTGAGAATAAGTTGAGTCAAAAGATAAAGACAATTTGGATAGTGCAATCAATTTCTATTCCAGTTAGTGCAACCATCTTTTGCTTACCGGTAATAGTTTTACTATCAAATCAAATCTCATTAGTGAGTGTGCCAGCAAATATTCTGGTATCACCTGTTATTGCCCCAATTACATTACTTGGATTTGTTGCTGCAATTTTCGCTCCCATAGCACCATTCTTCTCCTCCCTTCTTTTACTCCTGGCCACACCATTTGCAAATTGGATAGTAATAGTTAGCCAGTCAATGGCTAATTTGCCAGCGATTTCTTTCGATCATACCTTTGTCTTTCTCCTATTATTTATCTCTGCATTTTTTGGTTTAGTAAGTAGAAAAAAATGGTTGTTATTGCTACCTATTCTTTTTGTAACAATCCAATTAGTAACATCACATTTTGCTTGGCCTGGCACTGGCTGGCAGATTGCAAATTGCGATGTGGGCCAAGGCGATGGAATGGTGATTAATTTAGGTCAGGCTTATGCGATTGTGATTGATGTTGGGCCAGAGCCAGAAAAGATGGATCAATGTTTGAAGAAATTAGGGATTAAATCAATTCCACTTCTAATTCTTACACATTTTCACTCAGATCATGTCGGTGGAATTTCTAAGGTTTTGCAAAATAGAAGAGTCTCGCAAGTTTGGATCTCTAATTTGGCGCAACCAGAAGCTTCCTACCAAACAACTTTGAAAGAAATAAGTGGAATTGATTTAAAAATTGTGGAACAGGGTGAAAAATATCTTCTACCACAGTTTCAAACGCAAGTTTTGGTAGTTTGGCCCAAATTACTTCTGGATCAAATGCCGACCC
>JBPCSS010000046.1:0-4408 GCA_051006855.1 Candidatus Nanopelagicus sp.
AAGATCATCTGCCATTAAAGGCATCTTGGGTACGAAGCTGGGCATGACTCAAGTTTTTGATTCCCAAAATAAAATTGTGCCAGTAACTGTTATTGAGGCTGGCCCATGTGTTGTTACTCAAATTCGAACAATTGAAAAAGATGGTTACACCGCTGTGCAATTAGCATTTGGTGCGATTGAGCCACGAAAAGTTTCAAAGCCACTTACTGGTCAATTTGCAAAGGCTGGTGTTACACCACGCTCTGAGGTTGCTGAACTTCGCATCTCTTCAACTGAAGGTTATTCAGTAGGACAAGAATTAAAAGCAGATGTTTTTGCAGCTGGAGAGATTGTTGATGCCACTGGCACATCAAAAGGTAAGGGAACTGCAGGTGTTATGAAGCGCCATGGTTTCTCTGGAATTGGCGCAGCTCACGGTGTTGATAAGAAGCACCGTATGTCAGGTTCGATCGGTAACCGAACTACACCAGGACGTGTATTTAAAGGTAAGCGAATGATGGGTCGTATGGGTATTGACACCGTTACAACTCAAAATCTTTTGGTGCACTCAGTTGATGCTGCAACCAACAAGATATTAGTTCGGGGATCAGTACCTGGCGCAATTGGTGCCACAGTATTTATTCGGACAGCAGCAAAGATGACTGCGGCAGAGACTGTTAATACAAAGGTTGGTGCCTAATGTCATTAAAGATTGAGGTTAAAGATATTTCAGGTAAAGCAACTGGTTCAATTGATCTGCCAGCATCAATCTTTGATGTGCAGGCAAATGTGCCATTGATTCACCAAGTTGTCGTTGCGCAATTAGCTGCAGCTAGAGCTGGAACCCACAAGGCTAAAAATCGTGGTGAAGTTTCTGGTGGCGGAAAGAAACCATTTAAGCAAAAGGGAACAGGTCGTGCTCGTCAGGGTTCAACTCGTTCACCAAACCAACGACATGGTGGAGTAGCGCATGGTCCAGTACCTCGCAAGTATGACCAACGCACACCAAAGAAAATGATTGCTGCTGCGCTTAAGGGTGTTCTATCTGATCGTCAACGCGCATCTAGAATCCATGCCGTTAGCGGAATTGTTGAGGCAACTACAACAAAGGCTGCCATTTCCGCGGTTCGCCAATTTTCAGATCGCAAGAACTTATTAGTTGTGTTATCACGAACTGAGAATGCAGCTTGGCTTGCACTTAGAAATCATGATGATCTACACCTAATCGTTAATGATCAATTAAATGCATATGATGTTTTAGTTTCTGATGATGTGATTTTCTCAGAAGGAGCTCTTCGTGACTTTATTGCCGGTCCTGCAACTGGCAAAGGTGCAACTGCGGTTGCCCGTGAGAGTGAAGTAGGAGTATCTGCATGAAAAACTATCGCGACGTATTGCTAGCACCTGTAGTTTCTGAGAAGTCTTACTCATTGCTTGATGGTAATAAGTACACATTCTTAGTAGCACCGGATGCTAATAAAACTGAGATCAAGATTGCAGTTGAAAAAGTTTTTGGCGTAAAGGTATTAAGTGTTAACACCATGAACCGTGAAGGTAAGCGCAAGCGAACTGCGATCGGTTTTGGAAAACGTAAAGATACAAAGCGTGCAATTGTGCATGTGGCAGCCGGACAACGGATCGACATCTTTGGAGGACCGGTCTCCTAAGCGGAGATTGGGACTTAATTAGGAATAGGGAGAAGATAAATGGCACTGCGTAATCTCAAGCCGACCACACCTGGTCAGCGCGGAGCAAGCGTTCCTGATTTTGAAGAGATCACTCGTCAAAAGCCAGAGAAATCTTTAGTTCGCCCAATCAATTCCAAGGGTGGCCGTAACGCAACAGGTCGAGTAACTATGCGCCATCAAGGTGGCGGACATAAGCGCGCCTACCGATTAATTGATTTTGTTCGCAATGATAAAGATGGCATTCCAGCAAAGGTTGCCCAAATTGAATACGATCCAAACCGTACTGCAAACATTGCGCTGCTTCACTTTGCCGATGGCGAAAAGCGTTACATCATTGCACCAGATGGTTTAACTCAAGGATCTCCAATTGAAAATGGCGCATCAGCTGATATTAAGCCCGGCAACAACTTGCCACTTCGTAATATTCCAGTTGGAACAATGATTCATGCAATTGAACTTCGTCCAGGTGGCGGCGCCAAGATTGGTCGCTCTGCAGGATCTGCAGTTCAGTTAGTTGCAAAGGATGGACCATACGCACAACTTCGTATGCCATCTGGTGAAATTAGAAATGTTGATGTTCGTTGCCGTGCAACTGTTGGCACAGTTGGAAATGCTGAACAATCAAATAGAAATTATGGAAAAGCCGGACGTATGCGATGGAAGGGTAAGCGCCCATCTGTTCGTGGTGTTGTTATGAACCCAGTTGATCACCCACATGGTGGTGGTGAAGGTAAAACATCTGGTGGTCGTCACCCAGTTTCACCTTGGGGTCTACCAGAAAAGCGCACCCGTAAGAAGAAGGCTAGTGATTCGTTAATTTTCCGGCGTCGCAAGTCCAATAAGAAGAGATAAGGGGGGATCTTAAGATGCCACGTAGTTTAAAGAAGGGTCCTTTCGTTGATCTTCATCTATCTAAAAAGGTAGCTGAACAAAATGCGAAGAACACTAAGAATGTTATTAAAACTTGGTCACGTCGCTCAATGATTACACCAGACATGATTGGTCACACCATTGCAGTTCATGATGGTCGCAAGCACGTTCCTGTTTTAGTTACCGAGGCAATGATCGGTCACAAGCTTGGTGAGTTTTCACCAACTCGTACTTTTAAAGGTCACTCTCGTGCTGATGGAAAGGCGGTAGTAAGTGAGTAACATCGATACTACTTCTGCATTGGTATCTCGCGCAGTTCTGCGTGATTTCCGTGCCACACCACAAAAAGCACGTCGTGTTGTAAATCTTGTTCGTGGGCAACGTGCTGATAACGCACTAAACATGATGAAGTTTGCTAACCAACCAGAGCTTGGCGCTGCGATCTACACATTAATTGCCTCCGCTGTTTCAAATGCAAAGCAGAAGAATCAATCACTACGGGATGCATCTGAACTTTGGGTGATTGAAGCATTAGTTGATGAAGGCTTCACCATGAAGCGCTACCGTCCACGTGCTCAAGGTCGTGGTTTTGCAATCAATAAGAGATCATCACAGGTAACAGTTGTTCTATCTGATGATAAAACTCTTCGCACAAATAAGAATTTGAAAGCTTCTCAGATGCAAAAGCCAAAGGCGCTAAGAAACCCTGCGGTAATTGCAGATAAGGCTGCGCCAAGTAAGGCAGCTGACTCACTATCTGATAAGCCAGTAGCAAAGAAGGCAGCTGCTAAGAAAGCAACTGCTAAAAAAGCACCAGCCAAAAAGGCTGCACCTAAAGGGAAGGCCGAGTAAATGGGTCAAAAGATAAATCCACACGGCTTCCGTCTTGGTATTACAACAGATTTCAAATCACGTTGGTATGCCGACAAACTTTACGGTGCCTATGTTAAAGAAGATATCCAAATTCGAAAGCTAATGGATAAGAAGATGGAAAGAGCTGGCGTATCTAAAATTGAGATTGAGCGAACACGTGAAAAGGTTCGAATCGATCTATTTACTGCTCGCCCAGGAATTGTGATTGGTCGTCGTGGTCAAGAGGCAGACAAGCTTCGGATTGATCTAGAAAACCTAACTGGTAAGCAGGTTCAATTAAACATTCTTGAGGTTAAGAATCCTGAAACTGATGCGCAATTAGTAGCACAAGGAATTGCTGAGCAATTAGCAGCTCGTGTTTCATTCCGTCGTGCGATGCGTAAGGGAATGCAAACTGCACTAAAGGCAGGAGCTGAGGGAATTCGTGTGCAATGCGGTGGTCGTTTGGGCGGAGCTGAAATGAGCCGTTCTGAGTTCTATCGTGAAGGAAGAGTTCCACTACACACACTTCGTGCAGATATTGATTATGGCTTCTTTGAAGCACATACAACAGTTGGTCGCTGGGGTGTAAAGGTGTGGATCTACAAGGGCGAAGTTATTGGTTCACGTACAGAGCGCGCTGAAAAAGCGCTAGCTGAAGCTCGTGCACCAAAGCCAGAGCGTCGCGGTCCACGTACACCACGTGCACCAAAGGCAGAGGTAACTGTTTCTCAGGGAACACCTACCGCTACTGCGGAAGGAGCAGCTAACTAATGTTGATTCCACGTCGTGTTAAGCACCGTAAGCAACACCACCCATCTCGTAAGGGAGCAACAAAGGGTGGATCACAAGTTGCATTTGGTGACTTCGGTATTCAAGCTCTTGCACCTGCATATGTAACAAACCGTCAGATTGAAGCGGCTCGTATCGCTATGACTCGTTACATCAAGCGTGGTGGAAAGGTATGGATCAATATCTATCCAGACCGTCCACTAACAAAGAAGCCTGCTGAAACTCGT
>JBPCSS010000047.1:0-2673 GCA_051006855.1 Candidatus Nanopelagicus sp.
ATGGAGGCGCAGATTATGGATTGGTCTGATGATGTTGCCTATAGCGTTCATGATTTAGAGGACTCATTAGTTTCTGGTCAAATTAAACTAGATCAATTAAGTAGTGATTTACCTAAGTTATTCAAAGTTGCCCAAGAGATGTATTTAGCTGATATTACTGAAGCCGAGATGCAATCAGCATTAGCGGCGCTGCAGAAATTATCTTGTTGGCCTCGTTATTACGATGGCACTCATCGCTCACTAGCAAGGTTAAAGGATTTAGCTAGCCAGCTAATTGGTCGCTTTGCCCAAGCTGCTGAAGTTGCAACTCAAGGCAAGTATGGCGATGGGGATTTAACTCGATATAACGCAGATTTGGTGGTGCCAAGAGCGCAACGAGTTGAGGTGGCATTACTTAAATCAATGGCTGGGCATTATGTAATTAACGCAAGTGATTCACAGATTAGATATGGCGAGCAACAGAGATTGTTAACTGAATTAGTTGAGGCAATACTAGCTAGCGCCCCAACCACTTTAGAAAGTTTTTTCCTACAAGATTGGCAAAATGCACAAACTGATCAAGCACGCCTTCGTGTAGTAATTGATCAGGTGGCATCATTGACTGACCCAGGTGCGGTTGCATTACATAAACGGCTTATTAACAGGGGATAGTTTGAGTTCTCCCAAATGAAACTAGGATAGGAAGTATGGCCGGGCGCATTAAAGATGAGGATGTTACCTACATCCGCGATCACTCACCAATAGATGATGTGGTTGGTGATTATGTTCAATTAAAAAATGCTGGTGGTGGTCAGAAAAAAGGTCTATGTCCATTTCATGATGAGAAAAGCCCCTCATTTCATGTAACACCAAGTAAAGGATTCTTTCACTGCTTTGGTTGCCAAGTCGGTGGTGATGTAATTGCATTTATTATGAAGTTAGAACACTTAACATTTATGGAGACGGTAGAGCGGTTAGCTGACCGAATTGGTTACACACTTCGTTATGAATCAGGTGGTGTCAGCACCGGTCCATCGATTAATCGCTCACGTTTAGTTGCTGCCAACACAGCCGCCTCAATTTTTTATCAGGAACAATTACAACTTCCGGCAGCACAACATGGCCGAGATTTCTTAACTAAGCGAGGTTTTGATCGGGATGCTGCAAAAAACTTTAATGTTGGTTACGCCCCAGATGAATGGGATGGACTTTACAAAAACCTTAAGGGAAAAGGTTTTACCGATGAAGAGTTAAATTTGGCTGGATTGGTAAAAGAGGGCACAAAGGGAATGATTGATCGATATCGAAATCGATTAATTTGGCCAGTCAAAGATATATCTGGTGATGTGGTTGGATTTGGTGCAAGAAAGTTAGCAAGTGATGAGGTAGATACCGGACCTAAGTATTTAAACTCACCTGAAACTCCAGTTTATAAAAAGAATCAAATTTTGTATGGCTTAGATATGGCTAAAAAAGAGATTGCAAAAAACCGCCAAGTTGTGATTGTGGAGGGCTATACCGATGTAATGGCTGCCCATTTAGCTGGGGTAACCACTGCGGTTGCAACCTGTGGCACAGCATTTGGTGATGAACACATCCGAATTATCAGAAGATTACTAATGGATGCCGATGCATTTAGAGGCGAAGTTATCTTTACCTTTGATGGCGATGCTGCCGGACAGAAGGCAGCGTTGCGTGCCTTTGAAGATGATCAAAAGTTTGTTGCTCAAACATTTGTTGCCGTTGAACCAAATGGTATGGATCCTTGTGAATTGCGCCAAGCACATGGCGATGATGCTGTTCGTAATTTAGTTGCAAGAAGAGTTCCGCTATTTGAGTTTGCAATTAAATCTGTGATTGCAAACTATGACATCACCGCTGCTGAAGGCAGAGTAAATGCCTTAAACCAGGTTGCGCCATTAATCGGAAAGATTCGAGACGCATCCCTTCGACCTGAATATGTTCGCTTACTTGCTGGCTGGCTTGGCATGGAGGTAGATATCGTTTCAACTGCAGTTAAACGAAGCGGTGGTACAAATTCAGCAACAAATGATAAGAGAATCAATTTAACTGACCCCGTTTTAGTTTTAGAACGAGAGGTGTTAAAAGTCCGTCTGCAACTGCCAACACTTTCTCACAGTTGGGTAGATCTTGAGCCAAGTGCATTTTCCTTCCCGCTTTATAATCAATTACGTGCTGCGATTGATAATCAAGCAGAGTTTGATATTCAAGAGTTAATTGATAAGGCTGAGAGTGAAGAGCTTAAATCTTTAATTACTGAACTAACAGTTGAACCGATCCGAACTGATGGTGAGGTGTCAGATCGCTATATCATCAGCATCTTTGCGCGCTTGCGCGAGGTTGCATTAAGCAGATCAATTGCTGAGATTAAATCCACTCTGCAACGATTAAATCCAGTGGAAAATGATGCGCAATACCAAGAGATCTTTACTCAATTAGTTGGCATGGAGGCAGCCCGCCGGGTGCAAAAAGAATTAGCATTAGGAGAGAGTTAAAAAGCGAATAAATTAGGCGTAGGTTTGAGGCGCTTAATTTTTTCGATACTATTTGCCCTCACCAATCTTTAATTAGATTGATGTATTCCCTGATAGCTCAATTGGCAGAGCAGCCGGCTGTTAACCGGCAGGTTCTTGGTTCGAGTCCAAGTCAGGGAGCATGGCGCTATATCGAGTA
>JBPCSS010000048.1:0-12231 GCA_051006855.1 Candidatus Nanopelagicus sp.
TTCATTAACACATCATCAACTGCGACTGCCAAAGTATAAAGCGGAGAGCCATCTGCTCTTGCTAGGACAAAATCGGGCACATACTTGTGCTCAAACTTAACCTCACCTCGAATTGCATCCACAAAAACAGTTTCACCATCTGGCATTCGCATTCTGACAACTGGTTTTCGACCTAAAGATTTATATTCGCTAACTTGTTGCGCTGTTAAATCTCGACATTTGCCATCATAACCAGGTGCTTGATTGCTTTTCATTTGGACCGAGCGTCGCTCTTCTAATTCCTCTGCGCTGCAGTAACAATGATAGGCATCACCTTGATCTAAAAATTTCTGTGCCCATGTGGCATAAATTTCTAATCGTTGAGATTGCAAGTAGGGTCCATACTCCCCGCCAACTTCTGGTCCCTCATCCCAATTCAAACCAAGCCATTTCAAAGTTTGGATCGCAGCATTTATATATTGATCAGTCACTCGTTCAGTATCGGTGTCTTCAATTCTAAAAATTAATTTACCACCAGTATGTCTTGCATATGCCCAGTCAAATAAAGCGGTTCTGATGTTTCCAACATGCAGATCACCCGTTGGTGACGGGGCAAACCTCACTCTAACTTGTGATTTATTGGACACGAGCAGAAACCTTATTAGTAAGAGTGCCTAACCCATCAATTGATACTGAAATAGTTGAGCCAGCTGGCATAGCGCCAATTCCAGCAGGAGTTCCAGTCAGAATTACATCCCCCGGCAGTAAAGTCATAACATTTGTAACAAATTCGATAATCTGAGGAATCTTAAATATCATTTCCGAAAGTATTGATGACTGTTTTACCTCACCATTTAAAGTAGCTGTTATCCCTTGATCTGCTGGTACAAACTCGGTTTCAATCCATGGGCCAAGCGGACAAAACGTGTCAAAGCCCTTAGCACGGCTCCACTGCCCATCCTTTTTTTGTAAATCACGTGCTGTTACATAATTTGCCAAGGTATATCCAAAAATAACATCTTTATATTTCGCAGCCGGCACCTCTTTGCATATCCGGCCGATAACAATGGCAAGTTCAGCCTCATGATCAACTCGCTCACTCATACTAGGCCAAACAATTGTCTCGTTTGGACCAATCACAGAAGTATTTGGTTTGATAAAAATGATTGGCTCAGTTGGAACTACTGAATCCATCTCTGCAGCATGGTCGGCATAATTCTTACCAATACAAACAACTTTACTTCTAGGAATAACAGGAGCTAGTAGTTTCACATCACTTAATTTCAAACTCTTATCTTGAGGGACGATGCCAGCATAAATTGGATCCCCACGTAAAACCAAGATTGAGTCTTTATCGTTTAGGACTCCATATAAGGGTTCACTTCCAACACCTAATTCCACTGGTGCGGAAAATCTAACGATACGCATTAGATCATCTTACAACTGATCGGTTATTTGACTCGCTTCGGCAATTTTCTCAACTAGTACGGTAGCGATTCGATGGCGTCTGCCTGCCGGTCGTTCTGCAGTTAACTTCCATCCTGGAACGGTAATTGTACTTCCTGGAATTGGAATGCGACCTAAATGCTTGGCAATCAATCCGCCAATACTGTCAACATCCTCAATTTCTTCGGGCGTGAATTCGGTATCAAATTTTTCAGCAAAATCCTCTACATGTAAACGCGCAGAAACCCTGGCTTTTCCATCATTAAGCCATTCAATTTCAACAGTTTCATCATCATCATACTCATCTGCAATCTCACCAACGATCTCTTCTAAAATATCTTCAATCGTAATCAAACCTGCCGTGCCTCCATATTCATCAACAACAACTGCCATATGGATTTGATCTCGCTGCATCTGCTTTAAAAGCTCATCAGCAGTTTTAGTCTCTGGAATGAAGGTCGCTTTTCTTAAATGCTCCTCGACAAACTCATTTTGTTCAGCATCTCTATTCTCATGAACCCGCTTTGCCAAATCCTTGACATATGCAATGCCAACCACATTATCTAGATTCTCAGAGATAACTGGGATTCGTGTAAAACCTGATCTAAGCGCTAGTGAAAGTGCTTGACGTAAATTTTTTCCAGATTCAATCCAAACCATTTCCGTTCTTGGAATCATCAACTCTCTAACCATTGTCTCGCCTAAATCGAAAACTGAATGGATCATCTCTCGTTCTGACTCTTCTACAAATCCACTCTCACTTGCTTGATCTACTAGATCTCTAAATTCTGCCTCGGTTGAGAAGGGGCCAGATTTGAATCCTTTTCCAGGTGTAATTGCATTACCAATTTTAATTAATATATTTGTTAGCGGACCTAGAACTTGAGAAAGGAAGTATGCAATAGTTATTGCTGGCTTAGACCATTTTGGAGCATGTTGCTTTCCCAAAGTTCTTGGGCCAACTCCAACGATCACATAGGAAATTGCTACCATCAAAATTATTGCCTCAGCTAAGGCCAAACTCTTATTAGATGCATCATCGACAAAAGATGTCGCAACAAATGCTGTTGCTGTTAGTTCACAACTTTTGCGAACGAGTAGAAGTACATTTAAGTAGCGCGCTGGATTTTCGACGAACCTATCAAACCGCTTTTTATATTTTGGATACCGCTCTACCAGCTCCTCTATCAGCAATCTGGAAAGTGAGGTGAGTGCAGATTCGCAGCCAGCAAGTAGGCCTGCAAATAGGAGCAAGAAAATAACCAGGAACAATGTGGAAAGGCTCATATTAATAATCTCCACTCTTTCAGTATTTCTTCTTGCAATGCAAACATCTTCTTCTCATCATCAATTTCTTCATGATCAAATCCCAAAAGATGAAGCACGCCATGAACTGTTAGCAACTCCAATTCTTTCTCTAAAGACTGCTTACCATTTTTCTCAGCATAGGCAGGACATAAGACAATGTCGCCAATTACTCCCGGTCCATTTGCAGCTGAGTTTGGCTTTAACTCATCCATTGGAAACGAAAGTACATCTGTGGGTCCGGCAAGATCCATCCACTTCACGTGCAACTGAGACATTTCATCCTCATTTACAAATCGAATCCCGAGCTCTGACTCATGGTGGATGCCCATTTTCTTGAGTGCAAATTCAGATACTGATGCGATGGCGGACTCATTGCATTGAACAGAAGAGTTATTTACTAAATCTATTTTCATAGCGACTAATTCAAGAAACTACTTGAATCGATTATCGATCACCTTTTCCGCTTCGTATTGGAAATGTACTTTTTGAGATATTTTCATCCCAGTGCCCATAAGCAGTGACGATATCGCCGACTAATCTATTGCGGACAACATCTTCAGCATTTAAATGCATAAAAGAAATATCTTCAACATCCTTCAAAATATCTTGCACAATTTTCAATCCAGACTGAGAGTTGTTAGGTAAATCAACCTGAGTAATATCACCAGTTACAACCATCTTAGAACCAAACCCAAGACGGGTTAAAAACATTTTCATTTGTTCAGCAGTTGTATTCTGGGCCTCATCTAAAATGATAAAAGCATCATTTAAAGTTCGACCTCGCATATAGGCAAGAGGTGCTACTTCAATTACACCTGAGTTCATCAATCGGGGAATTGCATCTTGATCAATCATGTCGTGTAGGGCGTCAAATAATGGACGTAGGTAGGGATCAATTTTTTCGTGCAGGGTACCCGGCAAAAATCCTAATCGCTCACCAGCTTCAACTGCAGGTCTAGTCAAAATAATTCGATTAACTTGTTTGGCCTGAAGGGCTTGAATTGCTTTAGCCATCGCAAGATATGTCTTTCCTGATCCGGCCGGTCCGATTCCAAATGTAATGGTATTTGTATCAATGGCGTCCACATACTTCTTCTGATTCGAAGTTTTGGGTCTAATAGTTTTGCCGCGATTACTTAAAATATTCAGCGATAAAACCTCGGCTGGGTGCTCAACTGGATCTTGCTTAATCATTCCTATGGATCTGCGCACCATATCGGAGGTTAAATTTTGGCCACTACGTAAAATTGCGATTAACTCTTCAACTAAACTTACAAATTGTTTAGATTGCTCTATTTCACCTTTGACATAAATTTCATTGCCTCGCACGGTTATTGATAACTGTGGGAAGTGATTTTCTAAAATTCTAAGATTGGTGTCCCCTGGGCCGACTAATGTGACCATGGCAAATGCAGCCGGTACTTTTATTACGATCGGGTCCATTACTTTAATTCTATATTTAACCTGGCGGCCATGCGAATGACCGGCCTGCAAGAAGGTGTAAGTGAGCGTGAAATACAGACTGACCAGCAGCAGCACCGGTGTTTACATTCATCCGGTAACTCTCTAAACCATTCTCAATTGCGATCTGTCCGGCAGCCCTGAAAATCTCTCCAGCTAATGCAGGATCGGAGTTAGCGACCTCAGCCATATTTGTAAAATGTTTATTAGGAATGATCAAAATATGAGTTGGAGCTTGCGGTGTGATGTCGTTAAAGGCAGTAAATAATTCAGATTTCTTCACGATATTTGCTGGAATTGACCCGTCAACTATCTTACAAAATAAACAATCCACCACTACCACCTTCCTAATTTAGTTTGAAGTGCAGAAATTGCTGCAAATCCGGCATGTGCTGATCGAAGAACAGTTTCTCCCAATTTAACAATTTTACTTCCCGTATTTTCAAATATCGATAGCTCGTTTGGACTTAACCCACCTTCAGGTCCAATAATTATAAAGATAGTAGTTAGGGAGTGATCTAATTGCAGTTGCGTAAATTTTACTTCTGCCGATTCATGAAACACGATTGCCTGAGCATCTTTATTTAATAATTGAACCAAATTAGAGGTCGTTGAGAGTGGCATAAGTTTGGGTAATCTGACTTGTCTAGCCTGTTTACACGCCTCTTTGATTCCAATCCCCCACTTTTGTGCAGAGTCAGATTGCCACTTACTGATTGATCGCTCTGCTTGCCATGGAATTATCCGATCTACACCAGCTTCAATCACAAGTTCCAGCATCTCTTTGTTTCGATCAGATTTTGTAATCGCCTGCACTAAAACTAGTTCAGGTCCAGTCTCTTTAAACTCCCCTTTTTCTGAAACTGAGATGGTCAAATCTTTCCTTGACATTTGAATTATTGGACCAGAAACCCACTTTTTTACGCCATCTGAAATTCTAATAACCTCGCCAAGATTCAATCTTAAAACCTTTATTGCATGATGTGCTTCATCTTTGTCTAAAGTTTGAGTGCTGCCATTATTTATTTGGTCAGTAAAAAATAAGGTGTGCACTACCGGAAAGCACTTCTAACTTTGCTAAAGAAACCTTGATCGCTATTTTTATGGATTACTACCTTGCTGCCATCTTCATTTCTAGATTCAGCAAATTTACGAAGTATCTCGCTCTGCTCCTTATTGAGCTTGCCAGGAATTACTACCTCAATATGAACGATTAAGTCACCCCGACCACTTCCTCGTAACTTAGTAACCCCCAATCCTTTTAGGACTACCGTTGAACCACTTTGAGTACCTTCTTTGATTTCAACTTTTTGATCGCCATCAAAAGTTTCAATAGTTACAGTTGTGCCTAGTGCTGCTGATGTCATTGGGATTGCAATTGAAATATGGAGATTATTCTCTTCTCTAATTAAATATTCATGTGCAATTTCAACAATCTCAACATATAAATCCCCAGCATTACCGCCACCAGGTCCAACCTCACCTTGCCCACTTAATTGGATACGATTTCCAGTTTCAACACCTGCTGGAATTTTTATTGGAATACTTTTTCTAGAACGAACCCGCCCATCACCAGCACACTCGGTGCAAGGGTCAGAAATTACTGAACCAAAACCTTGGCAACTAGCACAAGGCCGACTGGTCATTACCTGACCTAAAATTGAACGTGCTACTTGTTGGGTTTCACCACGTCCTTTACAAATATCACATGTGCGCGGACGAGAATTATTTGCGCACCCACTTCCACCACATTTAGAACAAACTACCGCAGTATCAACATTTAAATCTCGTTCACAGCCAAAGGTGGCTTCCTTAAGATCCACTTCGACTCTAATTAGTGCATCTTGTCCTGGCCGAGTTCGTGGCCGTGGACCACGTTGCTGTCCACCACCAAAAAATGCATCCATAATGTCGCCAAATCCAAATCCGGCATTAGAAAACCCGCCACCAAAACCACTTCCGCCAACATCGTAATTTTGACGCTTATCAGGATCACTTAGAACTTCATATGCAGCGGTAATCTCTTTGAACTTATCAGCCATCTTTGGATCAGGATTCACATCTGGGTGATAGCTCCGTGCTAGTTTTCGATAAGCCTTTTTAATGTCATCAAAACTTGCATCTCGATCAACACCAAGAGTTTCATAAAGATCAGCCATGTTTTACTTATTCTCCGTTAAAAATCTACCAACATAATTTGCAACTGCATTCACCGCTGATATTGATGATGCATAATCCATTCGGGTTGGGCCTAAAATTCCAAGAGCACCTATATCTGCATAACCAATCTTTACTAGACTAGTTTTTCTCAAACTCTTTTCACTTTGTTCATCACCGATTTCAACTTTAACCGATGAATCTGTGCCAGAGAGCAATCTAAGTAACACCACCTGCTCCTCTAACGCCTCTAAAATTGGATGAATACTGCTAGATAAATCCTGGTTAGCTCTTGCAAGATTTGCTGCTCCAGCTAAGACTACCTTTTCCTCGGGGTGCTCAATGGCCATTTCAATTAAGGTTGTGATTATTACAACGATATTGGATTTGTCGCTGCCACGATAATTGGTAGACAAACTCTCTAATTTACTAGCTACATTTGAAAGCGATTGTGTGGAAATTAGGGAATTCACTTTCTTATGAAGGTCAGAAAGAGCACCTTCGCCAATTTCAAAAGCTAATTCAACCATTCGCTGTTCAACTCGACCGGCATCAGTAATTAAAACAATCATCACTCGAGTTGGGTTTAATAAGACCAATTCAATATGGCGGACCTTTGCCTTAATCAATGATGGATACTGAACTACTGCCACTTGCTTGGTTACTTGAGCTAATAATCTAACTGTTCGGGAAATAACATCATCTAAATCAGTCGCACCATCTAAAAAGTTTTCAATTGCTTTACGCTCTGGTTGAGATAAGGGCTTCACCTTATCTAATTGATCAACAAATACTCGATAACCTTTATTTGTTGGAATTCGGCCCGCACTAGTATGTGGTTGTGTAATTAACCCGGCATCTTCGAGTAAAGCCATTTCGTTTCTAATTGTTGCTGGTGAGACGCCTAAATCTGCGCGCGTGGCAAGAGTCTTTGAACCTACTGGCTCCTCGGTTGCAACATACTCATCCACAATAGCTTTAAGGATCTCAAGTTGCCGACCAGGCATTGTATTACTCATAAGCCAACGCTACTACAAGAGTATTTGTCTTAGTATTCGGTCGGCAATTAGGCGACCATCTAAGGTTAAAGTTGCTCGGCCTTGATTCCAATTTTCTTGATCTAAATGGCCACTTTCAACATAACTTGAAAGCTCTGTAATTTGCAGTTCACTTAAACTTTGCTTCTCTACGCCAGTTGGTAATCTTAATGACAACATTAATCGTTCACTTTCAATCTGTAATTCTTCAAGTATTTCTGAATCTGCAATTGGCGATTGATTTGCAAGAACTCTTTCTTTATACAAATTAGGGTGTTTAACATTCCAAAATCTTTTCCCATTCAAATGTGAATGAGCACCAGGCCCGGCACCCCACCAATTATCACCTAACCAATAGGACAAATTATGTTTACTTAATGAGCCAGGCTTTGCCCAATTACTCAACTCATACCATTCAAATCCTGCAGCAGTGAATTCTTTATCCGCCAACAAGTATTTTTCTGCGGTTAAATCATCATCTACCGGCCCCACTTCACCCCGTTTAATTTGGGCGGCTAATTTTGTTCCCTCTTCAATAATTAATGCATAAGCTGAAATGTGTGTTATGGGAAGTGCGAGAGCTGCATCAATAGATGCTTGCCAATCAGCTAAGGACTCCCCGGGTGTTCCATATATTAAATCTACTGAAATTTCAGAGAAACCAACCTCCTTTGCCCAAGTTGTAACCTGCAACAGATTTTCCGGATTGTGAGTGCGATCAAGTGTGGCTAGCACATGCTTTACTGCTGATTGCATGCCGAATGAAACTCGATTGACACCAATTGCTCGAAAGGCAGCCAAACTTTCCTTAGTAACAGTGTCGGGATTGCATTCCATGGTTATTTCAGTATCTGGTAAAAGTGTAAATTCAGATTTGATTGTAGAAATTACCCGGCCAATATCAAGTGGTTGCATCAGTGATGGCGTTCCTCCGCCAAAGAAAATTGATGGCACATTAGCGCTTTGACCAACCTGTACCTTCGCCGCTTTGATTTCCATTATTAGTAAATCAATGTATGAGTTAGAGATTTGTGCCAAGCCTTCAGTCAATTTCAACTCACTTGGCGTGTAAGTATTAAAGTCACAGTAACCACACCTTTTAACACAGTATGGAATGTGAATATAAAAGGCGAGATTCACTTACTTCTTCTTTTCACTCGCTTTATCTGAATCAGTGGTTAAGGCGGCAATAAATGCTTCCTGTGGAACCTCAACTCTGCCGACCCTCTTCATGCGCTTTTTACCTTCTTTTTGCTTCTCTAACAATTTACGCTTTCTGGTTATATCTCCGCCATAACATTTGGCCAATACGTCTTTGCGAATTGCACGGATGTTTTCGCGGGCAATGATTTTTGCGCCAATTGCTGCTTGAATTGGAACCTCAAACTGTTGTCGGGGAATTAATTCTCTTAATTTCTCTGTCATTTTTACTCCATATGAGTAAGCCTTATCTCGATGAATTATTTGACTAAAAGCATCAACTTTTTCACCTTGCAATAAAATATCAACCTTGACTAAATCACCGGCCTCTTCCCCAATTGGTTCGTAATCTAAGGATGCATATCCACGAGTCCTTGATTTAAGTTGATCAAAGAAATCAAAAACGATTTCAGCCAGTGGCAGGGTGTATCGAATTTCGATTCGATCCTCCGACAGGTAATCCATACCCTTTTGCACGCCTCTTCGCTGCTGGCAAAGCTCCATGATGGTTCCAATAAATTCACTAGGTGCCAAAATTGTTGCCTTAACGATTGGTTCTTGAACCTCAAAAACTTTTCCATCTGGGTATTCAGAAGGGTTGGTAACAACTAATTTCTTCCCATCATCTAAAGTCACGTTATAAACCACGCTGGGCGCCGTTGAAATTAAGGTAAGCCCAGCTTCCCGCTCTAATCTCTCTCGCACAATCTCCATGTGCAACAATCCTAGAAAACCACATCTAAAACCAAAGCCAAGAGCAGCAGATGATTCTGGTTCGAATACAAGTGCAGCATCATTTAACTGCAATTTATCTAGTGCTTCTCGAAGCATTGGATACTCAGCCCCATCTAATGGAAATAATCCAGAGAAGACCATTGGTTTTGGATCTTTATATCCAGCAAGTGCAACTTTGGCTGGGTTGTTATAAGTGGTCACTGTGTCACCAACCCGAGACTGTCGAACATCCTTTACGCCGGTAATTAAATAACCTACCTCACCAACACCTAAACCTTTACTTGCAACTGGTTCTGGTGAAATCACACCAACCTCTAGCATTTCATGTCGAACGCCAGTTGAATACATTTGAATTTGATCTCGTGGTGAAAGATGACCATCAACAACTCGAACATATGTGACCACGCCACGATATGAGTCATAAACTGAATCAAAAATTAGGGCCCGAGTTGGTGCTTTTGGATCTCCAACTGGTGGAGGTAATTGTTTAACAATTTGATCTAACAAAACTTCAACACCCTCACCCGTTTTGCCTGAGACTCTTAAGCAATCCTCAGGCTTGCAACCAATTAGATTTGCCAACTCTTCGGCAAATTTTTCAGGTTGAGCAGCAGGTAGATCAATTTTATTTAACACCGGAATGATCGTTAAGTTGTTCTCCATTGCAAGATAAAGGTTTGCCAAAGTTTGCGCTTCAATTCCTTGAGCACAATCCACTAGCAATATTGCACCTTCGCATGCTGCCAGTGATCGAGAAACCTCATATGTGAAATCCACATGCCCAGGTGTATCGATCATATTTAAAATGTAATCTTGACCATCAATGCCAGATTTCCATGGCAAACGAACGGCTTGACTTTTAATGGTTATGCCGCGTTCACGCTCGATATCCATTCGATCTAGGTATTGCGCCCGCATATTCCGGTCTTCAACAACGCCAGTAATTCCCAACATTCGATCAGCCAAAGTTGATTTACCATGATCAATATGAGCAATGATGCAGAAGTTTCTTATCTGCGCTGGATTTGTGGCAGCAGGTTGTGGAGCTTTTGCAATCGAGATGGCAGGCATTTATGCCTTCGCAGTTTCTAGAAAATTAACGAACGCCAGCTTTGTTGGCCAATTTAGCCATAGCTGACTTTTTGTTAGCTGCGTTGTTGGCATGAATTACGCCCTTTGAAACAGCCATGTCTAAAGTACGAGACGCATCTGTGAACTCTGCTTTAATCTTTGCGGCATCGCCAGCGCTAACAGCATCGCGGAACTTGCGGATTGCAGTGCGAAGGGCTGAACGATAAGCCTTGTTGCGATCCTGAGCCTTGTTGTTGGTGCGAATGCGTTTAATCTGGGACTTGATATTTGCCACTTGAAATTACCTTTTCTCGTTAATTGTCTTGAAAACTTATTTATTAAGAGCGTAAGGGTATCAGCGCAGAGCCGTTCGGCTCAAACTGAGCCTATTTACCGAGATCCTCTAGCAGCACAAACGGTCATTATCGCCCGTTCTAGGGCGTAAATCGGATCTGCTGCCGCGCCTTTGATATCAGCATCAGCTGCTGCAATTGCGATCACAGCTTTTGCCATTGCGTTTTCACTCCAACCAACAAGTTGGCGACGGGCTTTATCAATCTGCCAAGGCGGTATTGCCATGCTCTGGGCTAATTCAAAAGATTTAACAGATCTTGATGCACCGGAAACTTTGGCTAGAGTACGAAATGAGGAAGCCAGGGCGCTCACAATTAAAACTGGATCTGTTCCTGTTGCCAAAGCATTTCTTAAATTAATTATTGCAATCGGAGTATTGCCTTCAACTGCAGCATCAGCCACATCAAAGCCGGTGCTCTCAACTCTTCCCTGTTGATAAGCAGTGACATCATCTTCGTCAATAGTTTTTTGCAAGGCCACATCGGAGGCAAGTTGTGAGCAAGCAGCGCTTAACTCACGTAAATCACTTCCAAGTGAATCGATTAACGCCTGCACTGCTTCGGTAGTTATTTTTCGATTTAAACGTTTGAACTCAGTTCTAACAAAATCTGACTTTTCACTCTCTTTTTTTACAGCTTCAGCTGCAATTATCTGAGCCCCCGCCTTTTTGATTTTATCTACCAATGCTTTGCCTTTAACTCCCCCTTTATGCCAAAGAAGTAAGGTCAGATTCTCATCTTGATTTTCTAAATAGGTTGCTATCTCATCACTGCAATCGGAATCTAAATCTTGAATCTCTTTAATTACCACAACCCGTTGGTCGCCAAAAAGTGATGGAGCCAAATTATCAGTAATGACACCGATCTCAATTTCATCTGATGAAAGCGTTATTACCTGAGCATCAGATTTAGTTGAAATAACCTCTGCGATGGCGCGATCTGCTAACAAGCTTTCTGCACCTTGCACCAAAACTAACCCCACCTAATTTGCCACCATTCTTTGCCAGTTACCCTGATCTTATTAGGTGTGGCAAGTGAAATCCCACCAGATTGATCTGTGCGCCAAACCTGGATATTTCTTGAAATTAACTCTGCTATGAAATTCTTATCTGGATGACCATATGAGTTGCCTTGCCCAACCGAAATAATGGCGACTTTAGGATCTAATAGATCTAACATAGGTAAATACTGGTAAGCAGATCCATGGTGTGAAACTTTCAAAACATCTACCTTTGATAGATAGCCAGAGCTGGTAATCATCTCTTGCGCAGCTGGCTCAATATCACCACCAGCAAAAATCGATAAAGTTTTGGTTTTGATTATCACCGAGATGCTTGAGTTATTAACCTCTGAGCCATCCCCTGGCAGGGTCGGCATTTGATCCAGAAGTAATTTGGGCCAAACTACCAAAACTTGCGTTTGAAACTGTGGTAGAAGATATTTTTCACCCTGTTCCACAATTTTTAAATCAATTCCACTTATTT
>JBPCSS010000049.1:0-18241 GCA_051006855.1 Candidatus Nanopelagicus sp.
CTTCAAATGCAGTCAAATGTGGGTGCAGCGCTGTGATTGACTCCCCTGCATTGGAAAAGGCAGCTATAAATTTAATTTCAAAATTTGGATGGTTAGATAACAAACGCAGCAACTCACCACCTGCATAACCACTGGCGCCTACAACTCCAACTTTCATCCTCTAATGGTAGCGCGGATTAGTATATTTATGCAAATACATGCATATCTATGCATTTCCTCGTAAAGTTGCGCCCACAGATTTGGCTGCGTGGGCAATTGCTTGATCTCGATATTGCGCAACCTCATCTGATGTCAAGGTGCGATCTGCTGCTCGGAAGGTCAAAGTGAAAGCTAGAGAAACTTTGCCACCTGCCATTTGGTCATATCTATCAAACAAAACTATTGACTCTAATAATGCTCCGGCGCCAGCTTTAAGCGCGGCAGTTAAATCAGCAGCACTAACTTTTGAATCAACAACTAGAGCCACATCTTGAACTACTGGTGGAAAATTCCAAATAGCCGGGGCCTTACTAACACCGGCAGGCGGAAGTTCACTTAAGATCACAGCAAAAGCACAACTTCGTTCTGGCAGATTTAGAGCAGCTATGACTCGCGGATGAAGTTCACCGGCATGTGCGACGGGCTTGCCATTTACACGTAACTCAGCACACCTACCAGGATGCCAAGGCGCTAGATCGCTACTTAAAACCTCATAAATATTTCCAGTGGAATCAATAATTTCCTCTGCCTTGGAAATTGCATCACTCCAAGTGAATTTGCTACCTGATCCCTGCCAATCACTTAAAACCGATTCACCAGCTACCACTGCGCCAACAAACAACATCTGTTTTGGCACACCATCATAAATCTCTTTGATTACTTTCTCAGTTGGACGTTTGTTGATTGCCGGTGCAATTGCCTTTCCTAGAGCAGTTGTATTTCTAAAAACACTGCCGATCTCAAAGATTGCAAGATTCTTTGATCCTCTACCAATATTGCGAACAGCAGTCGTCAGCAAGCCAGGCAAAAGATGAGTTCGTAATAGTGGAGACTCTTCTGACATGGGATTGGCAATTTTGAATGATTTGGCTCGATCACCAGTAAAACCAAGAAGGTTAACCATCTCTTGGCTTACAAATGGATAATTTATAACCTCTGTAAAACCTTGATTAGCAAGCGCGGTAGCTACGGCGCGTTTTCGGTACTGCATATCATTTAAGCGGGCTCCGTTTTTCCCGATTGGAAGTGTTGCTGGTATTAAGTCATACCCATTCAAACGCGCAATCTCCTCGGCAAAATCAGCAAAATTTATTAAGTCTGGCCGCCAGGTAGGAACCTCAACATTCAATAGATCTGCGTTGCCGGTAACTTTGCATCCAATTAACAACAATGCATTTTTTACCTGCTTGGTTGAATAAGGAAAACCCAAGTATTTCGAGATTTGTGACTGTGATATTTTCACTTTGCGATTTTTTATTGGCATACCTGCTTGGGATGTACCTACATACTTCGCATCTGCTAAATCAATTAATAATTGAGTGGCTCTAGCTGAGGCAATCTCTGCTAAGGCTGGATCGGTATTGCGTTCAATCCTGCGCGAAGCTTCACTTGATAATTTGTGCGACCTAGAGTTCCTTGAAATGCTAATTGGGTCAAAATGGGCCGCTTCTAAAGCTATTTTGGTGGTTTCATTAGTAACTTCTGAGGATAACCCGCCCATAGTCCCAGCCAACGCAAGTGGAGTTCTTGAATCTGCGATCACTAAATTATCAGGATCCAATTTTCGATCAACTTTATCTAGGGTTGTTAATTTATTGAATTTTCCAGCTCGTACTACCCGCAATCCACCCATGATGTATTGCGCATCAAATGCGTGCAAAGGTTGGCCGAGTTCCAGCATTACATAGTTTGTAATATCAACAGCTAACGAAATAGATCTCATGCCACATTTTTCAATTCTTCTTTGCATCCAAAGTGGAGTGTTTTTCTTTACATTTACCTCATCTAATGTTCTGATATAGATTTGATCAGAACCAGATTTGTCTTCAATTTTTACTGAGACTGCTTTCAGATTCTTACTTTTTCCAAACTTTTTAGCAATCTTAGGATTGGCAGGATCTATATATTTAACTTGCAGTGCGCCGGCTAACTCTCTGGCCAATCCCCTGACTGACATGGCATAACCACGATCAGGATTTACTGCAATATCAAAAATTACATCATCTACAGCTAAAAGGGCTTGGGCATCTTGGCCAACAATTCCTTCCTGCAAAACAATGATTCCTGCATGTTCATCACTTATTCCCAGTTCTTTTGCAGAACAAATCATGCCATCACTAACCTTGCCATAGGTTTCTCTTGCTGAAATTTTGAAATCTCCCGGCAACACCGCTCCTGGAAGTGCAACGACCACTAAGTCATTAACCTTGAAATTACGTGCTCCGCAAATAACATAACGCGATTTTTTCTCACCAACATCCAAACCAACAAACCTAATTGGTTTTTTATGTCCTGATAATTCTTCTATTGAAAGAACTTTGCCTACTACCAGCGGTCCCTTTAAATCTTCACCCTGCACATCGATAGATTCGACCTCAAAACCTACTTTAATAAATGCTTGAGCGATTTGCTCTGCATTTATTTTTACTGGGAGGGCTACAAAATCCTGCAACCAACTTAATGGAATCTTCATTTTTTACCCACGCCAAAACTCTGTGAGAATCGCACATCACCTTCGACGATGTCGTGCATATCCGTTATGCCATGCTTAACCATTAAGGTTCGCTCTAGCCCCATACCAAAAGCAAAACCTGAATATTTCTTGGTATTTATTCCACAAGCATCCAAAACTTTGTGATTAACCATTCCACAGCCGCCCCATTCAATCCAGCGACCATTAAAAAATACATCCACTTCAGCAGATGGTTCGGTGAAAGGGAAAAAACTTGGACGTAATCTAGTTTTAACTACATCACCAAAAATCGATTTTGCAAAGAAATCAAGAGTCCCTTTTAAATCACCCATAGTTATATTTTCATCAATTACTAAACCTTCTACCTGATGGAAAACTGGTGTGTGAGTCGCATCTAATTCATCGGCCCGATATGTTTTACCTGGACAAATCACATAAATAGGCGGTTTTTCATTAAGCATCGTTCTAATCTGAACTGGTGATGTATGAGTTCGCAAAACTAGTTTGGACTCAAGTGGTTCAACGAAAAAAGTATCTTGCATTGTTCTCGCTGGGTGATCTGCTGGGATATTAAGCGCATCAAAGTTGAGCCACTCAGCCTCAAGCTCTGGGCCCTCAGCAACTTTATAACCTAGTCCGATAAACAAATCATTTATTTCATTGGTTAATATTGTTAAAGGATGTAATCCGCCTTTGAGCGTTCTCCTGCCGGGAAGGGTTACATCAACTTTCTCGGTGAGCAACATTTGTGAATCTCGCTCTGCAGACAATTGTGCATTTCTGTTTTCGAATGCCTGATTAACCTCAGCACGGGCCGATCCAATTAATTTACCAAATTGCGCTCGAAGTGCTTGATCAACAGTTGCTAATGCTTGGTTTGCTTTAGCTAAAGCAGATTTGTCGCCGACAAAATCAATTTTTACTTGTTTTAATCCATCGAGATCGATCGCTGTTTCAATAGCTCGTAGAGCTTGGGCAAGATCTTCAGCGATTTTCTTTTGATCCAACGACATAATCCACTCAGTCTATAAGGACAGACCTACAGAATGCAGGACAATTGCCGCAGCACTAGCTACATTTAAAGATTCAGCAAAGCCCTTCATCGGTATCGCCACAGTAGCGATCTCACTGGGCAGATCTGGCAGGCCACGGGCTTCATTACCAAATATCCAAGCCGATGGTGTTGCCGAAGCTTTCGAGAGTAACGTTTGATTAAACAATTCTTTTCCATCACCAGTTAGCGCAAAAAGTGATACATCATTTTTAATCGCATCAATAATGAACTCATCTATATCTACATCACTGACTACTGGAACATGCCAGAGTGAACCAACGGTTGCTCTGACTGTTTTAGGATTGAACACATCCACACTCTCAGTTGAAAACACCACTGCATCAAATCCAGCCGCATCGGCACTTCTAATGACAGTACCGGCATTACCTGGATCTTGAATCTGCCAGAAAAAAGCAATTTTCTTTGGTTTTAATTTCCACAAATCGGCTAACTTTAAAGATTTGGTGGAACATAATGCAAGTACTCCCTGCGGAGATTCAGAATCAGCCATTGCATTCATAACCTGATCTGAAACTAAAAAGCATTCATGTTTGTCGACAACTTGCCTGTCGACAGATGCCAGGAGTTTATTCAATCCAGATTCAGTTACATAGACTTTCTTTACGGCAAGACCTTCAATTAATTTAGAATTAAGGGCCTCACGAACTGCCTGAATCCCTTCGGCAATGAATGCATTTTCTAACTCTCGATTCTTTTTACCCCTAGAACCGATAAGAGCCTTAACTCGCTCGATATGAGGCGAATTAAGGCTCGTAATATTTTCCATCTATATTTAATTAATCTAGAGATTTATTAAGCAGTTACAACATTCTTGCGAGCAATTTCAACTAATTTAGAAAAAGCTGCAGGATCATTTGTTGCAAGTTCAGATAGAACTCGGCGATCTACTTCAATGCCAGCTGTCTTTAAGCCTTGGATTAACCGGTTGTAGGTCATGCCATTTGCACGGGCAGCTGCATTAATGCGCTGAATCCAAAGACGACGGAAATCACCTTTTTTATCTTTGCGATCATTGAATGCATATACCAGAGAGTGAGTAACCTGCTCTTTTGCTTTAGAAAAAAGACGTGAACGTTGCCCACGATAACCAGCGGCACGCTCTAAAGTTGTACGGCGCTTTTTCGCCGCATGAACACCACGTTTTACTCTTGCCATTTATCTCTCCCTTACTTCAAACCGAGCATGCGCTTTGCTGCAAATGCATTAGGCGCTTTAGCGGTCACATCACCAGTTAGGCGACGAGTCAATCTCGATGATTTGCGTTCAAGCAGGTGGCGCTTGCCAGCACGCTCGTGCATGATCTTTCCGGAACCAGTGACACGAAAACGCTTTTTCGCCCCACTATGTGTCTTCATCTTTGGCATTTACTTACCTCCTGTTGAATTGCTAATAAAACTATTTTTGTACTGCCGGAGCCTTTGGTGCTGCTTTCTTTGCAGAACCTGGCTTCTTAGCTGGCCCTAGAACCATTGTCATATTGCGACCTTCTTGCTTTGGCGCAAACTCGACAAGTGATACTTCGGCTAACTCTTCAGCAAGCTTTTGTAATAACCGATAACCCATCTCTGGACGTGATTGCTCACGACCGCGGAACTGAATAGTTACCTTCACTTTATCCCCACCTAACAAAAATCGTTCAATATGATTGCGCTTTGTTTCGTAATCATGAGGCTCGATGTTTGGTCGAAGACGCATCTCTTTCACAACTATGTGTGTCTGATTCTGTCTTGCTTCCCTTGCTTTCTGCGCGATCTCGTATTTATATTTTCCGAAATCCATAATTTTGCAGACCGGTGGATTTGCATCGGGTGAAATTTCTACGAGATCTAGTCCGATCTCTTCAGAAAGTTTAAGCGCTTTATCAATTGCTGTTACGCCTAACTGTTCACCGTCATAGCCAATCAACCGAACTTCAGGAACGCGAATTCGATCATTGATACGTGGTTCTGTGCTGATAACTTCTCCTTGCTGTTTCGCTAGATTGATAAGGCATTACACAAGCGAAAAACAGCCGCGCTTCTAAAGAAGCAACCAGTTCGCCGAGGCGAAGTAGGTGGGAGCGTATGCATCCACTTGATGGACAAATCTTACCTAAGGATGAGCAGGTGGGGAAATTGAGCGTGAGGCGTCGAAAACTCGGACAAAAATCCAGCAAAATCATGCAATACCTACCAGTATTTATCTTTAGCAGTTCTATCATTTTTATTTAGCGCCTACCCCCTTTGGGCCGGAACGTAACCATCCTCAAAAATGAAGGTGGTAAATCAATTAAGGAGCGTTAATGCTTAGTTGGAAACTTCACGGAAATGGTAAGCAGATTCAACCTGGAGAGGTTGTTTCAATCGATGAAAGATTATCTTGGCCTCGTACTTTTGGTATGGGGATCCAACATATAGCTGCGATGTTCGGTGCCACATTCCTAGTACCGATTATCACCGGCTTCTCACCAACTACCACACTGTTCTTCTCTGGTATTGGCACATTACTTTTCATTGTAATTACCCAGAATAAGCTTCCAAGTTATTTGGGTTCTTCATTCGCATTCTTGGCACCAGTGGCTGCAGCAAAAACCTCTGGCGGTATACCAGCTGCATTAGGTGGCATTGTTGCTGCAGGTGTGTTACTTGCAGTTGTAGGATTTATTGCAAAAGCTGCAGGAACAGCCTGGATAGATATGTTGCTGCCACCGGTGGTGACCGGAACCATCGTAATGGTCATCGGACTAAATCTTGCCGGAGCTGCAAAAAATGATTTCATGCAAGGCCAACGCCTTGGTTTAATCACTCTGCTTTCTATCGGAGTTATTTCAGCCTTCTTCCGCGGATTTTTAGGAAGAATTTCAATCTTTGCCGGATTGGTTATTGGCTATGTGGTAGCAGCACTTATGGGTGATGTTGATTTTGCTGGCGTTAAAGCAGCAAAATGGGTAGCAATGCCTTCATTCACATCACCAACCTTTGATAGCAGCGCGATGTTGCTATTCCTGCCAGTTGTCTTGGTGCTGATTGCTGAAAATGTTGGACATGTAAAGGCTGTAGCAGCTATGACTGGCAAGAATCTAGATGACCAGATTGGCAATGCCTTAATCGCTGATGGTGCAGCAACAACTCTCGCTGGACTTGGTGGTGGTTCTGGTACTACAACTTACGCAGAAAATATTGGCGTAATGGCTGCTAGTCGCGTTTATTCAACTCTTGCCTATATTTTTGCAGGTGTTGGTGCGATATTGCTTGCTTTATCTCCAAAGTTTGGCGCAGTACTTTCTGCTACACCAGCTGGTGTAAAAGGTGGAGTAACAGTTGCATTGTTTGGAATGATCGGTGTTCTAGGAGCAAGAATATGGATAGATGGACGAGTCAATTTTGCTAATCCAGTAAATCTATATATAGCTGCCTCCTCATTAATCATCGGTATTTCAGATATGGCATGGACTCGTGGTGATTACACATTCAGCGGCATCATAAATGCCACAGTGATGGCTGTATTTGGTTATCAAATTCTTAACCGAATTGCCAAAGCCCGAGGCACTGCAAATTAAATAACTCTAAAGTAATGAGGTGGCTCACATTAAGTGAGTCACCTCATTTTTTTACTCGCTATTTTGCAACCAAAGATCTAATATCCATACATGAAGAAGCCCAAGGTAGTAACACAATCAATCACTACTGCTCAATCAGGATTGACCTTGGATCAGTCAGCTCGTCAACGCAGATACTTCATATCTATGATGATCAGAACTGCGTGTTTCATTCTGACAGTTTTACTTCCCAGCCCTTACCGCTGGATCGCTTTACTTGGAGCAGTGACGCTTCCATACATTGCAGTTATTGCCGCCAATGCTGGGCGTGAAACCATTAAGAAAGATGCTGTTTTTACGCCTAAAAGAAAACGGTTAAATTAGATCAGATTGTAAGTTTTGTCTCTCATATAGATCGAAATACAAACCTTTTTGATTCACTAATTCTTCGTGAGTTCCCCGTTCGATTATTTCTCCTTTATCAATTACTAAAATTTGATCGGCCTGAATTATCGTAGATAACCGGTGAGCAATTACGATACTCGTTCTTCCAGCTAATGCTTCTCTTAATGCAGCTTGAACTAATGCCTCATTTTCAGAATCTAAATGTGCTGTAGCTTCATCAAGTATTACCAAACTTGGTTGCTTCAACAACAAGCGGGCGATTGCCAATCTCTGTTTTTCTCCCCCAGATAATCGATGGCCTCGTTCACCGACTACAGTGTCTAATCCATTGGGCAAAGTTTTAATAAAGGACCAAATGCGGGCTGATTCACAGGAGGATTTTATTTCCTCAATAGTGGCATCGTTTTTGGCATAAAGAAGGTTATTCATTATCGAATCATGAAACATATGTGAATCCTGAGTAACTACACCGATAGTGTTTCTTAAGGAGTTAATACTGTAGTTACGGATATCTGATCCATTAATTGAAATACTCCCCTTGGTAACATCGTAGAGTCTTGGAATTAAACTGCTAATGGTGCTTTTACCGGCGCCTGAAGGACCAACTATGCCTGTCAATGTTCCAGGCTTCACATTAAATGAAATGTTTTTTAGAACTTCACCACTTGTTGGGATCTCAGGTTTTGCAACAATTTCTAAGGATGCAAGTGAAATTTCTTCCGCTTTAGGATAGGAAAACGAAACATTCTCAAAAGTTAATTCTGGCTTGTTAGTTTTTAACAGCAAAGCATTAGGTTTATCAACGACCATTGGCTTTAAATCTAAAACTTCAAAAACTCTTTCAAAAGATACAAGAGCACTCATCACATCCACGCGTACATTTGAAAGAGCTGTGAGTGGACCGTATAGCCTTGCGAGTAAAGCAGTAATCGCAAGTAATGTTCCAACAGTTAGTTCACCGTTAATAGCCAGATGTCCACCAACCCCATAAGCGACAGCAGTAGCCACAGCGGCAATAGAGGTAAGAGCTATAAAAAATATCCGATTAAGCATCGCTATGGATATGCCAATATCGGCAACTTTGCGTGCTTTTGTTGAAAATTCATTTTTCTCAGTTTTTGAATCACCATAAAGAGAGACCAAAAGTGCCCCAGACACATTAAATCGTTCAGTCATTGTCGCCGACATTGATGCATTGATATCAAATGATTGACGGGTGTAGCTCTGAAGTTTTCTACCCACCCATTTAGTAGGAAACAAGAAGACTGGAAGTAACGACAACGAAATTAATGTTATCTGCCAGGATAAAGTCAGCATCGTAGCGGCGACTAAAATCAAACTTAGAAGATTACTAATAACCCCAGACAAAGTTGAAGTGAATGCTTGTTGAGCGCCAATAACATCAGAGTTCAAGCGGGATATAAGTGCACCGGTTTGAGTTCGAGTAAAGAACGCGATCGATTGTTTTTGCACATGCTCAAAAATCATTCGACGCAAGTCATATATTAAGCCTTCGCCAATTCGGGCTGAGAACCAGCGACCAATCATGCTAAACAATGCATCAAGCAAGGCAATTACACCTACTGCTAGTGCAAGCTGCGTTACTAATTGGGTGTTCTTGGGAATTACTCCCTCATCAATTATTTTACGTAAAAGTAGTGGTGTAGCTACTATTAAAAAAGCATCAATTACCACAGTTATTAAGAAAAAAGTAAGCGATACTTTGTACGGAATTGCAAACCCGGCTATTCTCTTCAAAGTGCCTGGTTTTAATTTTTGATTTTTTACCGATGAATCTTGGGTTAAAGATCGAAATGACATCCAGGTAGAATGCATCGACATAAGAACACCCTAGCGATTTTGCGCAGAATTACTAAACAGTGAAGCCAATCGAGCGTAATTGTTCTCTGCCATCATCTGAAATTTTGTTAGGCCCCCACGGTGGAAGCCACACCCAATTGATTTTCACATCCGTTGTGATGTCAGCTAAAACTTGCCTTGTTTGATCTTCTATTACATCCTGCAGGGGGCAAGCGGCAGAAGTTAATGTCATATCCAATGTGGCGATGTTGTTTTCATCAAGTCGCATGTCATAAACCAGACCAAGATCGATCACATTGATTCCTAATTCAGGATCAATCACATCTTTCATTGCCTCTGTTACATCATCAATTGAAGTGCTCATGATCTAATTCTATGCCATCACTTGAGTTGCTGCATCTTTAAAGGCCATCCATCCAAGAAGTGCACATTTGATTCGAGCCGGGAATTTTGAGACTCCTGCAAAAGCTACACCATCCTCTAACAAATCCTCATCCCCTACACCTTGACCTTTACTTTGCATCAATTCCATGAAGGCATTCAATATAACCATTGCCTTAGAATATGTTTTACCGATCAAGAGATCACTCATAACCGACGCACTTGCCATGGAAATTGAACAACCAACACCATCCCATGAAATATCAACAACATGTCCCTCTTTCATGACTAGGTTCAAAGTTATTTCATCCCCGCAGCTTGGGTTGTTGTGATGAACTTGAACATCTTTTACCGCAGATAAACCTTTATGAAGTGGGCTTCGATAATGATCCAAAATCACCTCTTGATAAAGTGAATCTAATTCCATTATTTTCCAACCTTAAAATATTCTTTGGCTTTAACCACAGCGGCTAACAGCGCCTGAACATCCTTTGAGTCGTTATAAAGATGAAAGGATGCCCTAGTAGTTCCAACTAGGTTTAGCTTTCGCATTAATGGCCAGGCACAGTGATGGCCAGTTCTTACTGCTACTCCATATTGATCCAACACTTGACCCACATCATGAGGGTGAACACCGTCGATAGTAAATGAAACAACGCCCCCGCGATCGGTCATATCTTGCGGTCCAATGACTTTAACTTTCGAAATTTGCGATAACCCTTCAAGCAACTCTTTAGTTAACTCATGTTCATGATTTTCAATATTTTTCATTCCAATTTTTTTCAGATAATCAACAGCAGCCGATAAACCAACTGCTTGGGCCATATTTGGAACTCCGGCCTCAAATTTTCTAGGTGATTTGGCCCATGTGGCACTTTCCATCGTAACTGAGTCAACCATTGAGCCACCGAAAAGCGCAGGTTCTAACTGATCTAGTAGTTCCGATTTACCCCACAAAACTCCGATACCAGTTGGACCTAACATTTTGTGTCCTGAAAATGCTAGAAAATCTACATCTAGTTTTTTAACATCAACTTCGTAGTGAGGTACGGATTGGCAAGCATCTAAAACAACAAAGGCACCCACCGATCTGGCCATTTGAACTATTTGTGAAATTGGGACAATCGTTCCGAAAACATTAGATTGATGAGTAATTGCAACGATCTTCGTTTTCTTTGTAATAATTTTGTCGATATTAGATAGATCTAATCTACCTTCATTCGTTATTGGGAGCCAAGTCAATTTTGCGCCAATCCGATCCGCTAATTGTTGCCATGGAATTAGATTTGCGTGATGCTCCATTTCAGATACAACAATTTCATCGCCTGCTTTCAGGCATAATTTCGAGTTCTTATTTCCAAATGAGTAGGCTAAAAAATTTAATGATTCGGTAGCACTTTTAGTGAAAATCACCTCATTATTTTGAGCTCCAATGAAATTGGCTAAATTATCCCTAGCAGCCTCGTATGCATCGGAAGCTTCTTCTGCAACAAGATGGGCGCCTCTGTGAACTGCAGCATTTTTTGTTCGATAAAAATCGGCTTCTGCATTGATAACTGATTCAGGTTTCTGTGAGGTAGCACCACTGTCTAAGTAAATAAAACGATTACCACCCCGAACTTTACGGGAAAGGATCGGAAAATCGCTTTGATATTTACTTAGATCTACTGTCATCAATTACGCAGTTATGTACTCTGCGTAGCCCTTTTCTTCAAGTTTATCTGCCAACTCTGGGCCACCCTCTTCGACAATTTTTCCATTTGCAAAGACGTGCACAAAATCCGGTTTAATATATCTAAGAATCCGTGTGTAATGAGTAATCAGCATTACACCTAAATCTGAATTAGCTTTAACCCGATTTACTCCCTCTGAAACAATTCTTAAAGCATCGACATCAAGTCCGGAATCGGTCTCATCTAGAATCGCTATTTTAGGTTTCAATAACTCCATCTGCAGAATTTCGTGACGCTTCTTCTCGCCACCTGAAAATCCCTCATTTACATTTCGCTCTGAAAAAGCAGTATCAATATTTAGAGAGGCCATCGCTTCTTTAACTTCACCTACCCAGGTTCTCACCTTCGGTGCTTCACCACGAATAGCAGTTACTGCGGTGCGTAAAAAGTTAGAAACTGAAACACCTGGCACCTCTACTGGGTATTGCATTGCCAAAAACAATCCTGCTTTAGCTCTTTCATCAACCGTCATCTCCAACACATCAGAACCATCTAAAGAGACTGAACCGCCAGTAATTAAATACTTTGGGTGTCCTGCAATTGAATAGGCAAGGGTTGATTTACCAGATCCATTAGGACCCATAATGGCATGGGTTTCACCTGAACGTATTGTTAGATCAACACCTCGAAGTATCTCTTTATCGCCGGCATCAGTAACAACGCTCACCTGCAGATTCTTGATTTCTAATACACTCATTCTTCTCTCCTCGTTAGTTAGTGATGGTTAATTGATTGCCATTGCGGTTAACATTAAAAGTTTTTAAAGCTTCTGTGGCTGGGGGCGTTAATGCTTGACCAGTCCGCAAATCAAATTCCGCGCCATGGAGCCAACATTCAATTTTGCCGCCAGTTATTTCACCTTCAGACAGGGAGGCTTCAGAATGCGTGCAAGTGTCTGCGACGGCGAAAACTTCATCGCCAACTTTGGCTACACAAACTTGCACTCCGTCCACCTCAACAGCTACAGGTTTGCCTTCAATTAGTGAATCAAATGCTAACTCCGTCATTATTCGCCCACCTTGGCTAGCTCTTCATCAATACGTTGCATCAAACGCTCTTCAAGTTCAACATTCTTTAACTTATTAATTATTTCTGCGAAAAAACCACGGATTACTAAACGTCTTGCGATCTCGGCTGGGATTCCACGAGATTGTAAATAAAACAATTGTTCATCATCAAAACGACCTGTAGTGCTGGCATGACCTGCTCCAACTATTTCACCGGTTTCAATTTCAAGATTAGGTACTGAATCCGCCCGTGCTCCATCACTTAGCAACAGATTTCGATTCAGTTCATAGGTATCTGTGCCATCAGCGCCCTTATGAATATATACATCCCCAATCCAAACAGTGTGCGCTTGATCTCCCGCTAATGCACCCTTGTAATTAACACGAGATTTCGCACTAGCAACATTGTGATTAACATGTATGCGATGCTCTAAATGTTGTCCATCGGTAGCAAAGTAAACCCCATAAAGATCTGCAAAGGATCCAGAGCCAGTAAATTCAACCGTTGGGCTTATGCGCACTACAGATCCACCAACTGAAACCACATAAGAAGTAAATTGCGCATCTTTACTAACAATCGCATGGTGCTGCGCTATGTGAACTGCGCTTCGATCCCATTCTTGCAAAGAAATCAGATCCAAGGAGGCGCCAGGTGCAAGATTTATTTCAATTTCCTCGCCCAACTCACCCTCTCCGGTATTTTCAATAATGATCGTACTTTTACTGTTTACGCCAGCCTGTATTACAGCTCTACTAAATTCTGGTGAGGATGAACATTTGCGAGCCAAAACAATTGGTTCAGATAGCTCAATATCTTTATCAATTGTAAGCAGAGTTACCTTTGCCACTACTTCTCTAATTCGATTAGTTACAACATCTGTGCTGGTGTACGAAGCTGGATGATCTGCTGCATCAGAAACAGTGAGTAACACACCCTTTGGCAGAGCCGATTTTGCTGAAAGTGAGATGTGATCTGCAACTTTGGTAGTCGCATCATGCAACCCAGCTAGTCGCTTTAATGGCGTAAAACGCCAAGCTTCTTCGCGTCCGGTGGGCGTTAGATAATTAGTTGTTAGCAAACTCATTAACCAACAGCGCCTTCCATTTGTAACTCAATTAATCGGTTTAGTTCTAATGCATACTCCATTGGCAGTTCTTTTGCTATTGGTTCAATGAATCCACGGACAATCATTGCCATAGCTTCATCTTCGCCAAGACCACGTGACATCAAATAAAACAGTTGATCATCACTAACCTTGGAGACTGTAGCCTCATGGCCCATCGACACATCATCTTCGCGAACATCTACATATGGATATGTATCAGATCTAGAAATCGTATCGACCAAAAGTGCGTCACACTTCACTGTGCTCTTAGAGTGATGTGCCCCTTTTTCAACCTTTACCAATCCGCGATAAGAGGTTCGACCACCACCGCGTGCAACTGATTTAGAAATAATGGTTGAAGATGTGAAAGGAGCCGCGTGCACCATTTTTGCTCCAGCATCTTGATGTTGGCCTTCACCTGCGAAAGCAATCGAAAGAGTTTCACCTTTTGAATGAGGTCCCATCAACATTACAGCTGGGTATTTCATGGTGACCTTAGAGCCGATGTTGCCATCAATCCACTCCATTGTTGCACCCTCTGCACAAGTTGCCCGCTTAGTAACTAAGTTATAAACGTTATTTGACCAGTTTTGAATTGTTGTATAACGAACACGAGCATTCTTCTTAACGATAATTTCAACCACCGCAGAGTGCAAAGAATCTGAGGAGTAAATAGGCGCAGTACACCCTTCGACATAATGAACATATGAGTCTTCATCGGCAATGATTAGTGTTCGCTCAAATTGACCCATATTTTCGGTATTTATTCGGAAATACGCCTGCAATGGGATATCTACTTTCACGCCCTTTGGAACATAAATAAATGATCCGCCAGACCAAACTGCAGTATTAAGAGCGGCAAATTTATTATCTCCTACCGGAATTACGGTTCCAAAATACTCTTGAAAAATTTCTGGATGGGTTTTAAGAGCTGTGTCAGTATCAAGGAAAAGTACTCCTTGTTTTTCCAAGTCCTCACGAATGGAGTGGTAGACCACCTCAGATTCATATTGGGCTGCAACGCCTGAAACTAATCTTTTCTTTTCTGCCTCCGGAATACCCAATCGATCATAGGTATTTTTGATGTCATCAGGCAGCTCTTCCCAAGAGGTTGCCTGCTTTTCAGTTGATCTAACAAAGTATTTAATCGTGTCAAAGAAGATCCCACTTAGGTCAGAGCCCCAACTTGGCATTGGTTTCTTATCAAACAAATTTAAACCCTTTAGGCGAAGATCAAGCATCCACTTTGGTTCACTTTTCTTTGATGAGATATCCCGCACTACCTCTTCGTTAAGACCTCGTCGACTATTTGACCCGGCATCAGTTTTATCTGCCCAGCCGTACTCATACTTTCCAATTCCATCTAACTCTGGATGCGCGATTTGGGTCATTTGCGTGCTCCTTCTTTTACTCTAGCTGTTGAGTGGGGGGAAATGTTGTTTGGGATAAATGTTGTACAAACACCATCGCCATGTGCAATCGTGGCAAGTCTTTGTACGTGAGTACCTAAGATCTCTGAGAATGCTTTGGTTTCTGCTTCACACAATTGTGGAAATTCTGATGCGACATGAGCGATTGGACAATGATGCTGACAAATTTCTTCGCCATTTCCCAACTTATCGGTGGAGGCTGAGTACCCCTCTTTGGTTAGCAACTTTGCAAGCGCTTTAGTTTTTTCAAGCATTGATTTATTGGATAACTTAATTTGCTCACCCTTTCGAATCAGATCATCTGCTCGACTGGCGGCAAACTCATTGACTAAATGTTCGCCATTCTTGGTAGCCATAAATTTAAGAGCTGCAACAGCCAAATCATCATATGAATGTTCAAACTTTTCACGTCCAGTATCAGTCATAACAAATACTTTTGAAGGACGTCCTCGACCGCGCTCATTTGATTGATATGGATCTTTAGCAGTTAACACGCCTTGACTGATTAATGAATCTAAATGCCGCCGAATTCCAGCAGGGGTAATTGCTAATTTTTTAGCCAACGCCGCTGCAGTGGCAGGGCCACCTTCTAAAATGGTACGGGCAACCTGATCCCGTGTCTTATCTGGTTCACTCTTTTTCACAACATAAGTGTTGCGTAATTCATCCCCAAGCGCCAATCCTGCTTGGGGTGTTCCATGTGAAATGCGCCTTACCCGATCGAAAAATCGCGCCAGCTAAAGGGTTGAACCAATAGGCTTAAATCATGTTGGTGGCCAAAAGCTCAATAGCTGGCAGGGTTTTTGCACTTCTAGTTTTCCTTCAAGGTGCGCTAATTGTTACTGGTGGCGCGGTAAGAGTTACTGGATCTGGTTTAGGTTGCCCGACCTGGCCAGAGTGCACCGCCGGTTCCTATACCCCAGTTCCTGGGCAGGCCGAAGGCGCATTGCATGCATGGATAGAGTTTGGAAACCGTTTACTAACCTTTGTTTTATTGATTACAGCCCTGGCTGCGGTAATTTTTTCGATTAAGTACTCAAAGAACCTCCTTAACAAAGTTCGGATTCGCACGCTAGCCCTATTACAAGTGCTTGGAATTTTGGGCCAAGGAGTTTTAGGTGGCATTACTGTTCTGACAGATCTGCATCCCCTGCCAGTTGCTGGCCATTTTCTACTCTCCATTTTCTTAATCTCTGGTGCTATTTCACTTCGATATGAAGTGGTTGGGGTGGTAAAAGAGCCTGCACTAGGACTTGCAAAACCAATCCTGCCATTGCTGATTTGGTTAACCTTGTTTGTATTAATTGCTGGAACCATTGTTACCGGCAGCGGGCCCCATGCAGGCGATGAACAGGCGCAGCGTTTTGGCTTTGATCCTAGGGTTGTTTCCTGGTTGCATGCAGATTTGGTTATTGCCTTACTGGTTCTAACTTCGATGCTATTTCTTATCACCCGTCAATTAGGGCTGAAGATGGTAAATAAGCGGGTTGGTCTATTTCTTTTTATTTGTTTAGCTCAAGGGTTAGTTGGGTATGTCCAGTACTTCACCGGACTCCCCGTTGTTCTGGTGGCTATTCATCTTTTAGGAGCGACTTTAGTCTGGGTAAGCGGCTGGTCATTGGTAAAAGTGGCAGACTCAGGCTTTAGGCTGAAAGGTTTTCATTTATGACATTACCAGCATGGCAATCTTTAGATGATCAGGCAGTAGCCACATCTAGAGCCTTAGCCATGGATGCAGTCCAGAAAGTTGGAAATGGTCATCCTGGAACTGCAATGTCACTGGCGCCGGTTGCCTACACATTGTTTCAAAGAATTCTAAAACATGATCCGGCTAATCCCGATTGGATTGCAAGAGATCGTTTTGTACTCTCCTGTGGGCATTCATCACTAACTTTGTATATCCAGCTTTATTTATCCGGTTACGGCGTTGAGTTATCAGATTTGCAGAGTTTTCGAACCTTAAACTCTAAAACTCCAGGACACCCAGAGTATGGGCACACCATTGGTGTAGAGACCACAACTGGACCGCTTGGGCAAGGTGTTGCTAATGCAGTTGGAATGGCAATGGCTGCCAGATACGAAAAAGGTTTATTGGATCCAGAGAATAAGACAGATATTTTTGATCATAATATTTGGGTGTTGGCCTCAGATGGGGATTTGCAAGAGGGAGTTAGCGCTGAAGCCTCCTCACTTGCTGGAACCCAAGCACTTGGAAATTTAAAGATTATTTATGATGACAATCGAATATCAATTGAAGGTGATACTCATGTGGCATTCACTGAGGATGTTTCTGCTCGCTACAGATCATATGGGTGGGAAGTTTTTGAGGTTCCGGCAAAAGCTGATGGAGATGTTGATCGTGAAAGTTTAGAAATAGCCATGCTTAAATCTCTAGAAATCAGGAATAAACCGGTATTTATCAGAGTGAGCACAGTAATTGCCTGGCCTGCCCCGAAAGCTCGAGGTACTGCTAAGTCACATGGCTCTGCTTTAGGAGCTGAAGAGGTTGCTGCTACCAAACAACAACTTGGTATGGATCCATCACAATCTTTCTTTGTATCAAATGAAGTCATCAATCATGCCAGGGGTATCCAACAACGCGGTGCGCTAATGCATAAGAATTGGCTTGATAAATTTGAATCATGGCAAAAGAGCAATACCACTGAAGCTGCATTACTTAATCGACTTTTAAAGAAAGAGTTACCAGCCAACTGGGAGGCAAAGATTCCAGTCTTTCCAACAGATAAAGAGATTGCCACCCGCGCAGCATCCGGCAAGGTTATTCAATCAATTGCTGCCGCTCTAGCTGAGTTTTGGGGTGGGTCAGCAGATCTGGCTGAAAGCAATAACACTACGATTGAAAATGGAGGTTCATTCCTGCCAACCAGCAGCAAGATGGCAGGTGCTAATCAATTTGGTCGAATTATTCATTTTGGCATTCGAGAACATGCAATGGGTTCCATATTAAATGGTGCAGCACTGCATGGTTTAGTAAAACCATTCGCTGGCACATTTCTTGTTTTCAGTGATTACATGCGTGGCGCGGTTCGCTTGTCCGCTTTGATGCAACTACCAGTTACATATGTTTGGACACA
>JBPCSS010000050.1:0-4467 GCA_051006855.1 Candidatus Nanopelagicus sp.
ATCTCTTGGGTAACAGGCTTTACCATGCTAGGGCTTGAGGTTGAAGATGAGGTTCGGGGGAGAACATTTGCATTTGTTCAATCCCTAATCAGAGTTTCACTAGTTTTAGTATTAGCAATTTCACCTTTAGTAGCAGCAGCTATTGGTGAACATACTTACTCTTTTAGAACAACAACAATTACCTATAACGGTGCTGCTTTTACAATGTTTTTTGCAGGTCTCATAGCAGTTTTAGTTGGAGTTATTTCATACCGCCAAATGCGTGATCGACCAAATATTTCACTTTTAAGTGATATTAAATCAGCATTTCGTGGCGAGCTAGGCGCGATCACTGGTCAGATTACAAGCGGCGTATTTATCTCATTTGAAGGAGGTGAAGGCTCTGGCAAATCAACTCAAACGAAGTTATTAAAAGAGTGGCTGGAGAAAAATGGAGAAACAGTGTTGCTTACCCGAGAACCTGGGGGAACTACGTTAGGTAATCAATTACGGGATATTTTGTTGGACAATAAAACTGGTGTGATATCACCTCGTGCTGAAGCTTTGATGTATGCAGCAGATAGAGCACACCATGTCTTCTCATTAATTAGACCTGCTTTGCAAAGAGGTGAGATAGTAATTACAGATAGATACTTTGATTCATCAATTGCATACCAAGGAGCTGGAAGAGTTTTACTACCTAGTGAGGTCGCAAGAATTTCAAGATGGGCAACAGAGTCTTTGACTCCAACTTTAACTGTAATTATGGATTTACCAGCCGAGATTGGTTTAGCTAGATTGCATTCAACTGATCGTTTAGAAAGTGAGCCTTTGGCCTTTCATGAAAGAGTAAGGCAGGAGTATTTAAACCTCGCTCATCTTGATCCCGAACGTTTCTTGGTAGTGGATGCATCTTTAACTATTGAACAAATTCATCAAATTATTGTTGAAAGAGTAGGCGCTATTAAATCCTTGAAGAGAAATTTGAAATAGCAGTGAGTGTTTTTTCATCCTTAGTTGATCAATCTCAAGTAGTTGAGATCTTAAAAGATGCTGCCCAGGCTGCTCATAAATCAAATGATTTAAGCCAAGTAATGACTAGTACCTGGCTTTTCACCGGCCCGCCTGGCTCTGGTCGTTCAAATGCCGCAATTGCATTTGCAGCTGCACTTGTTTGTCCAAATGGTGGATGTAGTAAATGCAATGATTGTCTTTCCACGATTCTTGGTTCGCATGCAGATGTTGAGTTAATTAAAACTGAAGGTTTATCCATTAAAATTGATGAAGTTAGAGAGCTGATCACCAGAGCATCTTGGGCACCATCTGTGGCAAGTTATCGTGTGGTTGTAATTGAAGATGCTGATCGTTTAACCGACTCTGCTGCAAATGCTTTGTTAAAAGTAATTGAAGAGCCAGGGTTAAGAACCATTTGGCTTCTGTGTGCTCCAACCTTAACCGATGTATTGCCAACAATTAGATCTAGATGCAGGCACTTAGCCCTTCGCACCCCTTCTACCAAAGCAATCACCAACTTATTGATCGAACGAGACTCAATAGATCCAAAAACAGCAGAGTTTGTAGCACGTGCTTCAGGTGGTCATATTGGGCGAGCAAGAAGATTGGCAACAGATGTTAATGCAAGCCAAAACCGGGCAAATATTTTGAAACTACCATTGATGATCAAAGATATTGCCTCGGCATTTAAAGCAGCTCAGCTTTTAGTTGATGCAGCCAAAACTGATGCATTAGCTGATGCTGATAAAAAAGATGAAAATGAAATTTCGAAATTAAAAGAGGCTTGGGGTGCAACCGGTAGCAAAATGGCTACTGGCGGAACTAAAGCTGTGAAAGAATTAGAAAAGGAACAAAAATCTAGATCAACAAGAATGGTCAGAGATTATTTAGACAGAGCTCTATTAGATCTTGCAACGCTATATCGAGATGTATTACTTCTTCAATCAAATTCGACAGATTCACTGATCAATCAAGATTTAATTGAGCAAATCAAAATGATGGCAAACTCAACTAATCCAGCCAGAACTCTGGGCAAAATTGAAGCGATCTTAAAAACCCGACGGAATTTGGCTCAAAATGCAGCGCCTTTATTACTTATTGAAGCGCTAATGTGTGAATTGCGTTAAGAAAATGGTAATTAGCACCCATAAAGGTAAGGCAAAATACTCTCATGCGTCTTGACCATGTTTCCTATGTTGCATCCCACGATCAGATCTCCGATGTAGTTAATCGAATTGGTTCACAGATCGGTACTGCATTTATCGATGGTGGAATTCATCCGAAATTTGGCACAAGAAATTTCACTGCGCCATTACTCAATGGTCAATACATTGAAATAGTTTGTCCACTTGATCACCCAGCAACAGATGCAACTCCTTTTGGACAAGCTGTGAAGAAAAAAGCAGATGCTGGTGGCGGTTGGTTGACTTGGGTTTTTAGTTCAAATGATTTAGCAAAAGTGGAAGAAAAATTTGGCAGAAAAGCTGCTGATGGTTACCGAACTAAACCTGATGGCAGCGAATTAAAATGGAAGCAGATAGGCGTAAAAGAGATTACCGGAGCCGGTGAACTACCTTTTTTCATTCAATGGCAAACGGATCAACACCCATCAAAAGATGGAAATAGTGTTGCCAAAATTTCCAAAATAGTAATCGCAGATGATGAACAATTGGCAGATTCTTGGTTTAAAGATGAGATTAAGAATGGAATGACTGATGTTGAAATTGAGTGGGTTAAGCCTGAAACAAACGACGGGGATAAGGGAATTGTTGCTGTTGAGTTGTTAGTAAATAACAACAAAATACGTGTCGATTAATTTTTGGTAATAACAATTAAAAAGTTAAGGTAAACTAGAGTCAGTAATTCCCCATGTACTTACAATTTGTAAGTGCCATGCGAGTCTTAATCTCAAATCACCACCAAGACGCGCATCATGTCTTGATAGGTTGATGTATGACATTTAAAGATTTAGGCGTTAACGCTGCGCTAACTAAAATTTTGCATAACTCTGGAATTGAAAAGCCATTTCCGATTCAAAAAGCGACACTGCCTGATGCCATTGCCGGCAAAGACATTTTAGGTCGAGGTCAAACTGGATCTGGTAAAACTCTTGCCTTTGGTTTGGCGTTAATGACCAGACTTGCTGGAAAAACTGCTGCCTCTATGAGACCTCTGGCTTTGGTTTTATCACCAACTAGAGAGCTTGCCATGCAGATCAGTGATGTAATCACACCTTTATCACGATCAGTTAATTTAAACTCACAAGTTGTTGCAGGTGGTCTTTCTTACTCAAAACAGATTCAGGCTTTAAAACGTGGTGTACCAATTGTGGTGGCGACCCCTGGGAGATTAATTGATTTAATTCAGAAAAAACACATCAAGCTAGATGATATTGAAATAACAGTATTGGATGAAGCAGATCAAATGGCAGATATGGGATTTTTACCAGATGTTAAAAGGATATTAGATTTAACTAAGCCTGGTGGCCAGCGGATGCTCTTTAGTGCAACTTTGGATAAGGATGTTGACTCACTGGTTAAGAAGTACTTAAAAAACCCTGTTACTCATTCTCTTGCTAATGAGAAATCAACTGCAGGAAATATGACTCACCATGTGTTGATAATGGAGCAGTCACATAAAGATTTAATTACATCACAGATTGCAGCTAGAAAAGGAAAAAGTATTTTCTTTGTTAGAACTAAACATGGGGCGGATAAGTTAACTAAGCGAATGAATGAAGCTGGTGTTGCAGTTGGCGCCCTTCACGGGGGTAAAAGTCAAGCCCAAAGATCTAGAGTGTTAGAGGCATTTAAGTCAGGAGTAACAAATGCGTTAGTAGCAACAGATGTTGCAGCACGCGGCATCCATGTTGATGATGTCTCACTTGTAGTACATGTTGATGCTCCAGAAAATCATAAAGATTATTTACATAGAGCTGGTAGAACCGCTAGAGCAGGCGCGGTTGGAACAGTTGTGACTCTTGCAACTCATAAACAACGAAAAGGCGTGCATGGCTTAGCTGCAAGAGCGGGCGTGAGATTAAATGAGTCGACAGTTAGACCAATGGATGCCAACCTAGTAAAGGTAACTGGAGCTGCAGAGCCATCTGGTATTCCAATAATTACAGCGTCAACTACAAAGAGTGATGGCGGTGGTAGGTCTGGTAGCTACCGCGGATCAAGATCTAAAGGTGGCGGTAAGAAAAAGAAATCTCGGCCAAGGCCCAATGAGCGCCGAAGGCGCCCAAGGTAGTTATTTAAAAAAGAGTTTAATATATTTCCTATGGCAACAATTTTTAGCAAAGTTGAATTAAATAGCATAAATTTCATTAATAAATCAGAGCGAAGTGGAAGTGCGCGCTCTTTATTTTGGCCATGGGCAGCTGCAAATGTTTCATTTTTAGCACTCTCATATGGTTCATTTTTTCTTGGTTTCGGAATTTCTTTTTGGCAGGCAACATTTGCGGCATTTATT
>JBPCSS010000051.1:0-17328 GCA_051006855.1 Candidatus Nanopelagicus sp.
GAGCAGCATCTCAAATTTTCGAGATAGGCTGTCGGCTTTACCTTTACCGGCTTTTGAATTTACGACTAAAAGCCACATTTAAATTGATTCTGGTTTGTCTATTGGTGATGCATCAATATTAGCTGTAGAAATCTTTGGTCTTCTTCTATCGGTAAATAAAGCAAATAATCCGCTCAGAAAATAAATAAGGCACAACGGAATCGCCAGCAATGTCATGGTGATTGGATCAGGTGTAGGCGTAAAAGCCGCGGTGAAAACGAAACAAAGAAACACAGCAGTACGCCATGGTTTAAGAATAGATTTACCTGATATTAAACCGAGTAAATTTAAAGCAACCAGGAATAGTGGTAGAACAAACGCTATTCCGAATATAAGAATCAATCGCAATACAAAATCTAGATATTCATCAAATCTAACCAGGTTGCCAAGGTTTTCCGGAGTAAATCCAAGAAGTACATCAACTGCATGCGGCAAAATCAAATACGCCAACAAAACTCCCGTGGCAAATAATGGCGTGGCAACTATTGAGAAAATTATCGCAACTTTTTTCTCTTTCCGGTGTAATGCCGGGGTGATGAAGGACCATAATTGATAGATCCAAATCGGAGCTGCCAGAATTACGCCTGTAAGTAAAGATATTTTAACTTGCAAATTGAAAGGGCCCAGAATTCCATTCACATACAAATCGCCACATTTACCATCCGCTGGCAGGCTATTGGAGCCTAAATCGCAGAAAGGTAAAGTTAGTAATCGAATTATGGATTGATAAAAAAACCATCCAATAATTGCTGCTACAAACACTCCGAGTAGTGACTTGATCAATCGATTCCGAAACTCACGAAGATGATCTAGCAGTGGCATTTTGCCGCCACGCTGCTTACTCACAAAAACTACTTTTCAGAACTTGGATCTGTTTTCTTATCCTCTTTAGAGTCGTCCTTGTTCATCTCTTGAACTTCGCTTTTGAATATTCGAAGTGACCTTCCAAGTGAACGAGCAGAATCTGGCAAGCGTTTTGAACCAAATAGGATCAGAAAAACAATTGCGAGTACTAATAAGTGCCAAGGCTTAAGTGAATTCATAAGCGCATACTACCCCACATTTTAACTCTGGTCAGAATAAGTTGATATTAAGTCGGATGCCATCTGTTCAACCTCAGAGGCCAATGCTTTCGGTGATATTACTGAGATTGAAGGGGCATTGCTGAGAATAGCTCTCTTAAGCCACTCAAAATTACCTGATTTAAGTTTCACATGAAACTTGCCTCCAGATACTTTTTGATCAACAATTATTGATGAATTTCTCTCAATAAAATTAATGTTTTCCAGATCCACAATTAATTCCACAATTTCTTCTTGTCTCTTTGAACCAATATTGTCCAAACTTGATTTCTCTCCAATCGCGCAATTCAAAATTTGATCTGCCTTGAATATTCTATCTGAATGCGCACTTAAATCATATCCAGAAAGATAAAGATTTCCATTTTGTAGAAACAGTTTATGAGGTAAAACTTTACGATTAGATAACACATCTTTTGAAACAGACTGGTAATCAAAAAAAACAACTCGTTCTTCAAAGAGAGCCTGTTTAACTAGGTTAAGAAATGGAAACGATAAATCCTGTTCATTCATAAAATGCTGATCAACATTTTGACTCGCGGTAAATTTACTGTTCAAATTAACAATCTTCTCGAGGTTCTCGGGGTTTCCCACATTAATTTCTTTTAATATCTGCAAGCCTAGGGCTATTACTACTCTTTCACTACTAGAAAAATTCCTAGGTTTATTTAACACCTGAGGATCAATTATGGAAACCACTCCTTCTTCATAGGTTAAATCGATTAATTCGTAAGGTGTATAACCAGGCAAACCACACATAAAGGCTAATTGGAGATCTTTTTCAATTTCCTTTTCCGTGACATTGAATATTCCAGCCAGCTGATTAATAGAGATTCCTGGATGTTCGAGAATGTATGGAATCAAATCCATAGTTCTAATCGCTCTGACAGCGGCCGTATCAGACATTCAATAATCCCTTGGCGCGAATTAGGATCTGATCTCGAATATTTTTTGGGGATAAAACTACGACACTTGATCCATACCAGAGTAAAGATTCAATTAAATCTTCTTCGAATATGTAATCTATGAACAGTTGGTCCCAATCTGAATCAATTTCTACAACTTTATGTCTTTTTCTTAGTGCTAGTGCTTGATTCTTGCGAACTCTCACTTCAGCCCTAACTGTTGTTGGAGAGTTAATACTTTCAAGGAAAGTTGATAGTTTAAACTCTGATGGTTTGGTAAATCCGTGAGATTTACTTGTATGCCTTATCTGTTCACCAATCCTAATAACTTTAAATGATTTGATTCCCTCATAATCCTCTGCCGCTAGATACCAAAATCCTCTTCTTGTGTACATCCCATATGGTTTAACCTTACGGACTGTTCCCTTGTATTCGAATTCCAGCGTGATTAAACGTTCCACCGCATCAAATAACAACAAAAGCTTCCTTGAATCTTCATTATCTTCAACAACCGGTGAGTTAACAGTATCTGCCGCTACCAAGCCATCTAAGGATTGAATCTTTAGTAATGCTGCCTTTGAATCTTGCTGTAATGCTGATCCATGCCATAAATTTGCAGCCATCGTGAGGAACAAAATTTCCTCTTTTGAGAAATCATCTGGATTGATTTGAAAAGTATTACTATCGATTAAATAACCTTGATCATCTTCAAAAAGCGGATCCAAAGCTCGTACTTCAATTCGTATCCCTAAGTTTCGAAGATCGTCTTTATCTCGTTCAAACATTCGTTCCATAGTTTCTGGTGTACCAGAATAACCAGCGACATTCTTGAAAATTTCAGATTTTGTTAGATACCGTTTAGCACTTAGTAGAGCAAGGGTTAAATTGATCAATCTCTCAGTTTTTTGATCGCTCACAGACTTAGGCTAGCGATATCAAAAAGGTTTGCTAGGATTGAGTATGCTCAAATTAAAGAAAATTATGATCGCCTCACTATCGATATTGCTTCTAACAGCCTGTTCAACCGACGGAGGTGTTGATCCCATGGTAAATCAGAACTCATCCTCATCCGGATCCTTACCTGAAATCGGTGGTGATAAAGGTGCTAAACCAACCATAACCAAGACCAACGGTAATCCCCCTTCTACTTTGCAATCAAAAGATATTTTTGTAGGTACTGGCAAAGAAGCAGTTGCAACATCGGTTCTAGAAGTTCACTACACATTGATGGCTTGGAGCACTGGAACTTTAGTTGAGTCTTCTTGGGATTCTGGACAAACAGCAACATTCCCGTTAAGTGGAGTAATCGCCGGATGGCAACAAGGTATTCCTGGAATGAAAGAAGGCGGTAGAAGATTATTGGTGATCCCACCAGATCTTGGTTACGGAGCTCAAGGCGCTGGTGGCGCGATTGGTCCTAATGAAACTTTAATTTTCGTTGTGGATTTAATTAAAGTTTCTTAATTTACTCGTTTACGCCGTACGAACCTTTCGAAGGTCTTCGTCGTCTTGGTAAAACTGGAACACCAGGTGCCATTCGACGTGAGAAAATTAAGAAACCAGTATGCCCGATCATTCGATGTTGTGGACGCACTGCCAAACCCTCGTGATGCCATCCACGCACAATAGTTTCGGAGGATTCAGGTTCAGTGAAATTACCAGACTCTTTAATTGCCTCAGCGATTTTGGAAAGTTGCGTCGTTGTAGCCACGTAAGCCATAAATACTCCCCCAGGAACTAAAGCCTTAGAAGCAACATCAATGCACTCCCAAGGAGAGAGCATGTCCAGTACCACTCGATCAAAATCAGCCTCATATTTTTGATCCTGCAAAGCTCCGACAGTTAATTTCCAATTAGCAGGTTTGCCACCAAAATAGGATGAAACATTCTTTTCAGAGATCTCAGCAAAATCCTCTCGAATCTCAACTGAATGTAATGCACCTTGCTCTCCGATAGCACGGAGTAATGAAATGCTTAAGGCACCAGATCCGACCCCAGCTTCAAGAACTCTAAGACCCGGCTTTATATCAGCGATACCAAGAATCATTGCGGCATCTTTAGGGTAAATAATTGTGGCTCCCCTTGGCATTGATAAAACATAATCTGCTAGTAATGGTCTAAAAGCTTGGAATCGTAAATCTTGATTTGTTGCGACTATTGAACCTTCGGGCAATCCAATTAATTCATCATGTTTAAGCATGCCTTTATGGGTATGCCACTCTGACCCTTGGGTTAATGTAATTGAATACAATTTTCCTTTAACATCAGTTAATTGAACACGATCTCCATATTTAAAATTTTTATCAATCATCAACTTTAACCATACTATTCATATGCGGATACCAATTAAGAATCTGAACCAAATCAACCTCTGATAAGGAATTAATTAGGCGTAAATTTGAATGCGGCTGCATTTCTACTAAGTGCGGGATCCCAATCACTTGTGCACCTGCTCTTAGTCCTGACTCAACACCGGTCAATGAATCTTCAAAAACCAAACATTTTTTAATATCCACTCCTATAGTTTCGGCTGCAAGTAAATAAGGATCTGGAAAAGGTTTTGAATTTTTAACATCATCTCGTGAAATCGTAGCTTTAAATGTGTTACTTGGAAATCTAGTTAAAACCGATCTCATCTGCCTGCCTGTGCTAGCGGTAACTAAGGCCAGCGGTATTCCAGCTTCGGTGCATTCAGAGATTAATTCCAGGGCATTTGGCATAAAGGACAAATCGCTGGCCAATTTCTGTTCCATTACAAGATCCAATCGCTCACTGAAATATCCAATTGGCTTTACATTCCCAGTAAGTTCTTGCATATACCTTTCGGTGCGTTCCATCGGGCCACCCAAACAGTTTATTTGATCAGAAGGTTTCCAATCTGCGCCTAGCTCTGCCATTACCTGAACCTCAGCAGCGAACCACAGAGGTTCAGAATCGATCAAAGTTCCATCCATATCAAAAAGAATTGCACTCATGATGCGTTGAAATACTTAGCTTCTGGATGGTGGAGCACAATTGAAGATGTTGACTGCTCTGGATGAAGTTGGAACTCTTCGGATAACTCAACTCCGATACGTTTTGGATCCAGCAATTCACATATTTGAACTTGTTGCTCTAAATCTGGACATGCAGGATATCCAAAAGAGTACCGCGATCCTTTATAACCTTTATCGAAAATTTCCTTCAAATCTTTTGAGTCTGAACCAGCAATCTTCAATTCTTCGCGTGTACGGGCATGCCAGTGCTCGGTTAATGATTCGGTCAATTGCACAGATAATCCATGTAATTCTAAGTACTCTCGATAAAGATTGGCTTGAAACAATTTACTTATTGCATCACTAATGGATTGACCCATTGTGATTACTTGGAAACTAACAACATCGATCTCTCCACTAGATCTGCTTCTAAAAAAATCAGCCAAACACAACCTGCGATCTCTGCTTTGACGTGGGAATGTGAACCTCAACCGTTCCTCACCTTTTGCCGGTCCTTCATGGTTAAGAATTATTAGATCATTTCCCTCGCTTACACATGGAAAATATCCATACACAACTGCAGCATTTAACCAACCCTTTGATTGAACGTCATTGAGTAATGATCTCAATTGAGGTCGACCTTGTTCTGATGCCATAGTTTCGAAATCTTTTCCTTTTAATCCCCATTGACCAAGAAATAAAGCTCGCTCGTCCAACATCCCCACATAATCCGCAAGAGCTACGCCTTTAACTACCCGTGAACCAAAAAATGGCGCGACTGGTACTGGATTATTTCTAGCAACATCACTTCGTGTTGTATCAATAGCGGAGGTAGAAAGGTTTGAAGTTCTAGGAGTTCGACGTGGCTTTAATGGTGGTAATTCGACACCTGGAACTCCTCTTTTTATACCCATTAAAGTATCCATCAGTTTCAATCCTTCAAAAGCATCTTTGGCATAACGAACAGTGCCGGAGAATTGTTCAGTTAAATCCTGCTCAACAAATGAACGTGTTAAAGCGGCTCCGCCTAAAACTACTGGCCATTTTTTGCCTAATCCCCTTGAATCTAACTCCTGTAAATTTTCTTTCATGATTACGGTGGATTTCACAAGAAGTCCAGACATACCGATAACATCAACATTATTTTCATTTGCCGCATCGATGATCTGATTTACAGTTTGCTTGATTCCAATATTGACAGTTTCATAGCCATTGTTAGACAAAATAATGTCAACTAAGTTTTTACCAATATCGTGAACATCACCCTTTACTGTTGCTAGGAGAATCTTCCCCCGACCTTCTTCATCGGTTTTCTCAATGAACGGCTCTAGATAAGCCACCGCGCTTTTCATAACTTCAGCAGATTGAAGCACGAAAGGTAGTTGCATTTCACCTTTTCCAAATAAATCTCCCACTACTTTCATCCCCGAAAGTAGATGTTCATTTATGATAGTCAGCGCCGGTAATCCAGAATCTAAAGCGCTCTTTAAATCCTCATTTAAGCCAACTTTTTCTCCGTCAATAATTCGACGTTGCAAGCGCTCATCCAATGGAAGTGCAGCTAACTCGGCTGCGCGACTTTCTTTTGTACTTGTTACCTTAACATTTTCAAAAAGCTCCAAAAATCTGGTCAAAGGATCATAAGAAACATTTCCGTCATCATCAAATTTCCGGCGATCATAAATCAAATCTAAAGCCACTTCTAATTGGTCATTAGGGATTCGATTAATTGGCGTAATTTTTGACGGATGAACAATTGCTGAATCTAATCCATTTTTTACCGCCTCTGCTAAAAATACAGAGTTGAGAACAATTCGCGCTGCAGGATTTAATCCAAAGGAGACGTTACTAACACCAAGTGTGGTTTGAACCTCTGGGAATTCACTCTTCAAAGCTTTAATTGCATTAATGGTTTCAATTCCATCTCGCCTGGTTTCCTCTTGTCCCGTTGCGATCGGAAAGGTAAGGCAATCGATCAATATGTCTTCGACTTTCATCCCCCAATTCCGAGTTAAATCGGTTATCAATCGTCTTGCTACTTTCAACTTCCACTGAGCATCTCGGGCTTGACCATCTTCATCGATGGTCAAAGCTATGACTGCTGCGCCATGCTCAACTACTAGCGGCATAATTCTGGCAAAACGAGAAGTGGGACCATTGCCATCTTCATAATTAACAGAGTTAATGACTGAACGTCCACCTAGTTGTTTTAAACCCGCCTCAAGAACGGCTGGTTCAGTTGAATCTAGAACTATTGGCAAGGTTGAAGAGGTGGCAAATCTAAATGCAAGCTCTTTCATATCGGAAACGCCATCTCTTCCAACATAATCAACTGACAAATCCAACATATGTGCACCATCACGAATTTGATCTCTAGCGATCTCAACACATGTTTGCCAGTCCTCCGCTAAAAGAGCATCTCTGAAAGCTTTGGAACCATTGGCATTAGTTCTTTCACCAATGGATAGATAAGTATTTTGTTGTCTAAATGGTGCGAATTGATAAAGTGATGATGCACCATTTTCGCGAGTAATTTCTCTATCAGAAAGCCTCGTATCTTTTAAAGCTTCCACGACCGCTTTCATGTGTGCTGGAGTAGTACCACAGCAACCACCAACTAAGTTCACCTTGTAATCTTTTACAAAAGATTTTAAGGCTGAAGCCAATTCGAGTGGAGCCAGTGGGTAATGTGCGCCACCATCACTTAAAACTGGTAGTCCAGCATTGGGCATTACAGAAATCCCCACACTGGCACCTTTGCTTAAAACTCGTAAATGCTCACTCATTTCAGCAGGACCGGTTGCACAATTTAATCCAATTAAATCAATACCAACTGGTTCTAACGCATTTAATGCGGCACCGATCTCTGATCCCATCAACATCGTGCCAGTAGTTTCAACAGTCACCTGCGCAATCAAAACAATATCTTTCTTTGAACGAGATATCGCATCTCTTGCGCCATTAATTGCAGCTTTAGCCTGCAGTAAATCTTGAGTGGTTTCAATCAGCAAGGCGTCAGAACCACCAGCAATCAGGCCATCGGATGCAGTTGAGTAAGCCTCTTTCAATTTCTCATATGTAGTGTGACCAAGTGTTGGTAATTTTGTTCCCGGTCCTAAAGATCCAAGAACCCAGCGTGGATGTTCATGCGTTGAATAACTATCGGCAATTTCCCTAGCAATGCTGGCACCGGAATACGCTAATTCATAGATTCGATCCTCTATTCCGTATTCAGCCAAATTTGCAAAATTAGCTCCGAATGTGTTTGTCTCGATCGCATCAACACCGGCTTCCAAATACTCTGCATGAACCTCTTTGACGATATCGGGTCTTGTGACATTCAAAATCTCATTACAGCCTTCATGGTTTTGGAAATCTTCTAGCGATGGATTTCGAGCTTGAAGCATTGTGCCCATAGCACCATCAGCAATAACTACGCGTTCAGATAGTGCAGCGCGTAATGAGTTCATTCCAATAAGTTTACCTTAGTAAAGACCGCCAACAGCTTGATTTATAGTGCTAAACCTAACAAGGAATCTATAGCTCTGGCCATCAAACCACTTTGATTAACAGATGGGTTGATTTTCGAGGAATTAGCCCAATCCATTAAGCGATCTAATGCAGATGTTGTATCAAGATTATTTGATATATCTTTTATCAATAATTCGATCACATCTTTTGTTTCAGCAACCTCACTTTGAGCCAATGCTGATCTAACTAAATTAACCTCTAGCGATGAATTTTCAAGTAAATGATCATTCCAGGCACGATCTTGTTGATAATGTCCACGCATTAATGCCCATCTTAGAATCATCGGATCCACGCCAGATTCAACCAATTTAGAAACAAAAACTAAGTTGCCTTTAGATTTGCTCATCTTCTCTCCATCTAAAGAAATCATTGCAGCATGAACGAAACTTTCTGAGAACCTGCGGCCATAAGCTGCCTGAATTATCTGCGCACTCATAAAATGATGTGGAAATATCAGATCAGATCCACCACCTTGCAAGGTAACTATCGGATCATTATTTTTCTCATCGAGGTAATTGCAAGCAATTGCTGTGCACTCAACATGCCATCCAGGTCTACCAAACCCAAAACTACTCTCCCAGCCTGGTTCACCATCAATGTGTGCGCTCCAAACTAGAGGATCTAATTTGTGTTTCTTGCCCACTCTATGTGGATCACCGCCTCGTTCAGAGAAAACTTTGATCGCTGTCTCTATGGAGATAGGCAGATCAGTTAAAAAACTTTCTACAGCAAAATAGAAATCTTCTCCTATCTTATATAAATAGCCATTGTTGTCTACGCGTTTTATGAAATCTTCTATGATAGGCAATGATTCCGTGACTTTAATAAAGTAGTCGGGTGGCATTACACGTAATGCTGACATGTCAGATTTGAAAAGATTAATTTGGGAATCTGCTAATGCAGTCCAATCCACTTTATCGCGATTAGCCCTCTCCAAAAGTGGATCATCGACATCGGTGATGTTTTCAACGAATTTCACATTCTTACCCGAAAGAATTTGATATCTAGCAATAAGATCAAAAGCTAAATATGTAGCTGCATGCCCTAAATGTGTCGCATCATATGGAGTAATCCCACATACATACATACGAAAATCTTGAGATTTTCCTACATCAATAAATCCTGCTGATGAATCCTTTAGCACTAACGACGGAAAAGCATGATCGATCAAGGCTGGAACAAATGGTTTGGGCCAACTATTCATGATTGTCCATCCTTTCTAAACTGGTGGCCATGGAATGGCTGGCCACTGATCACTAGGGAATGGAAATTTCCCCGTATTTATTAACTCTCTAACACGAAAATCTAATGCTTTAATCTCATCATTAGTGAGCAGATCTGCAAATATCGAAAATAAATCCAATTTCTTAACCCTATTTAGTAACTCAATTTCTTCCGAGTTGAATTTCTCTCCAGCAAATTGCCACAAAACAGTTCTAAGTTTATTTTCTTGGTGAAAACAAACTCCATGATCACAACCTCTAAGTTTTCCAGTCACATCAATAAGCAGGTGACCAAATTTACGATCAGTATTGTTTATAACTGCATCAAAAAGAGCGAGTTTGCGCAATTGGGGATCATCTCCTTGACCGAATTCGACAACATTCAAATTTTCATCGATTTCGATCCACTCTTGAACCATGCCAAAACCAAATGGACCTTCGCGAAGAACTGTAGTTGGAACCAAATCGAACTCGGCCATTTGGCTCAACAAGTAAGCTGCATATTCACGGTTTGCTAAATTTCCATCGGCAAAATCCCATAATGGCTTTTCTCCAAGCACTGGTTTATAGATAACCTTCATTATTGGATCAGTGTTTTCCAAGCTTGCTTGCAGAGTGGCATTTGACGCATCAACTAATCTACCGATTACTATCAAATTTGAATTCTTGATAGCTTGCGAAGTCTTTATCATCGTCGGTATCCATTAGCTCTTGGACATAAATGTCCTTGCGGATCAACTGGTAGGGCGCAAAATGGGCACGCCGGTCGGCCGGCATTCACAACTTGATTTGCGCGATCACAAAAACCTTTAATTTGATTGATCTTCAAACTCGCAACAATTAAATCTGGACCATAATCAATATCATCAATAAGCAATTCATCATCTTGTGAGGCTGCTTGCAGATTTACCACCACAAAATCATTCTCCCAAGTAATACTGATTACTCCGACCGTGAAATCAGATTCAATTGGAAGTTCTAAAGGTTCACCATCTTGCACGGCAGGTGCTGTTAAATCCTCAGGTGATGCAAGTTTTCCCCGACGCAATTCGCGAATCAACTCCTCAAACCGTTCTGTAAGTGCAATTACTTGCCCTTTATCAATTGCAACCGTATTTACACTATTTCCAGATTTAACCTGCATGAAAAATTCACGCTGCCCGGGCTCGCCTATTGCACTAACAATAAATCGATTGGCTGGTTGATGTCTGTATATGATCCTAGGCATTACTTCTTCCACCATTTAATTGAACTTCCGATAATGTTGCCGCCACCTAGAGCATTGGTTTTGAAGCGGTTCAAATCCGAGTTATGAATCTTGAAGTTACTTTGAATAATTGAATTCGACGACTTACCTATGCTAATTGCGGATATTGAGGCGGGCTCTGCCACAAAGCTTTGAAATTTGTCTATCGGTAGGGCCAAAGAGGCAGCCAAAATCATCTTGATAATGTCACCATGCGTGACAAGAAGAATCGGGCCTTTCTTCAGTTTTAATTCTTCAATTAGAGTGTCAACTCTTTGTCGCATTTGCTTAAAACTCTCACCTTGGGGAAATACAAAACTAGAAGGCTTGTTTTGAACACTCTTCCATCTTTTATCTCGAGCTAAAGCGCTTAACTTCTTTCCAGACCATTGCCCATAATTCATTTCAATTAATGCAGATTTAATCTCAAACTCTATTTTTGGATTTACTTTCATAAAAGGGGTGATTGTTTGAATACACCGAGTCAGAGGACTGCAGTAAACCTGGTTTATCTTGAGGGTTTTTAGATGATTCACAAGCTCTTTTGACTGCTTAAATCCATCTTTAGAGAGCTGCACTGAATCATCTTGACCGGCCAAAATTCCTTTGGTGTTGGCCACAGATTGGGCGTGACGTAGTAGGTAAACAATCGGCATTTGGCAAGGTTACCGATATTTTTGACCTCACGTTGCTACTCTGCCAACCATGGAACGTCGCAAATTAGGTGGAGTATCGATATCGCGCCTCGGTCTGGGAACTATGACCTGGGGTCGTGATACTGATGAGAATGAGGCTGCACAACAACTTCAATATTTTGTCGAAGCTGGCGGAAATCTAATTGATACGGCAGCAGTTTATGGTGATGGCGATGCTGTACGAGTTCTAGGTGGATTCATCGATACCTTAGTTAAACGAGATCAGCTATTTATAGCTTCGAAAGCTGGAATTAGTTTCAAAGATGGAATGCGTCAAGTAAACAACTCAAGAAATGAATTGATTTCAGATTTAGATCGGACCCTCACTCGCCTCAATGTGGATTATCTTGATCTGTGGCAAATACACACGTGGGATAAATTAACACCCCTTGAAGAAACACTCTCAGCCCTAGATTATGCAACATCCTCAGGTAAAGCTAGGTATGTGAGTGTTTGTAATTTCAACGGTTGGCAATTAGCGCGATCGGCAACACTACAAAATCCGATTTTTGGAAAAGCAGCAATCACAAGTGCGCAAAATGAATATTCACTATTAAATCGAAAGGTTGAGGAGGAGGTAATACCTGCGGCCACGGCATTGAATTTAGGTTTTCTGGCTTGGTCTCCACTTGGCCGAGGTGTTTTAACTGGTAAATACAGAAATGGAGTGCCATCCGACTCACGAGGTGCATCACCTCACTTCGCAAATTTTGTAGAGCCCTATTTAACCGAACGTTCTAAGCAAATTGTTGAAGCGGTAATTGTTGCCGCAGATGGTTTGGGATATTCGCCCTTAGAGGTTGCCCTGTCTTGGGTTAGAGACGCACCAGGTGTAACAAGTGCGCTTATTGGTGCCAGAACTGGTGCGCAATTGCGAGGTATTTTAACGGTGGAACAAATCACTCTGCCAGATCAGGTTCGCCAAGCGCTCAACGAAGTTTCAGCAAATTAATTTTTAAATATTATCCAAAAATTCATATAGAACTCTTACTCCAAATTTCAATCCATCAATTGGAACCCGTTCATCAACTCCGTGAAAGAGTGCAAAGAAATCTAAATCTTTAGGCAAACGCAATGGCGAAAACCCATAACCAACAATGCCTACGTCATGCAAAGCTTTGTTGTCTGTACCACCACTCATTAGGTAAGGCACTGGGATGCCCTGCGCATCTTGGCTATTGATCGCTTTACACATGGCATCAACTAAAGGTCCTGCAAAATCTACCTCCAAGGCTATATCTCGAGTGAGAATCTCTACCGAAACCTCATCACCTGCTAATTTCTTTATTGTTTGATGCAGCTCTTCTTCATAGCCAGGAAGAAAACGACCATCAATAACAGCACTTGCCTCTCCTGGAATCACATTCGCTTTATAACCTGCTGTGAGCATTGTTGGATTTGCAGTATTTGAAATTGTGGCACCCAGCATTTTTACCGCATTACCTAGGTGATCAAGCAAAGGTTTTACATTGCTAGCCTCATATTTGTCGCCAGTTAGCTCGGCAATTTTTCTGAAAAATTTACTACTAGTTTTAGTTTCTAATTGTGGCCATTCATAATTGCCAATTCGGGAAACTGCATCAGATACCTTCGTAACTGAGTTATCTTTATTAACAAAGGATCCGTGACCGGCGGTGCCCTTCGCTGTTAGTTTGAGCCATTGAATTCCTTTTTGAGCTGCCTCAATTAAATACAACCGATTTTCACCCGTAATTGTGATTGAAAATCCCCCAACCTCTGAGATTGCTTCGCTATACCCGTCAAACAATTCGGGACGATGTTTAACCAACCAGCGAGATCCATAATTTGATCCTGCTTCTTCATCAGCGAAAAACACCAACAAAATATTTCTTGGCGGTTTATAACCAATTCTCTGCCACATGCGAACTGTTGCCAAGATCATGGCATCCATATCCTTCATATCGACAGCTCCACGTCCCCAAATAAATCCGTCTTTGATGACTCCTCCAAATGGATCAACTGACCAATCATCGGCATTCACCGGAACGACATCAATGTGACCATGTAAAACTAGACCAGGACGATCTTCTTCGCGCCCTTGAATATGTGCAACAACATTTACCCGATTTGGCGCTGTTTCAATTAACTCACTCTTAATTCCAACTTCGCTTAACTTGAGCGCGACATACTCGGCCATCGCTTTTTCATCGCCCTTACCTTCGCCATAATTAACGCTCGGAATGCGAATCATTTCCTGACAGAGCAAAACCGTTTCATCTTCTAATTGAATTATTTGCTCAGGGGTAAGTTTCATACCCCTATTCTCCTACATAACTTCAATTTCCATTGAATCGAGATTGCGTTAAAATACAAATAAGTCCGGGTGGCGGAATTGGCAGACGCGCTAGCTTGAGGTGTTAGTGCCCGCAAGGGCTTAGGGGTTCAACTCCCCTCCCGGACACCAAATAATGGCAGTTATGAATATGATGCGCGGGTGGTTATGAGCGCTTCAAATTTAATTAGGGTAATCCCTGATTTTCCAAAACCTGGGATTATTTTTAAAGACATTACCCCGTTGTTAGCAAACGCAGAAGCATTTCGCGATGTTTGTAATCAAATTGCAGAACATGCTACCGAAGTCGAATATATAGCTGGTGTGGAAGCCCGAGGCTTTATTTTTGCCGCAGCAGTTGCAGCTATCAGTAATAAAGGTTTAATCCCGATACGAAAATCTGGCAAACTGCCTGGGAAAACTTTTTCAAACAGTTATGATCTTGAGTACGGCAAAGCAACGCTAGAGATTCACTCCGATTTAATTCCAAACGGTGGAAAAGTTCTTTTAGTAGATGATGTGTTAGCCACAGGGGGAACTGCCGTGGCTGCCACAGAGTTGATCAAAATGGCCGGATTGTCCCCCGTAACCCTTGCATTTCTCCTAGAGATTCCTGCACTAGGTGGAAGATCACGGATCGCCAAAGGCCATCCTGGCCTAAAGATTCAAACAATATTGGCAGAATGACCACATGGCCGAATTAATCTATTACTGCGGAACGATGGACAGTGGTAAGTCCACTCTCGCGCTGCAGACTGCCCACAACCATCGGTCGCGAGGACGGGAAGGTGTAATTTTTACCAGCAAGGACAGAGCCGGTAAAGGTTTGATTTCATCTCGTCTTGGATTACAGATTGAAGCTCTAGAGGTTGATGATGACCTAGATATTCATAAATTAATTGTTGAACGCCTCTCCATAGGCGGAAGAATTACCTTCATTATCTGCGATGAAGCACAGTTTTATTCAGCGGAGCAAATTGAACAATTGGCAAAAATTGTTGATGGATTAGGGATAGATGTATATGCATTCGGTATTTTGGCTGATTTTAGAACTAAATTATTTCCAGGTAGTGCCCGATTGGTTGAGTTAGCTGATCGTGTACAAAATCTGCAAGTAGAGGCACTTTGTTGGTGCGGTGAGCGCGCAACCCATAACGCAAGAATTATTGATGGAAATATGGTCACCGAAGGGGAACAGGTTGTAGTTGGAGATGTAAGCGCCTCTGCAAAGGTGACCTATGAGGTGCTCTGTCGTCGACACCACATGCGTAAAGTAACCTCCAAGGTTTCAAACCCCGCTGCCGAACAATCGCTGCCTTTTAATAACTAAAAAATCATGAAGACAAAAGGTTTTGCTGCACTTAGTCCTAAGGCTGATCTTGTTCCATTTGAATTTGAGCGTAGAGCATTAAAACCTAGGGATGTTGCTTTGGATATTTACTACGCAGGAATTTGTCACTCTGATATCCATCAAGCCCGCGAGGAATGGGGACCTTCAATTTTTCCTATGGTTCCTGGCCATGAAATTGTTGGGAAGGTTATACAAACTGGATCTCAAGTAAGTAAATTCAAAGTTGGAGATTTGATAGGCGTGGGAGTGTTTGTTGATTCTTGCCGCAACTGTTCTTCCTGCCTTGCTGGTTTAGAGCAATATTGTTTAGAAGGTATGACTGGCACATACAACGCACTTGAGCGTGATGGGAAAACTGTCGCATATGGCGGTTACTGCGATAAGTTCGTAATTGATGAAGATTATGCAGTACATGTACCTGATAACTTAGATTTATCGGGTGTAGCGCCATTAATGTGTGCTGGAATAACTCTTTATTCACCATTGAAAAATTGGAAAGCTGGGCCTGGTAAAAAAGTTGGGGTAATGGGTCTGGGTGGATTAGGCCACATGGGAGTCAAATTTGCTCACGCGTTGGGCGCTGAAACCACTGTTTTCTCCCATTCACCAACCAAGGAATCTGACGCAAAAAAGATGGGCGCTGATCATTTTGTTGTTGTGAAAGATTCTAAAGAGTTAAAAAATTTATCGAAATCTTTTGATTTAATTCTCAATACGGTCTCGGCAGATATTGATTTAGATCCGTACCTGCAATGTTTAAAACTAGATGGCACGCTGGTTGTGATCGGTCTTCCAGGAAAGCCGTATTCGATCAATGCCGGTACTCTTCTTGATCAGAGACGATCTTTAGCAGGATCAATGATTGGCGGTATCGCCCAGCTTCAAGAAATGTTAAATTTCTGTGGCAAGCATAATATTGTCAGCGATGTTGAGGTTATTAACCCGGATTATATAAACCAAGCCTATGAAAGAACTGTAGCTAGCGATGTTAAATATCGCTTTGTTATTGATACAAAAAGTTTTTAAACATATTGGTGGGCCAATAAGGCAAAAACTGGAGCAAGCGCTAAAGCCGGTAGCAAATTCGCAACAGCTACCTCTTTAATCTTTAACAATCGCAAAGCTATTCCAATCAGCAATACTCCCCCAACTGCTGTCATCGCAGCAATTTGATAATCTGTAAGAATCGAACCAAGGTAGAGTCCCACAGCAGTCCAAGCGAACTGGTAAATACCTACTGGCAAACTGGATAATGCAACTCCAATACCTAAGGAGGCAGCAAAGGCGATGGAAGTAAAGCCATCTAAAGTACTTTTCAAAATTAATTGATCGATTCCGCTACCCATACCATCGGAAATACTTCCAAGAATTGCTAATGGACCAATTACAAAAATTAATGATGCTGAAACAAAACCTTCCACGAAGGTTGAATCACTTTTTTTATCAAAACTTGATTTCAAATTTGTTCCAATTTTTTCCAACTGATCTTCAATTTTCAACCATGAACCGATTAAGGCGCCAACTAAAAGCGAGAAAACTATGACCAGAATTGGCCATCCTTTTGGCATCGCATTTTGTAAATTACTATCCCAATAGGAAGTTAATGCATCTGCTGCTGAAATAATTGTTACACAACCCAATACATCTGTTATCAAATTCCTCAGTTTGTCATTAAGTTTCTTCCCGATAAAAATACCAACAAGAGAGCCAATCAAAACAGCTCCAACATTAATAACGGTCCCTAAGCCGGGAAACATTAAATGAACCTAACGAATGAAATGATTCCAAAGATTAAGCAGTAAATTGCGAACGGGTAGAGCGTTTTAGTTTTAAACCATCTAACCAGGAAAGTAACACTGAAGTAAGTTGCAAAGAAGGAAACAACCGAACCTAAAAGGATTTGACCCAGCACTAATCTTGTATCAGATGTGAAAAGCTCAGGAAGTTTAACAATGGATGCTCCCACAATAACCGGCAAAGAAAGCAGAAAG
>JBPCSS010000052.1:0-7255 GCA_051006855.1 Candidatus Nanopelagicus sp.
AAACTTTAAAAACAAATGTGAAGATTGAGGCAAGATTTAACCCCAATGAAAAGGTGCACTCCTATTATCAACAGCGCTACGCCCGCTTTCGCGCTCTATATGAATCTATTAAGGATGAGTTTGATAAGAGTGCACCTTCTGCCTCTTATCAGGGTTGAGTAAATGAAAACATTTATTACCGCCCGAATGGATCAAGCTGAACTCAATCGGTTAAGAATGGCTGGATTTAAGATTGAACAAGGTGGCTTTGCGCTAACGGGTGAGAAGATGGAAAAAGCTGCGTTAATAAGTAAATTAGCAGATGTTGAAGTTGCCATCATTGAGTTTGAAAGTATCACCGATGAGGTAATTAACTTGGCATCAAATTTGAAGATTATTGCAGCTTGTCGAAATGAACCAGCTGCAAATACAGATATTGCAGCAGCTACCGCGCGAAATATTCCAGTTCTCTTTACACCAGGCAGAAATGCAGTTGCAGTTGCTGAATACACCTTAGGTTTAATGATCTCAATTGCTAGAAGTATTCCAACTACCCACCACCTGCTTCGTTACACCGATGAATTAACCTCAGTTTCCTATTCAGATAAGGCAGGGGATAGAAAAGCGATTACCTCAGAGTGGAGTTTGGATCCAACTGCGCCGTTCCAAAGATTTCAAGGAGATGAGTTAATGGGTAAGACTGTTGGCTTAGTTGGTGCTGGCTTTATTGGGCAAGAAATTGCCAAGCGAGTTACTGCATTAGGAATGCAGGTGATTGCCTTTGATCCATATGCCAAGGCTGATCAATTAGCAAAGCTTTCAATAAAAAGCGTGAGCTTAGAGGAGTTAGCAAGTGAAAGTGATTTTGTGGTTATGGCTGCCAAGGTCACAAAGGAGAGCACCGGATTGTTTAGTGCAAAGTACTTTGATCTGATGAAGCCAACTGCTTACTTTATAAATACTGCGCGGGCTGCACTAGTTGATTACCAGGCGCTTTTAAAGGTTTTAAAATCAGGTGCGATTGCAGGTGCTGGCCTGGATGTTTATCCAACTGAGCCACTGCCAGGTGATTCTGAATTTAGATCATTATCAAATGTAGTTTTAAGCCCACACCTTGCAGGTGCTAGCCGGCAGGTGGTTGCCCATCACTCAAAAATGGTGGTCGATGATCTATTAGGCTTACTAACTGGTGTAATACCAAACCGGGTTGCAAACAAAGAGGTAATGGATAATTTTATGAAAAGCGGTGGCTTAAAGTGAAGGTTGCATTAGTAACCGGGGGCGCAACTGGAATTGGCGCGGCAACTGTTGCCGCCTTAGCTGCTAATAAAAATACCGTGGCATTGCATTATTCAGGCAGTCACAGCCAAGCAAAAGAAATTGCTGAGCAAATAACTGCAAAGGGTTTAACGGTTGCGATCTTTCAAGCAGATCTATCTGAAAATGGTGCTGCTGAAAACTTAGTTGCGCAGGTTAAGGCTAAGTTTGGTGATATTGATATTTTAGTAAATAACGCAGGGGTTATGAGTGATGCCAGCATTGCGCAGATGAGTGATGAACTTTGGAATCAAGCAATCAATGTTAATTTAACCGCTGCCTTTAAATTAATTAGAGCAACTGCGCCAAGTATGGTGGGTAAAAAGTGGGGAAGAATTATTAATATTTCATCCCAAGTTGCATTAACTGGCTCTGCTAATCACGCGCACTATGCAACTGCTAAGGCTGGTTTGCTTGGACTTACCTACTCTGCTGCAAAGGAGTATGGCGCAAGTGGTGTGACAGTAAATGCGGTGTTGCCAGGAAGAATTGAAACAAAGATGATTGCAGATCGATCAGTTGGCAGATTGGATGAGTGGCTTTCCCAAACTCCATTAAATCGGTTGGGCCGGCCAGATGAGGTGGCGGCCATGATTAATTTCCTAGCCAGCGATGCGGCCTCCTATGTAACTGGCGCTGCCATCAACGTAAACGGCGGATTGGTGATGGGTTAGGGGTTTTGACACCTAATCGTTATAAAGCGAACTTGCAAGTACTTCCCAGCCAATACTAAGTTTGCCCAGCGGTCCTAGGAGTCGTAGCTACTTTCCTAGGCACGTGTTGCAAAGTTAAATAATTTTGTAACTATCAACGAAAGGAAATACTTTGAAAAAAGTTCTCTCCGTACTTGCAGCAGCAGTTCTTCTTGCTGGTTGCAGTTCATCATCTGACGGTGGTTCAGGCGATGCACTAAAGATCGCTCACATTCCTAAATTAGGAACAATCGGCTACTTCCAAGCAGCTGATAAGGGTGTTCAACGTGCATGTGCTGAGCTTGGTGCAGAGTGTGCCTACAAGGGCCCAACTGAAATCACTGCTGCCGCACAGGTAAAAGAAATCAATGCAGCTGTACAAGCTGGCTACAACGTATTAATCGTTGCAGCTAACGACAAGGATGCTCTAGTTCCTGCTCTTAAGGATGCAATGGACAAGGGTGTAACTGTTGTTACATACGATTCAGATGTTGCACAAGATGGTCGTTCAGTATTCGTTAACCAGGCTTCATCAGAAGGTATCGGACAAGCTCTTGCTAAGTCTGCTTCTGATCTAGCAGGTGGCGCTGGAGATATTGCAATTCTTTCAACAACTCCAGATGCAACAAACCAGAATGTATGGATCGACTTCATGAAGAAGGAGCTTGCTGCTAAGTATCCAAATGTTAAGGTTGTAGCAACTGCTTACGGTCTAGATAAGCCAGAAGAGTCAACAACTGAGACTCAAGGTCTTATCCAGAAGTATCCAAAGATCAAGGCAATTGTTGCTCCTACATCTGTAGGTATTGTTGCTGCTGCTAAGTATGTTTCTGGCTCAGCTGCAAAGGGCAAGGTTGCTGTTACTGGTCTTGGTCTTCCAAATGACATGAAGACATACATCAAAGATGGTTCAAACGCCCAAGCTTCTCTATGGGATGTTGAAAACTTCGGATATGTTGCTGTTTACGTAGCTAAGCACGTACGTGATGGTGGCGATGTTGCTGTTGGAGCTAAGGTGCCATCAGGCCCTGGCGACAAGGGTGACAAAGAGCGCACAGTTACTGCAGGAGCTGTAGGAAATGAAATTATCCTTGGCCCAGCAACTGTGTTTACTAAGGACAACGTAGATCAATTCGACTTCTAATTAAATTTAGAAGTAATTAATCTGCTAGATAGGGCAGCCTCAATTAAGAGGCTGCCCTATCTTCTTTTTAAAGAGCTTTTGTTTACATTTTGATATAGGAAAGTGAAAAGTTGGACACCACCTTTAAAGAGTGGAAAGATACGAGTAAAGAAACCTTTTCACTCGCTAACAGGTAGGGAAAAAAATGCCAGCTGCCAAACGTCTTGAGTATGGTGGTCACGCACTTGTTTGGGCGGGGGATTGGAGCGCAAAAGGTGCTGCCACCGCAATCAGTGGCTCAGCTAGAGCTGGTTATGACTATATAGAGATCGCATTATTAGATCCATGGAATGTGGATATTGCGATGACTAAGGATTTACTACAACAACATAATTTAAGGGCGCACGCATCCTTAGGCTTATCTGCCAAAACCGATGTGACCAGCCTTGATCAATCAATTGTTAAAAAAGGTGATGAGTTACTTCGCCAAGCAACCGATGTTTTACACGCCTTAGGTGGCACTGAACTTTGTGGTGTTATCTACTCATCATTAGCTAAGTATCCACACCCAGCCAGTAAAGAGAATCGAGCCAACTCAGTTGGTGCGATGCAACGGTTAGCTGATTACGCAGCTGATAAGGGAATTAATATAAATCTTGAGGTAGTAAATCGATATGAGACAAACATTATTAATACCGGCGCGGAAGGATTAAAGTTTTTAGAGGAGGTAAACCGAGCCAATGCTTTTGTTCACCTTGATACCTATCACATGAATATTGAAGAGGATGGCATGCGCAAAGCTGTGATTGAAGCTGGCGATAGATTGGGCTTTGTTCATATTGGTGAGAGCCATCGTGGCTATCTTGGTACTGGCAATGTTGATTTTGATACCTTCTTTGCTGCCTTAAAAGAGGTTAAATACCAAGGCCCAATTACCTTTGAATCATTCTCATCGGCGGTAGTAGATCCAGCACTATCTAATACCTTATGTGTTTGGCGAAATCTTTGGAGTGATTCCGATGATTTGGCGAAGAAATCATTGGATTATATGAAGGCTAGGTATTAATTAAATGCAGAGAGTTTGCTTTCGATTACAGGTGCGAAAAGAGATGATGGATGAGTATGTTCGCCGTCATGCGCAGGTCTGGCCAGAGATGTTAAATGCGCTATCGGAAACCGGTTGGCACAATTACTCACTTCATTTAGATCGATCAGATGGCACATTAATTGGCTACTTTGAAACTCCATCATTGGCTGCTGCTAAGGCTGGCATGGAAAAGCGAGAGATTAATGCCAAGTGGCAGGCGGATATGGCGCCATTTTTTGTTGCCTTAGATGGCAAGCGACCAGATGAAGGATTTTTACAATTAGAGGAAGTTTTCTACTTAAAATAAAAAAAAGTTAGACCTAAACCAAAGGAGCGATGAAGATGGCATCAAAGCAAGAGGCTAAGGAAGTACTTAAGCGGTTTTGGATTGAGACTCCTTCATGGGCCTATGGAAACTCTGGCACGAGATTTAAAGTATTTGCCCAACCTGGTGTGCCAAGAGATCCCTATGAAAAAATTGCTGATGCTGCCCAGGTACACAAGTACACAGCTGCTGCTCCTTCAGTGGCAATGCATATTCCCTGGGATAAGACTGATGATTATGCAAAGCTTGCCAAACATGCCAAAGAGCTTGGGGTAAGACTTGGCACAGTAAATTCAAATACCTTCCAAGATGATGATTACAAATTTGGCTCAGTTTGCCACTTTGATAAGAAGATTCGCCAAAAGGCGGTTGATCACTTATTTGAGTGCATCGAGATCATGAATATCACCGGCGCCCAAGATTTAAAACTTTGGTTTGCCGATGGTACTAATTATCCGGGCCAAGATGATCTAGCTGGAAGACAAGATCGTTTATTTGAAAGCTTGCAAAAGGTTTATGCCAAACTTGGCGATAACCAGCGAATGCTGCTTGAGTATAAATTCTTTGAACCAGCATTTTATTCAACAGATGTGCCAGATTGGGGCACCTCTTATGTGCATTGCACAGAGCTTGGACCTAAGGCAACTGTTTGTGTTGACACCGGTCACCACGCGCCAGGAACCAACATTGAGTACATAGTCGCATTTTTACTTCGTAGGAAACGACTTGGTGCCTTTGACTTTAACTCAAGATTTTACGCAGATGATGATCTAATTGTTGGCGCAGCAGATCCATTCCAACTTTTCCGGATCATGCATGAGGTTAATCAAGGTGGCGGTTTTGCTAAGGGAACCACAGTTTCCTATGTATTAGATCAATGCCACAACATTGAGCCAAAGATTCCAGCCCAAATTAGATCAATTACAAATGTGCAGGAGGCGGTGGCTAAGGCGTTGTTAGTTGATGCTGATGCATTAAAGAAGGCGCAATTAGCCGGTGATGTATTAGGTGCTAATGATCTATTAATGGATGCCTATAACACCGATGTTCGTGATTTGCTTGGTGAATTACGAAGTGAGCAAGGATTAGCACCAGATCCAAAGAGTGCTTATGCAAAGAGTGGATATGCTGAAAAGATTGCTGCCGAACGTGTCGGTGGCGCGCAAGCTGGATGGGGAGCTTAATGTCGACACCTAAGGTAGTTTCTGAATTATTAGCCCGCAGTAATAAGTTGGGTGCAGAGCCTCGCTTTACTAATTACGCTGGTGGAAATACTTCAGCAAAGGGTGTGGTTGCAAATCCAGCAACTGGTAAAGACACAACTGTGTTGTGGGTTAAAGGATCAGGCGGTGATCTTGGCACATTAAAAGAGGCCGGACTTGCAGCCCTTGATTTAGAAAAATTTAAAGATTTAGTAAATGTCTATCCAGGAGTAGAGCGCGAAGATGAGATGGTCGCACTCTTTGATTACTGCGCATTTGGTAAGGGTGGGGCAGCGCCAAGTATTGATACCTCCATGCATGGTTTAGTGGAGTTTGATCATGTTGATCACCTGCATCCAGATTCAATTATTGCGTTGGCAACCTCAAAGGATGGCAAGAAATTAACCGCTGAATGTTTTGGCGATGAAATCCTGTGGGTGGATTGGCGCCGACCTGGTTTTCAATTAGGACTAGATATGGCCAAGATTGCAAAAGATAATCCAAAGGCAAAAGGTTGTGTATTAGGCGGCCATGGGTTAACCACCTGGGGTGCGACAAGTAAAGAGTGTGAAGAGCGATCAATTTGGGCAATTACTAAAGCTGAAGAGTTCATTAAGGCAAAGGGCAAAGCAGATCCATTTGGTAAGAAGGAATCAAAGTACGCACCATTAGAGAGTGCTAAACGTAAAGAGCGTGCGGCCGCCCTGGCCCCATACCTGCGCGGTATTGCATCAAAGGATGTAAGAATGTTGGGCAGCTTTACCGACAATGATGTGGTCTTAGATTTCCTGCAAGGTTCAAAGTTAATGCAGTTAGCCTCCCTTGGCACATCATGTCCGGATCACTTCTTGCGCACCAAGATCTCACCAATGGTTTTAGATACCAAACCAGATGCACCACTGGATGAGGTAATTAATCGGGCAAATGAGTTGCATGCGGAATATCGAAAAAATTACGCCGCTTACTACAACCGCCATGCCAAAAAGGATTCACCTGCCATGCGGGGTGCTGATCCATTAATTATTTTAGTTCCAGGTGTTGGCATGTTCTCTTATGGCAAAGATAAACAAACTGCCCGGGTTGCTGGTGAGTTTTATATCAATGCAATCAATGTAATGCGCGGGGCAGAGGCTCTGTCCACCTACGCACCAATTACTGAGTCAGAAAAATTCCGAATTGAGTACTGGGATTTAGAAGAGGCAAAGTTAAAGCGGATGCCAAAACCAAAACCATTAGCGGGCAAGATCGCATTGGTAACTGGGGCAGCATCTGGGTTAGGTAAAGCAACAGCTGAGCGATTAGCAACCGAGGGCGCCTGTGTTGTAGTTGCCGATCGAGATCTTGAAGGGGCAAGCAAGCTAGCTCAAGAGTTAGGTGGAAAAGATAAGGCAATTGCTGTTGCCATGGATGTGACAAGTGAGCAGGCGATTGCAGATGCCATCGCCGCCACCATGCTGGCCTTTGGCGGAATTGATATTGTTGTTAATAACGCCGGTATCTCAATTGCTAAACCAATTACTGAAACAACAG
>JBPCSS010000053.1:0-2858 GCA_051006855.1 Candidatus Nanopelagicus sp.
GCGTCCTTTAAATTTATATCTACCTAATGCGAAGGCGATCATGGTTCCTAATATGGTGGCTAATAATGTTGAGATCACGCCAATCTTTAGTGAGTTACCAACCGCCTCACAAACCTGAGGAGCACCACATGGGTTTTTCCAGTTTTCTAAGGTAAAGCCTTGCCAAACCAAATTGCTCTTGCCTGCATTGTTAAAGGAGAAGGCAAATGTGTAGGCAACTGGAATAAATAGATAGATAAAAGCTAAGGCTGCATAAATTCTAATTAAGTTCCGAGAAAACCACCTTGAGGCACGATGGCTCAAACTTGGCATGGGGGCATTAATAGTTGTCATACCAACTCATCTGTTCCAGATTTGCGAATATAAAGTGTCACTAAAATTAAAATTGTAGCCATCAGAGTAAATGAAAGTGCCGCAGCAGTTGGGTAATCCACCACAGCAAAGAAGCGAGACTCAATTACATTTCCAATCATCTTGGTATTTGGATTACCTAAGATTGCCGCATTTACATAATCACCAGCTGCTGGAATAAATGTTAAAAGAGTGCCAGCAACAACACCTGGCATAGATAATGGCAGAGTTACTTTCCTAAAGGTTGTCAGTCCATTTGCATATAAATCACCGGCTGCCTCAAGAGTTCTTGGATCAATTCGCTCCAGGCTGGCATAAAGTGGCAGAGTCATAAAGGGAAGAAAGTTATAGGCAAGACCAATAACTACTGCAGTTGAGGTGTTGTTAATTCTAAATAGGTCATCGACAAATGGTAAAACCTTTATTGCACTAACTACCGGTCCAGAGTCAGCCAAAATCTGAGTCCAGGCAATGGTTCTTAATAGAAATGAGGTAAAAAATGGTGCAATAACTAAGACAAGTAAAATATTTCGATACTTGCCAGATTTAAATGCAATTGCATAGGCCAGCGGATATGCAATTGCTAATGCAAGCAATGTGGCAAGCGCGGCATAGAAAAATGATCGAAGGTATTGATCCTGGTTAGCTATGAATGCATCAACATAATTTGCAAATCGAAGTTTTTGTTCATAAACCCCAATTTGAGCACCCTCTGGTCTGACCATTGTTGATGTGCTGGCTAAAGAAAATATTGGAATAATAAAAAATGTAACCAGCCAAATTAAGCCGGGGGCAAGCAGCAAATAAGGAGTAAGGGAGCGAGCTCTTAAAACATTTTTAGTAGCTGCTTGGCCAGATGAAACTGCGTGCAGAAATGCCATTACTTACTCTTCATCATCAAGATCAGCACCGGCATTAATATCACCAGCACCATCTAACGCAAAGGTGTGCTCCGGATCCCATTCAAGGGAGACGGTATCGCCAACACGTAAATCATGTAATCCCTCATCATTTTGTTCAAAAACTACCAACTCTAAATCCCAAGGCGCTCTTACTAAGTACTGGGTTGAAGTTCCAACAAAGGAGCGATCTGTAACCACACAATTCTTAATTGAGTTAACTCCTGTGTCATCTAAGCGAAGTTTTTCCGGGCGCACTCCCAAAAATACGCTGTCACTGCTAGTTGCAACTCGGGATAGTGGCACTTCAAAGGTTAAGCCTTTTGCGGTAACCGTTGCTTTATCCCCACTTCTTGTGGTTATTTTTCCTTTTATCAAATTACATTGACCTAAAAAGTTGGCAACAAATGCGGTCTTAGGCGCCTCATAAAGATCTGTGGCACTTCCCATTTGTTCAATCTTTCCTTGATTCATTACCGCAATGGTGTCGGCCATCGTCATTGCCTCTTCTTGATCATGGGTAACATGAATAAAGGTAATTCCAACCTCCATCTGAATTCGCTTTAACTCAATCTGCATCTGCCGGCGAAGCTTTAGATCAAGTGCACCCAGTGGCTCATCAAGTAATAAAACCTCTGGTCTATTAACAATTGCTCTAGCAACTGCAATTCTCTGTTGCTGGCCACCTGATAATTGATTTGGTTTTCTCTGCGCCAAATGGCCCATCTCCACCAGATTTAACGCACTTTCCACCTCAGTTTTAACATCTTTTATTCCACGACGACGTAATCCAAATGCAATATTTTCAAAAATTGTAAGGTGCGGAAAGAGTGCGTAATTTTGAAATACTGTATTTACATTTCGTCGATATGATTTTTGGGTTGTGATGTCGGTATCGCCAATTGAAATTGTTCCAGCACTTGGCTCTTCTAAACCTGCAATCATTCGAAGCGTTGTGGTCTTACCGCAACCAGATGGCCCAAGGAGTGCGAAAAATGATCCATCTGGCACGATTAATGACAGATCATCAACGGCGCAAAAATCACCGTAATGTTTTGAAACTCTATCTAACTTTAAATCACCAGTGTCTTGCGAGACTTTGTTGTTCGCCATCACCAGCTACTTGTCTAAAACCTAATTGCCAATAGCTTCATCAAATGCTTTTTGGAATTTAGTGCTCTCATCTGAAGTGAGAGATCTAAATACCTTCACCTTTGCAAGGGTGGCAGCATCAGGGAAAATAAATGGACTTGCAGCAAGGGCTGGATCAATCTTCTCTAGCTCAGGTTGGGCAGCCTCTACTGGGCAGATGTAATTCACATAGGCAGCAACCTGTGCTGCAACTGCTGGCTCGTAGTAGTAATTTATTAACTTCTCAGCATTTTTCTTATGTGTTGAAGTGGATGGGATCAATAAGTTATCACTCCACAAAGTTCCACCTGACTCAGGGATTGCAAAATCAAACTTGCCACCTGATTCAGATTTCAAAATAAAGATGTCGCCAGACCATCCAATTACTGCGTTAGCATCACCACGTTTTAGATCCTCAGAGTAAGAGTTACCTTTAACTTGGCGGATAAAGCCATCAGCAATCTTCTTCTTGAAGAA
>JBPCSS010000054.1:0-15751 GCA_051006855.1 Candidatus Nanopelagicus sp.
TTTTCTGCAAATAGATCACGTGGTCCAACCCATTTTTCAATTTTGCTGGCAAGTTCTGGGGCAATATGACCGATATAGTTTTGAATATCATCCCAAGCTTGATCACCTTGCACAAGCATCTTATTAAAATCTTCATTGAAGATATCGCGGATAACACGAACAGTTAGATCTGGCTCACCATATAAAAGTGATGGCGCAGATGTGCTGGAATCATTTGCTTTCTTTTCAATATCATCCCACTGCGCTTTAAGACGAGTTACATCTCTTTCTAACTCCGACTCGGCAGCTCCCTCAGCTGCAGTTCGGATAATTACACCAGCTTGCTCTGGAATTAAATTCTTTAAAATTCCCTTTAAGCGATTGCGCTCATTATCTGGCAACCGTTTAGAGATTCCACTCATGCCACCGCCAGGTACATAAACTAAGTAGCGACCAGGTAGAGAAATCTGTGAGGTTAATCTGGCACCTTTTTGACCAATTGGATCCTTAGTGACCTGAACTAAAACAGATTGTCCACTCTTTAATACATGTTCGATCTTTCGAGGTGCCATATCTGATAAACCATGTGCATCCCAATTAACCTCTCCGGCGTAAAGAACGGCATTTCGCCCTTTACCAATATCAACGAAGGCTGCCTCCATGGAAGGTAGAACGTTTTGAACTTTACCTAGATAGACGTTACCAACATAGGAAATATTGCTATTTCGATTTACATAATGCTCAACCATTACCTCATCTTCAATAATGGCAATCTGGGTTCGATCTGCAATTTGGCGAACCAACATAGAACGATCTACTGCTTCTCGGCGAGCTAAAAACTCTGACTCGGTAATTACCGTTCCACGTTTGCGGGTGAAATCACGTCGCTCTCTGCGATCTGGGCGCTCAAAGCGATTACGTTCTCGTCTTTCAAATTTACGTGTTTCAGGACGAGCCTCACGAACTCGAACTGGTCTAACCTTTACAACAGTTAGTACGCCATCTTCTTCAATGGTTTCTCCTGGTGTTACACCCTCACCCCGCGCTCTGCGACGTCGCCTGCGTTTATGAGTTACACCATCAGAATCTGTGCTCTCATCCAACTCTTCACTAGCTGAGCTCTCATCTGTTTCAGAGCCCTCTTTGCCATTTCGCCTTCTACCTCTGCCACCTCTGCGGCGACGGCGACGAAACTCTTCCTTCTCACTCTCATCACTTGCAGATGCGGTAACTGGCTCAGCTTTTTCAACCTTGGCAGTTTTGACTACCTTGGCAGTTTTAGTTGTTGGCGCAGCTTGAAATAATGGAACTGGAACAGCGGCTGCTTTTTTACTGGTTTTCTTACTTTCGCCATCTACTGCCTTTTTGGCAGCGCGCTTACGTGGTGCTTTAGGCTCATCGGCCATATAAATCAAATCCTTTTCAAAAATTAATTACTGCAGTTTTGCAGTATCTCTTTCAATACTTTTTTTAATTAATCTGGTTAATTAACTTGCTAAAAATATCGACGCTATCGCGGCGGTGGATCTTTATCCTCGCGCTGATTGCGTGGCGCAAGTATCGCAGAAAGGCGGTGGAACTGCCAACTAAGCGCAAATTAAGCGTGTTATCGGCTTCTTGCGTGGACGTTCTGAAGTAGTCCGACACCAATTAAATTAGCAAACATTGATGATCCACCATATGACAAAAATGGTAATGGCACACCAGTCATTGGCATTAATCCCATAGTCATGCCGATATTTTCAAAGGTCTGAAATGCAAACCAAGCTATAACACCAATGCAAACTAATCTGCCAAATAAATCACTGCTGCGCCGACAGATTGCAAATGCCCTAATAAAGAAGAGGGTGTAGAGGAATAAAATTATTGAGCAGCCAACAAAGCCCAGCTCCTCCCCAGCAACTGTGAAAATAAAGTCAGTCTGCTGCTCTGGCACAAATCGACCATTTGTTTGCGGACCTTCAAATAAGCCCTTACCCAATAAACCACCAGAGCCAATAGTGATACGAGATTGCCGTAATTGATAACCAGTTGCTTGCGGATCTGCTGATGGATCAACAAATGATTGCAAACGTGCTACTTGGTAGGAGCTAACTGCGCCAGTTTGCACAGCAGCAAATACGCCCACAATTGCTGCAAGTAACAGGCCAATCACCCAGCGCGCAGGAGCACCTGATGCGCCAATCATTGCCACAACCGCTGCGGAAATAATTAATACTGTTCCAAGATCTGGTTGTGCAACAATTAACAAAACTGGTAGTCCGGCAATTGCTAATGCTTTGACAACATCTAAATCTGTTGGATCCTTATCACTTTGCTCACGATCTGCCAGAATCATCGCCATTCCAACAATTATTGCGATCTTTGCTAATTCAGCAGGTTGTAATTGAAAGCCACCAGGCAGAGATATCCAAGCCTGAGCTCCATTAATCTCAGAGCCAAGTCCTGGAATTAATACAATTATTAAGCCAATCACCGCTGCTAACCAAACAATTGGGGTGTAAGCACGTAGTAGTCGGTAATCAATCAGAGTTGTTCCATATGCAAGTAGGCCACCAATAATGATATTTAAGGTGTGGCGCTTAAAGTAATACTCTGGATCTAATCCGTAGGAGCGAAACCATTCTCTAGTTCCGGCATAAACCAGCATTGTGCCAATTAAAAGCAGCCCGACCACTGCGAAGGTAAGCAACTTATCAAATTTGCCAAAGCTGCTAGTTGCAGGGCGTCGATACCTAACATTTAAACTCACTTTAATTTCACCCCGCCAACTTTCACACCAGTTAAATCCACCTTAGCTGCTACCTTTTTAAGATCAACCTTTGCAATTGTACTTGGCACACCATTTGGAAATATTGCTTTCTCTGGATTTACCTTGTTGCCACTTACCCCAAACAATGTCTCATAAATATTTCTAACACCAAGGCCAGAGGTTGATGCTCCAAACCCTCCTTGGCTCACCATCATCACAACTGCATACTGTGGATCTGCGGTTGGTCCATAGGATGCAAACCATGAAGTGTCATCCTTTGCACTGCCATTTGGATTTTTTCCAAAAACTTGCGCAGTTCCAGTTTTACCACTGACCTCAACTGGAAAACCTGAAAATACTCCAGCAGCTGTTCCTCTAGTTACAACCATTCTTAAGCCACGGTGGAGAAAATCCCAAGTGCTTTGTTCAGCTTTAACGGTGTCGGCCACCTCTGGTTTAAACTCTTTAATTAATTTCCCATCAACATCAACAATTGCCCGTGCCACCTGTGGTTTGTAATAGGTTCCATTATTTGCAATCGCTGCATAAATTTGGGCTAGCCGAAGTGGTGTTACCAAGGTGTCGCCTTGGCCAATTGAGAAGTTAACCGCATCTCCAGCTCTTACTTTGTTGCCATCAATACAATTTTCTCGGGCGATTTCAATTAAGTAGGCGGTTAAATCCTGCTTCTTAGCCCGACTCTTATAGTTGCAGTAAAAATCCTTATTCTGTTCATACCAATTTTGCTTCCATTGCCGATCTGGCAATCTGCCCTTCAATTCACTTGGTAAATCAATTCCAGTTAATACTCCCACGCCAAAATCTTTGGCGGCTTTAAAGAAGTAATCATTTGCGGAAGATTTAGGTTTTAATCCGCCATCTCTGACCCACTCATCATAGGAAATCTGATACCAAAGTGAGTCACAGGAGATAGCAAGACCAACATCTAACGGAATTCGTCCGGCAGCAATGCTGTCAAAGTTCTTAAAGGTGCGATTTCCAATCTCAACTGTAGCCGGGCAGTTGTAAGTGGTATTAAGTGAGTAACCAGCAGCTGCTGCTGCAACTACTGAAACAGATTTAAATGTGGAAGCAGGTGCAAACAAACCTTGTAAAGGTCTAGATAATGCAGGCACACCTTTTGCTTCGCTAAATAAATCCTCTGCTTGCTTAACGGTTAAACCTTTTTGCCAAATTGCCGGGTCATAAGTGGGATATGAAGCCATAGCTAAAACGCGACCGGTTTTAATCTCTAGCACTACTGCAGCCCCTGAATCGCCACGGTAGCCAGATGCCCGAGCGCGTTTAACAGCGGCTTCAAGTGATCGCTCAACACCTGCCTGAAGTTTGGCATCAATATTTGTGATTAAGTTATTTCCGGCAATTGCTTGAATATTTTTATTTTGTTTTGTGACAATTTCTTTGCGATTGACTAAAAAGGTTCGAACCCCAGGTGTTCCCCGTAAGTACTGGTTGTATTTAGTTTCAAGTCCAGTTTTACCAACTACCTCATTGCGGTAGTAATTAATTTCCGGATTTTTTAAATCCTCATCAGTCACCGATCCCACATAACCTAAGACATGTGCAACATTTTCACCCTCTAGGGATGGATAACTTCTAATCGGAACAGATTGCACCTCCACTCCTGGGTAAAGATCTGCATTTTCCATAATCTTTAGCGCGATATCTTGGGATGCATTTCCAACTAGTGGAATAGGTTGATATCGAGTTCCATTCCAGCAACCGGCGCGGTTATCTTTAGGTAACTCACCACATAACCGAGTTCGTTGATAAATATCTGAGTACTCAAGCTTAAAAAGATTTGCTACTTGGGCTAAAACTTTCACGCCCTTATCAGCTTGCTTATCAATCTCAATTCGGTTGATAGAAACCACAAGACCTGGCAGATCTACCACCATAGGTGTGCCATTGATGTCTGTGATTGCTCCCCGGACAGCTGGAGTCACAACATCTCGGCTTTGAATACTTATTGCAGCATCCTGATACTTATCACTTTCTAAAACCTGTAAATAGAAAAGTCTGCCAAATAAAGCAAACATCAATGAAAATACTAAGGTTTGAAAGATGATTAAGTTAACTTTAGATCGAAGACTCATGCACGTTCTCGATTACTAAGTAGCGCGCCTCTTATCTTGGTAATTATGGGTAGGAAGAGTGGAGTTAATAGGAAGCTCCAAAGTGTGTTGGCGAAAATGATTGAAATGCCATGTGTAAAGGTGCCATTTTCCTGCCCGAGCATCGCACCTGTGACTAGAAATAAAAACAAAGAAAGTGCGGAGGCTAAACTGATAAATACAATAAATACAATTGGTGAATCGGTGAAATCACCAATACTCTCCTTATTAACTGAAAAGAGATATCCAATAGTGGTTAATACCAATGCCCACTGCCCGAAAGGCGTATCTGCCGCAGCCGATAAATCCATGATTAAGCCGCCGATAAAACCAAAGACCAAGGCGCCATTTCTATCCTCTAGAGATAGCAAAATCATTAAAGAAGATAGATACAGGGAGAAGCCACTGATTGGAAAATTGATACGAGATACAACAGTTTCTTGAAGTAAGAAAATAGCAAACAGGAAAATACTGGTATTTAAGACTCTAATCCTGCTCATGCTGATTACTTAATTGCTGAAGGGCTTGGTGTTGGGGTTACAAAAACGGTAACTGTTGGCGCAGGTTTTGGAATCAAAGAATCCCGTGGATCCTGGTTAGGAGCTGAAACCACAACAGCCACTACACCAATTCGATCTAAATTACTTAAGCCTTCAACATCTGCGTTTTGAGTAATAGATGATGCATTGCTTTGTACCGAGGTTACCTTTCCAACTGGTACTCCTGGCACAAATGGCCGGCCACCTTCACTGCCTCTAGCGACTAAAACATCGCCAACCTTTATCTCACCAGTGGCATCTAATAATTGAAGTAAATATTTATTGCCACCTTGGCCAGAGACCACACCAATTCCTTGTGTGCCAGCGATACGGACACCGATTTTAAATGTTGGATCACTCATTAATAAGACTATTGAACTATTTGGATTGACACTTTTTACGACACCAACCAAGCCACCATCAGAGATCACCGTCATATTTTTTGAAATACCATCACTGCTACCAACATCAATTGTGACTGTTTGCTTAAATGTTGCCGAAGAGCCACGATTAATTACCTTGGCCGCTACTACTTTGTACCCACCGCGGCCTGCTAAATCTAAAACTTTTTTTAATTGGCTTAACTGTCCAACTAGATCCTCATCTAGAACCTCTTTAGATTTAAGTAAATCAACCTCTTTTTCTAGCTGTTTAATTTTGGATTTGGATTGTCCAAAATTGCGAAAATCAGAGGCAAAGTTTCCAATTGGTGAAAACAACTTTGAGAATAAATTTTCAACTGGTGAGAAGACCGTGGCCACACCAGATCTAATTGAGCCAGCAAGATTTACGCCCCGCAGATCTAACGTGATCAGAAAAAGGGATGAGACTAGTAGGAGAATTAGTAGCAGCCGCGAACGATTACCGCCGCCTCTAGCCACAAATAAACTCCCTTACAAATTAATTAACGACGTGGTTCAGAGATCAAAACCTTTTCTAAGGCTTCAAACTCTTCAATACATTTTCCAGAACCCTCAGCCACTGCTTGCAATGGACGCTCAGAAATATGAATTGGCATTCCAGTCTCATGACGCAAACGCTCATCTAGGCCACGAAGTAAGGCTCCGCCACCAGTTAACACAATGCCACGATCCATTAAATCACTAGCTAACTCAGGTGGAGTCTTATCTAATGTGTTCTTAACAGCATTAACAATTGCCGCAACTGGCTCCTCCAGCGCCTTTCGAATATCTGCTGATGTGACCAAAATAGTTTTTGGTAATCCAGTCGCTAAGTCACGACCACGAATCTCTGCATCTGGCTCACCTGGCAGCGGAAATGCTGATCCAATTGCCATTTTGATCTCTTCAGCGGTGCGCTCACCAAGAAGTAGTGAGTACTCACGCTTTACCCAATTAATAATTGACTGATCTAACTCATCGCCACCAACGCGAATTGAAAGCGCTGCCACAATTCCACCAAGTGAAATAACTGCCACCTCAGTTGTGCCACCACCAATATCAACCACCATGTTTCCGGTTGGTTCATGAATTGGTAGATCAGCACCAATTGCTGCTGCCATTGGCTCCTCGATTATGTAAACCTTCCGAGCGCCAGCTGCATAACCGGCATCCTTAACCGCTCTTTGTTCAACTCCAGTAATTCCAGATGGAACGCAAACAACAATTCTTGGCTTTGCTAAGTACCGGCGCTTATGAACTTTTTGAATAAAGTACTTAAGCATTCGCTCAGTGGTATCAAAATCTGCAATCACACCATCTTTAAGTGGGCGAATTGCCACAATGTTTCCTGGGGTTCGGCCGATCATTCGCTTAGCCTCTAAACCAACAGCCAAAATTGCACCAGTATCTTGATTGACTGCAACTACAGAAGGCTCATTTAGCACAATGCCTCGTCCGCGCACATAAACCAAAGTGTTAGCTGTGCCAAGATCTACCGCCATATCGCGACCAATCCAGGACATCCGATTAGTTCCTTTAGCCATTTGTGCTTCTCCTTCTTACCTCTTGTTAGTTACTTCTTAGTTGCTAAAAAAAATCTTAATTTCACGTTGGGCTGATTCAACTGAATCTGAGCCGTGCACAATATTTTGCACAACCTTTGTCCCCATATCTCGTGCTAAATCTCCTCGTATGGTGCCAGCTTCAGCAACTGTTGGATCTGTTGCCCCCGCCATCTTCCTAAATCCTTCAATTACTCGCTCACCTTGCGCAATCATTGCCACGATTGGACCTGATTGCATAAATTCCAGCAGCGGTTCATAAAAAGGCTTACCTTCATGCTCGGCATAATGCTTTGCAAGAAGTGATCGATCAGCAGTTAACATTTTTAAGTTAGTAACTACATAACCTTTGCGTTCAATGCGAGCAATAACTTCGCCAACCAAACCTCGCTTTACGCCATCTGGTTTAATCAAAATTAATGTTTGCTCTGAACTCACTTTCTTATTCTACGCACCTTTGGCTCAGGCTGAAAATTATGGCTATTTTGACCCATCTTTATCCGACTGCGCGATTAATTTCGCCTTGATCGCCTCACCCCGCCGGCCAAGTGAAATTGCTGCAACCCATAAAAGCAAAAATAAGCCACCCATGTAATACATATGCCAAACAACTAAGCCATAACTAATTAAGAAAAGTTGCAGAATACTTCCCAGCAAATACCCACTCTTGCGCTTTAATGCACCTGCAGTTAACAAAAGTATTATTGCAAGCACGCCACCAAGCCATAGTTGAAGAGTAGAAGCTGAATCCTTGGCAATTAAAAGTGCAAATCCCATCAAAATAGACTCCATGGCAAGAACTGCTGCAGCCATTACCCTCATGGTTTCATCCTCCCAATTGATTTAAGAATGCTTCTAGCACTTCCGGCAGTTACCACTGAGCCAGTGACCAACACTGCGCCAACTCCTTCATTAACCTGGTTAGCCATACTCACCTTCTCAACAGCATATGTGATTGCTCCCCTTAAATCTGAGATCACCTCAATCTGTTCTGGCTTAAAGTAATTGCCGGCAATCTTGGCTAATTGATCTGTAGCCATTGTCCGGGCGGAAGAATTCTGAGTAATAATTATGTAATCAAGGCAGGTGGAAAGATTCTCTAATATCCCATCAACATCCTTATCGGCCAAGACAGCAACCACGCCAACTACTAATTCAAAATCAAACTCACTGTTTATGGTCTTGGCAATCGCTACGGCGCCATGTGGATTATGAGCAGCATCGATAATTACAGTTGGATCTTTATAAACAATCTCACATCTACCTGGAGATGAAACTTTGCTAAAGGCATCCCTGACCAACTCTTGATCTAATGCAACAGTTGTGAATGCCTCAACTGCAGCTAAGGCAAGGGCAGCGTTATTTGCTTGATGAACGCCATAAAGAGGCAAAAAGATATCCTCGATATCTGCATGTAATCCTTGTAAGGAAATTAATTGACCACCAACTGCCAGGGAGCGCTTTTTTACTGCAAACTCAATTCCCTCTCTAAATGGAATCGCTGAGACCTTTGCCACCTGCGCCATTAATACTTTTGCCACCTCAGCAGTTTGCGCAGCCATAACCACATTAGATTCTGGTTTAAAAATACCTGCCTTAGTTAGGGCAATCTTTTCTAACGTGTCTCCTAAATACTCCATATGATCAAAGCCAATTGGTGTCATCACAGATACTTGAGAGGCTAAAACATTTGTGGCATCCCATTGCCCGCCCATGCCGGCTTCAATTACTGCAATATCAACTGGGTATTCAGCAAATGCCACAAATGCCATTGCTGTCATAGCTTCAAAGTAGGAGATTGGATGTGGCTGGCGAGAATCAATTAAATCTAAGTACAAAGCAATATCTTTATAGGTAGCAATCATTTGCGCGGGTGAAATTGGTTCACCCTTAATACTGATCCGCTCGGTGAAGGATTCAAGATGTGGCGAGGTAAAGCGACCAACCCGATATCCAAGATTGGCTAGTAATTGATCAATCATTCGAGATGTTGTGGTCTTACCATTTGTACCAGCTAAGTGAATAGTTGGATATGACAACTGCGGTGAACCAAGCGCATCAACTAAAGCTGAGATTCGATCTAAGGTTGGTTCAATCTTGTTTTCAGGCCATCTTTTGTTTAATGCAGCCTCGACCTGAGCCAACTCAGTTAGGTTTTGAAGATCACTCATTTACTTAGGAAGTTTTTCAAGCAATGCGGTAATGCGCTCTATATCAGCAGATGTTTGCGCAAGCCGCTCTCTGATTTGGGTAACCACCTCCATTGGTGCTTTAGCCATAAACCCTTCATTATCTAATTTAATCTTGGCAGTATCACGATCTTTTTGCGCAGTTTGTAAATCCTTACTCAACCTTGCTCGCTCAGCAACCAAATCAACTGCGCCAGTTAGATCAAACTCAATTAGAACATCACCAATTTGAGTTTTGGCTGTGAAATTACCACCCGCCGCCTCACATTTAACAACATATCTAATCGCGGCTTCGTAATCTTCCAGGCCAACCTTATTTAAGCCAGTAATTTTTGCGGCAACTTTGGCGGTGCTCTTAATTCCCTGATCATTTCTAAATCTTCTTATTTCAGTAATGATCTCTTGCATCTGCTCAACTAATTTAACCGCATCATGATCTTGGGTGGAAAGATTTGAGGTTGGCCAATCTGAAATCATTAAGGATTGTCCATTTGTTAATGTGCACCACATTTGTTCAGAAATAAATGGCATCACAGGATGCATCAAGCGAAGTAGCTTATCTAAGACTTCACCTAAAACTCGCTTACTTTTTTCAGCCTCAGCTCCACCTAAATTAAAGGTTGATTTAGAAAGCTCTAAATACCAATCACATAAATCATCCCAAGCAAAGTGATAAATCAGCTCACATGCTTTTGCAAACTCAAATTTTTCAAATAACTCATCAGCAGATGAAATTGTTTGATCTAATCTGGTCAATACCCAATTATCAATGGCCCCCAGCTCTTCACTCTTTGGTAGATCACCATCAACATTGGCGCCATTTAGCATTGCAAATCTGGTGGCATTCCATAACTTAGTAGCAAAATTTCTAGATCCGGCCACCCAATCTTCAGCTAACGCTTGATCAGTGCCTGGATTTGCTCCCCTAGCTAAGGTAAAGCGCAAAGCATCAGAGCCGTACTTATCCATAAATTCAATAGGATCAATTGTGTTACCGCGGCTCTTACTCATTTTTTTACCAAATTGATCTCGTACTAGACCATGCAAAACAATTACATCAAAAGGTTGTTTGCCATCCATTGCAAACAATCCCATGATCATCATTCTGGCTACCCAGAAAAACAAAATGTCATATCCGGTTACCAATACTGAGGTGGGATAAAACTTCTTTAAATCTTGAGTTTGATTTGGCCAACCCAATGTTGAAAATGGCCAAAGTGCGGATGAAAACCAGGTGTCTAATACATCAGGATCTTGGGTGTAGCCAGCAGGTGGAGTTTCATCCGGTCCACAAACTACAACCTCATCATTTGGTCCATAAAAAACCGGAATGCGATGGCCCCACCAAAGTTGGCGAGAGATACACCAATCATGCATGTTATCTACCCACTCAAAATATCTTGGCGACATCTGTTCTGGTTCAATCTTGACTCGTCCATCACGAACCGCATCGCCAGCGGCTTTTGCAAGTGGTGCAACCTTTACAAACCATTGCTTTGACAATCTTGGCTCAACAGTTGTGTCACAACGTTGGCAATGACCAACTGCGTGAACATATGGCCGCTTTTCTGCGACCACCCTTCCTAATTTTCTTAGTTCATCAACTACCGCTTTACGCGCATCAAATCGATCCATGCCATCAAACTTAGTTCCAGTTCCTGCCATAACGCCATGTTCATTCATAATTACTACCAACTCAACGCCATGACGCATACCCATCTCAAAGTCATTTGGATCATGAGCGGCGGTCACCTTAACGGCGCCGGTTCCAAAATCTGGATCTACTAACTCATCAGCAATAATAGGAATCATTCGATCAACTAATGGCAGTAATACTTTTTTGCCTACTAAATGCTTATATCGCTCATCATTTGGATTAACCGCAACTGCGCCATCACCTAACATGGTCTCAGCTCTTGTGGTGGCAATTGTAATATTCACACTCTCATCACCATATTTAATTGAAACAAATTCACCTGAATCATCCTTATGTTCAACTTCAATATCAGAGAGTGCGGTTAAGCATCTTGGACACCAATTAATAATTCGTTCAGCTCGATATATCAAACCCTTGTCATATAACTGTTTAAAGATTGTTAAAACCGCTTTACTTAAATTCGCATCCATCGTAAAGGCTTCGCGATCCCAATCAACTGAATCTCCAAGCCGTTTCATCTGATCTAATATCGCACCACCAGATTCAGCCTTCCATTGCCAAACCTTTTCAATAAAAGCATCCCGACCTAAGTCATGACGAGATTTTCCTTGGGTTGCTAATTGTTTTTCCACCACATTTTGCGTGGCAATTCCAGCATGGTCCATCCCTGGAAGCCATAAGGCTTCAAAACCTTTCATTCGCTTCATACGAATTAATAAATCTTGAATTGTGTGATCTAAGGCGTGACCAATATGTAATGAGCCGGTGACATTTGGTGGTGGAATAACTATCGTGAATGGTGGTTTTTTAGAGTTTGCATCCGCTTTAAAGTAACCAGCCTCTTGCCACTTGTTATATAACGGAGCTTCAATCTCGGCAGGGGAAAATGTGGCAGCTAACTCTTTCTTTTTATCACCACTCATCAGGGTTGAATCTTATGCGCTTTTTTCCTCAGAGCTTTTTTCACCCTTAACCGCCCGCTTTGGTCCACCAGCAGGACGTGGCACATAAGTTGGTGCTTCCTCTTTCCTAACAACTGCTGGGGTAATTATTACCTTGCCAATCTCTTTTTGACTTGGCACTTCATACATCACACCAAGCAAAGTCTCCTCCATGATGGCGCGAAGTCCACGAGCACCAGTACCGCGCTTAATTGCAAGATCAGCCACTACCTCCAAGGCTTCATTACTAAATTCCAACTCCACCTCATCTAAATCAAATAATTTTTGATACTGCTTAACTAAAGCATTTTTTGGCTCAGTTAATATCTGCATCAAAGCTTTTTGATCAAGATTTTCAACGCTAGTCATAATTGGTAGCCGACCAATGAACTCAGGGATCATGCCAAACTTAAGTAAATCCTCTGGCATTGCATCACCAAAAATATCTGTCTTAACCACATCATCAATAGTTTGTAATTTGGCATTAAATCCAACGCCAGCTTTTCCTTTGCGACTTTCAATAATTTTTTCAAGGCCGGCAAAGGCACCGCCCACGATAAACAAAATATTTGTCGTATCAATTTGCAGGAACTCTTGATGTGGATGTTTTCGGCCACCTTGTGGTGGAACTGAGGCGGTTGTGCCCTCTAATATTTTAAGTAATGCTTGCTGAACACCTTCACCTGAAACATCTCTAGTTATTGATGGGTTTTCAGCTTTTCTAGCCACCTTATCAATCTCATCAATATAAATAATTCCAGTCTCTGCCTTTTTAACATCAAAATCAGCGGCTTGAATCAGTTTTAGCAGGATATTTTCAACATCCTCACCAACATAACCAGCCTCAGTTAACGCGGTTGCATCTGCAATTGCAAATGGCACATTTAACATTCGAGCCAAAGTTTGAGCAAGCAAAGTCTTTCCGCAACCTGTTGGACCTAAGATTAAAATATTACTCTTCGATAATTCAATTGCATCTTCACGTTTTGAATCCCCAGATTGCACCCGCTTGTAGTGGTTATAAACAGCAACCGATAAAGATTTCTTCGCCTTATCTTGTCCAATCACATATTGATCTAGGAAATCAAAGATCTCTTGTGGCTTTGGTAGTTCAGCAAGTCCTAAGGATGAAGTTTCATTTAACTCATCAATAATAATTTCATTACACAGCTCAATACATTCATCGCAGATATAAACGCCAGGACCGGCAATTAACTTCTTAACCTGCTTTTGAGTTTTGCCGCAAAAGGAACACTTCAGTAAGTCGCCACTTTCACCAATACGTGTTGTCACCTTTTACCACTCCTGTTCAATTGGGAAGGAGATAAGGGTAGAACTAGGGGTGGGTGAGCTGCAGCAAAAAGTGGGCGCAATCTGTTCGCTTATAGGCGAATTGAAGTTAGTGAGTGCCCTCAAACTCGCGCTTATCAGCAATCCAATCCATTAGCGCAAATAAGACACCTGAGATAACAAAGGTGATGTGAATAATGATTCGCCAAATCGTTCCCTCAGTAACCTCTGCTTGGCCGCTTAACTCAATAAAATCTTTTAACAACTCAATCACTGAGATAGCTACTAAGGATCCTATTAATTTAATCTTTAAACCAGAGAAATCAATGGTGCCCATCCAGTGTGGTCGATCCTTTGAATCATGGGCAATATCAATTCGAGAGACAAAGTTTTCATAACCTGCAAAAATCACAATTAAAATTAAGTTTGCCAGCAGGGTTAAATCCAATAACGCCAGCAAATCCAAAGTGAATTTATGGGCATCAGCATCGCCAACATTTTCAATCATATGAACAAACTCAAGCGCGAAGCGATAAATCAAAAGTACTAGGGCGGCAACTAAGCCAACATAAAGCGGAACTAATAACCAGCGCGCTCTAAATAAAATAACCTCAATCGCATTACTTAATTTAGACATCACTGCCTTTCAACTTATGCTTTTGCTTTAGCCTTACGGGTTGCAAGAACTTGATCAATCAATCCGTACTCAACCGCTTCAGCTGAGGTCAAAATCTTATCTCGCTCAATATCTTTGGCAATATCTGCTTGGCTCTTCTTTGAGTGTCGAGCCAGCATCTGCTCCAGCAATGTTCGCATACGCAAAATCTCTTTTGCTTGAATCTCAATATCAGATCCTTGTCCACCACCTTCAGAATATGGTTGATGAATCAAAATTCGAGCATGCTCTAATGCATATCTTTTTCCGGCAGCTCCGCCAGCAAGTAATACGGCTGCCGCTGAGGCAGCTTGTCCAAGACAGATTGTCATCACATCTGGGCGAACAAATTGCATGGTGTCATAAATTGCAGTTAATGCTGTAAATGATCCACCTGGGGAGTTTATATACATCATAATGTCGCGATCTGGATCCATTGATTCCAAGGTAAGCAACTGCGCCATCACATCATTTGCAACAGTGTCATCAATGGCCTGACCTAAGAAAATAATTCGCTCTTCAAATAACTTTGTATATGGATCAAGGCGCTTGTAGCCATAACTGGTGCGCTCTTCAATAGTTGGCAGGATATATCGAGAGGTAATCTCATTAACCTTATTCATATCTGGCTTCATCGTGATGTGCCTCCACTTCCAGATACCTGTCCAGCTGATTTAACAACATGATCAACAAATCCATACTCTTTAGCTTCAGCTGCGGTGAACCAGCGATCACGATCTGAATCTTCCGTAATGGTTTCAGCCTTTTGACCGGTGTGGAAGGAGATTAACTCCGCCATACTTTTTTTAGTAAAACTCATCTGCTCTGCTTGGATTTTGATATCTGATGCTGTGCCACCAATGCCACCAGATGGTTGGTGCATCATGATGCGCGCATGTGGAAGTGCGTATCTTTTTCCAGCAGTACCAGCGCAAAGTAAGAATTGACCCATTGAGGCAGCAAGTCCCATCGCAACAGTTGCCACATCATTTTTGATGTATTGCATGGTGTCATAAATTGCCATACCTGCTGAGATTGATCCACCGGGTGAGTTAATGTAAAGATAAATATCTTTTTCTGGATCTTCAGCTGCCAGCAGTAACATCTGTGCGCAAATTGCATTTGCCATTGAATCTTCAACAACTGAACCAAGGAAAATAATTCGCTCCTTAAGTAAACGTTGATAAACCTGATCATCAAGTCCACCAGCGCCACTTGTTGCATTTCGTGGGGTAGTACTTAGCTCCACTTTTATCTCCTCGTTTGATTTTTCTTGAAAAATTACTGTCATGACCTTAACAATCTTTTAGCAAAAATGCTTCCCCGATTAGGCGTGATCTTTGTTCGCCGTAAGCGATTATTCGCTCTTTTTCTCAGGTTCACTCTTTGGGGCCAGCGCCTCAAGATCAACCTTCTTGCCAGATTTATCAACAACCTTAACTCGGCCAAGTACTTGAGCCAATGCTTTTGCTCTCGCCACCTCAGCCACCATAGTTGTGACCTGACCTGCTTGTGATACCTCTTTAATAAATTGATCTGGGGTCATGCCATAACGAGATGCGGCTCGAACTAAATACTCAGTTAACTCAGATTCATTTACTGCAACCGACTCTGCCTTCACAATTGAATCAAGTAAAAACTCTCTAGTAAT
>JBPCSS010000055.1:0-5735 GCA_051006855.1 Candidatus Nanopelagicus sp.
GCCTTATGCAAATTGCTATTACAAAAACCAGATTTATTACTTTTAGATGAGCCTACAAATCATTTAGATGCTGAATCAGTTCTATGGCTGGAGCAACATTTAAGTAAGTATGAAGGAACTGTGGTGGCAATTACCCACGATAGATACTTCTTAGACAATGTTGCCCAATGGATCTTGGAGTTAGATCGAGGCCGTGCCTATCCATATGAAGGAAATTACACAACCTATTTGGAGACTAAAGAGGCTCGAATGAAGGTTGAAGGACAAAAGGATGCAAAACGTGCCAAGCGATTAAAAGAGGAGCTTGAGTGGGTAAGGATGAATGCCAAAGGCAGACAGACTAAATCTAAAGCCCGGCTTGCTCGTTATGAAGAGATGGCAGCTGAGGCTGATAAAACTCGCAAATTAGATTTTGAAGAGATTCAAATTCCACCAGGACCTCGGCTTGGCGATGTAGTAGTTGAGTGCCAAAACTTAGTAAAGGGTTTTGATGATCGAATTTTGATTGATGATCTCTCATTTACCTTACCGCGCAATGGAATTGTTGGCGTAATTGGGCCAAATGGTGCTGGTAAAACAACTTTGTTTAAAACAATTTTAGGGATGGAAAAGGCTGACTCAGGTTTAGTGAAGGTGGGCGAGACGGTCAAGATTTCTTATGTTGATCAATCAAGAGGCGGCATTGATCCAAAGAAATCACTCTGGGAGGTTGTCTCAGATGGTCTTGATTTTATTAAAGTTGGAAATGTGGAGATGCCAAGCAGAGCTTATGTTTCAGCATTTGGTTTTAAAGGCCCAGATCAACAAAAACCAGCTGGGGTGTTATCTGGAGGTGAGCGAAATAGATTAAATCTGGCACTGACATTAAAACAAGGTGGAAATCTATTACTACTTGATGAGCCAACAAATGATTTGGATGTGGAGACTCTTGGTTCATTAGAAAATGCACTTCTTGAATTTCCAGGTTGTGCAGTAGTGATCTCCCATGATCGCTGGTTCCTAGATCGTATTGCCACCCATATTTTGGCTTATGAGGGTGAATCAAAATGGTTTTGGTTTGAAGGAAACTTTGAAAGTTATGAAGAGAATAAGATCGCTCGTCTAGGAATTGATGCCGCCCGACCGCACCGCGCCACCTACCGGAAATTAACTAGATAAGGGTTTTGGGCAAGATATGAAATATACGAGCAAAGTTTATGTTCGATGGGCAGATCTAGATGCTTTTGGTCATGTTAATAATGCTGTTTACCTAACATACGCAGAGTTAGCCCGGGTTGATTGGGGCGGTAAAGAGTTTGCCCCAAAGCAAGGCAGTTCGGTACTTGTTGAAATGACAGTTGCACACTCTGAGGTTGATTATCTACTTCCGATAACTAAATTTGGTGTTGATTATGATGTAAATCTTTGGGTAGAAAGCATCGGAAACTCCTCTTTTGTTATGGCCTATGAGGTGTCACGAGATGGTGTGGTTTTTGCCAAGATGAAGACGGTCCAGGTAATGATTGATCTGGCGCAGATGAAATCTCGTCCGATTAATGAAAAAGAGCGTGATTTTTTAAGTAAGTATTTAGAAAAATAATTTAAATGACAACTATCAATAACACACCAATCGCACCGCGAGACAAACGCCTTTGGTGGCGAGATTCTGTTACCTACCAGATCTATATTCGTTCCTTTGCTGATGCAAATGGTGATGGCAAAGGTGATGTTGCTGGAATTATTTCTCGTCTACCATATTTAAAAAAATTAGGAATAGATGCCATTTGGATAACCCCTTGGTATCCATCACCACAAAAAGATCATGGTTATGATGTGGCAGATTTTATGGATATTGAGCCAGATTACGGCACCTTAGCTGATGCAAAAAAATTGATTGAAGAAACTCATAAATTGGGAATGCGTTTGTTAGTGGATATTGTGCCAAATCACTGCTCCGATCAACATAAATGGTTTCAGGCCGCACTAGCTGCAAAACCTGGATCTAAAGAGCGAGATAGATTTATATTTAAAGATGGCAAGGGTGAAAATGGAGAAATTCCACCAAATAATTGGCAAGCAGTTTTTGGCGGTTCAGCCTGGCATCGAATTACTGAAAGTGATGGCAAGGCTGGTCAATGGTATCTACATCTTTTTGCAGTCGAGCAACCAGATTTTAATTGGCAAAATCAAGAGGTTAAGGATTACTTTGAAAAGGTTTTAAAGTTTTGGCTAGAGCTTGGTGTAGATGGATTTCGAATCGATGTTGCCCATGGCATGATCAAGGCAGAAGGTTTTCCTGATGTGCCAAGTGATCCAAAATTATTAGAGGGTAAGCCAATGCCATTTTGGGATCAAGATGGTGTGCATGAAATCTATAAAGATTGGCGAAAGATCTTAGATTCTTACCCAAACGATCGTATGGCAGTTGCAGAGGCTTGGGTACATCCTGCAACCCGCATCGCCCGATACTTGCGCCCAGGAGAGTTAATGAACTCCTTTAACTTTGAGTTTTTAGGTTCAAAGTGGGATGTTAATGAGTTTAAAAATAATATAAATAAATCTATTGAGGCGATAGGTGCAGTAGGTGCTCCATCTTCCTGGGTATTTAATAATCATGATGTGGTTCGAAGTGTGGATAGATTTGATTTAGGACTTGGTTTAAGTGGTGGAACTACCTTAGAGCGACAAGGTGATGTTAATAAATTTAATTTAGCCCGGGGGCGAAAACGAGCTAGGGCAGGTGCACTTTTGATGTTGGCATTGCCAGGGGGTGCTTACATCTTTCAAGGTGAGGAGTTAACTCTGCCTGAGGCACGGGAAATTCCAGAGGATCGATTAAGTGATCCAAGGTGGAAGATGAGTAATTACACAGATCGTGGTCGAGATGGTTGTCGGGTGCCGCTGCCATGGAGATCAAATACTGCAGGAGCATTTGGGTTTTCAGATAATGAAAAATTAACCCCAAATGATTCCTGGCTACCACAATCATCTACTTGGGGTGATTTCTCAGTAGAGGTGCAAGAGGGTGATCCAAACTCATCCTTAAATCTTTATCGCAAAGCACTTGAGATTAGAAAATCACTCCCAGGCTTTGGTGATGGACCAATGAGTTGGGTGGATGCGCCAGATGAGGTAGTTGCATTTTCACGTCCTGGAAACATTTTCTGCTACCTAAATTTAGGTGCAGAGCTAAAACTGCCAGATGGTGCCAAGGTTTTGGTAAGCAGTAGTGAAATAAGAGATCACATTTTGCCAACTGACACTGCAGTTTGGTTTAGCCTTAGTTGATTCGTAAACGAATCCATCCAGCTTGGATAGTTGCTGGCATTACATTTGGTACTTTATTTGCCACTGCCGGTTTTAGAAGTGCACCATCAGTTTTAATCCTGCCACTAGAACAAGATTTTGGCTGGCGGCGAGATGTTATTTCACTCGCAGTTGCGATTAATGTTTTACTTTATGGCTTAACCGCACCCTTTGCTGCAGCATTAATGGAGCGCTTTACAGTGCGCAGAGTTGTTATGGCTGCTTTAACTACAGTTGGTACTGGCGCATTGCTAACAATTTGGATGAGTCAAAGCTGGCACCTAATGTTGCTATGGGGAGTAGTTGTTGGCGTTGGCACCGGTTCAATGGCTTTAGTTTTCGCCGCTACCGTTGCAAATAGGTGGTTTGTTAAAAGACGTGGATTAGTAATTGGAATCTTGACTGCAGCAGCAGCTTCTGGCCAATTAGTTTTCTTACCTGGGCTATCAAAACTTGCTCAAGATCCAGGTTGGCGGGCCTCCTCCTTGGTAATCGCGCTGGGTGCATACCTTATGGTGCCGTTAATCTTTTTCTTTTTAAAGGAGGATCCACAAAGTATTGGAAGTACTCCCTATGGTGCTGACCAGGATTGGGTGCCACCAGTATTACAAAAAGGCAATGCTGCTAAAAATGCAATTGATACTTTAAAAGCAGCGGTGAGGGTGAGAAATTTTTGGTATTTAGTTGGCTCATTTTTTGTCTGCGGTCTTTCAACTAGTGGCTTAATTGGTACCCACTTTATTCCAGCAGCACATGATCATGGGATGCCAACTGTTACCGCTGCATCATTGCTTGCATTAATCGGGGTCTTTGATGTGGTGGGCACAATATTTTCTGGTTTTTTAACTGATCGAATTGATCCAAGAAAATTACTCTTTTTCTACTACCTGCTTCGTGGACTTTCGTTGTTTTTGCTGCCATCAATTCTCTTCTCATCCCTTCATCCATCAACCCTGGTCTTCATAATTTTTTACGGCCTAGATTGGGTAGCAACTGTGCCACCAACTGTGTTGTTGTGCCGGCAGGTATTAACCCCAGAAAAGGGTGCAATTATTTATGGTTGGGTATTTGCAGCCCACCAGGTTGGGGGAGCTATTGCAGCCTTTGGCGCTGCCGTATTAAGAATTAAATTTGGTGATTATGCTGCCGCCTTTTATGTGACTGGAATTATGTGTGTAATTACAAGTTACTTTGTCTTGCAAATTACTTTAAAAGAGAAGGTTAATTAATGAGCGAGAGTTTTTATATAAGAGCAGGCGGTGAGAAGACCTTTAATGATTTAGTTTCTCACTTTTACGCATTAGTCGCAGTTAATCCAATCCTGCGCCCGATGTATCCAGAAAATGATTTACATGGTGCCGGAAGGCGATTGCAATTATTTTTAGAACAGTACTGGGGTGGACCAACTACTTATAGTGAGGAACGAGGCCACCCAAGATTGCGAATGCGTCATGCACCATTTCATATCTCACGGATTGAGCATGATGCTTGGTTGATCTGTATGAAGGATGCGGTCAACGGACTTGAGATCGATGATGATTTAAAGGCTGAGTTATGGCAGTACTTAGAGGCAGCCGCTGCTGCGATGATAAATTCAGCTCAGTAAAGATTATCGCTTAGATTTAGGTTGAGATTTATTTCCAACCTTTAATATCTCACCATTTCGCAGATACCAAACAGTTCCTTTACTATCCCTTACCGTTGTAATCCTTAGGCCAACAGTTTCAACAACGCCCTGCACATCCAACACATCAATCTTGTCGCCCACCCCATATTGATCTTCAACCAACATAAAAATGCCAGATAAAATATCTCGCACTAAAGTTTGCGCACCAAGTCCTAATGCCACACCAATTACACCGGCAGAGGCAATAAGAGGTCCAAGATTTAAACCAAACTCAGCTAAGATCATGAAGATTGCAATTAACCAGATCACACCATTTAAGGTGGATTTTAAAACGGTGCTCGTAGTTTTAGCCCGCTCCTTTTGTCTAACCCCAGATCGTTTAGGTCCTGGAATTAAATCGGCGGTGGCAATTCGATTCATAAACTGGGTAATCCACCGTTGCCCAAAGCGGGAGATAGAAAGGGCCAAGATGATGATTACAGTGATATTTAAGGGGGCGCCAGTGAACCAATCGAGGGCAGGTTGCAAATTTTTTGGCAGTTTCATGGCTAGTTAGTGAAAACCTTAACCCAATTGTAAGCGGGAATCTGCCTAGAAATGCTGTCTTTTTGCCAACCTTCAGGCAAGATATGCCTACGCAGCACGAGCCACGCGCTGCCCCTTAAAGGAGAAAGCTTTCAGTGTCACAAACTTTGGTACTGAACGCCACCTATGAGCCACTAGGTGTCGTATCAGAGCGACGAGCATTGATCCTCGTCTTAAATCAGCGCGCTTCAACTGTTGAAGATTCAGATCGCATACTTACCTACGCCCGCGGTTCAAT
>JBPCSS010000056.1:0-6297 GCA_051006855.1 Candidatus Nanopelagicus sp.
CCACCCACATGTAGCGATTTTCCTGTGTCCTCCTCCATGTGAACTCGCTCAATTTCAACTCTAAAAGTTTTGTTTCCTTCATCTGTTTCTACATCAACATCTAAGTAGCCATTCACACAGATTGGTTCATCATATTGAGAGGTTTGAAAATTCTTTGGCATATCTGGGTAGAAGTAATTCTTACGAGCAAATCTAGAAAAGGGGGCGATAGAACAATTCAATGCCAGGCCAATTAATATTGAACTTTCAATTGCGCGCTTGTTAACAACTGGAAGTGAGCCAGGAAGTCCAAGACAAACCGGACAGGTTTGAGTATTAGGTTGCGCGCCAAACTCTGTGGCGCATCCACAAAACATCTTTGATTTTGTATTTAACTCAACATGCACCTCAAGGCCAAGGGTTGGCTCATAGATTTCAAGTGCGGAATCGTAATTTAAACTCATTTAGATCCTGCTAGCTTTGGTGCAAAATCTAGAATTGGCTTGCCCCACTTTGAAAGTAATGCTGCCTCTAATGCTCCGCCAACTAAATACATTCGATCATCTTTCATAGCAGGTGACATTATTTGAAAACCAACTGGCAAATTATCCTCGTCTGCTAATCCGCACGGCAGGCTCATTCCACCAATACCAGCCATATTTACTGGGATAGTGGCAATATCATTTAAATACATTGCAAGTGGATCATCACTTTTCTCACCAATTTTAAATGCAGTTGTTGGCGCAGTTGGTGAGACTAAAACATCACATTTGGTAAAGGCATTATCAAAATCTTGCTTGATTAAGGTTCGCACCTTTTGAGCTGATCCATAATAAGCATCGTAATATCCAGATGAAAGCGCATATGTGCCAAGAATTATTCGGCGCTTAACTTCACGGCCAAAGCCTGCTTGCCTAGTTAAATTCATAACCTCTTCAGCGCTCTTTACTCCATCATCGCCAACTCTTAAACCAAATCTAATTGAGTCAAATCTTGCTAGGTTTGATGAGCACTCACTAGGGGCAATTAAGTAATAAGCAGCAAGTGCGTACTCAAAATTAGGGCAGGAAACCTCAACAATTTCAGCGCCCAACTTAACTAACTCAGAGATTGCCTCATTAAATTTATTCTCAACACCTTTTTGATAACCATCTCCAGACAATTGCTTAACTACACCAATTTTAATTCCCTTTATATCTAACTTTTTTGCAGCTGCAACTACATCCGGGACAGCTTGATTGATGCTGGTGGAATCCTTTGGATCAAAACCTGCAATAACTTGATGCAAAAGTGCTGCATCTAAAACAGTTCGAGCACAAGGTCCTGCTTGATCTAGTGAGGATGAAAATGCAACTAAGCCATATCTTGATACGCCGCCATAAGTTGGTTTAACACCAACAGTTCCAGTTACGGCAGCTGGTTGGCGAATAGATCCACCAGTATCAGTACCAATTGCAAGGGGGGCTTCAAATGCGGCAAGGCAAGCGGAAGATCCACCACCTGAACCACCAGGAATTCGCGTTAGATCCCAAGGATTATGAGTCGGTCCAAATGCAGAGTTTTCAGTTGATGAGCCCATTGCAAACTCATCCATATTTGTTTTACCCAAGATAATTACGCCAGCATCCTTTAATTTAGTAACTACAGTTGAGTCATAAGGCGGGCGCCAGTTTTCTAAAATTTTAGAGCCACAAGTTGTTGGCACATCCTTTTGGGTCATTACATCTTTTAATGCCAGCGGTACTCCGGCAAGAGGTGATAATTTCTCACCCGCTGCCCGCTTTTTATCTACTTCCTTGGCTTGGGAAAGTGCCCCTTCTTTATCTAAATATAAAAAGGCGTGGACATCTTTATCAACCGCTTGGATTTGTTCATAATGTTGGTTGGTTAACTCAACTGCTGAAATCTCATTCTTACCTAAGGCAGCTGCCATCTGCCATGCATTATTTCTAATGCTCATTTACTCTTCGCCTAAAATTTGAGGCACTTTAAATCTTTGCTCACTAGATGCGGGCGCACCAGATAATGCTTGCTCTGGCGTTAGGCTTGGCGTTACAACATCCTCGCGAGTTACATTGTTAACAGCTAATGGGTGAGATGTTGGCGCAACATCAGCACCTGCAACCTCTTGCACTCTGGCGACTGCGCCAAGAATTACATCCATCTCCCCGGCCAAATGATCTAACTCAGCATCACTCATTGAGATGCGTGCTAGTCGGGCAAGATTTGCCACTTCATCGCGGGAGATTGCAGCCATAATCGGTGAGTATAACTGGTGTTAATTAAGTGGCGAATTCGCCCTAATCTGAAGTTTGATTACTGCAATATTTTCCCGCTGTGGCTGCCAGAGCGGTGAGTGGTATTGAAATAGGCTATTGTCATGATGCGTTTATTTAGAATTGTTAGAAACACCCTCATCACACTCGCGGTGCTATATGGCGCACTTTTTATCTTCACCAAAGTTATTCATTATCCAGAGCCAATTGCAGCAATTAAATTAGGACTTGCCCCTGCATCAAAGACGCCCACTTTAATGCCATGGCATGTAATTGATCCATCTGATAAACCAATCTCACTACCGGTGGCATCGGAGAAAATGCCAGCAGAGATTATGTATAAAGGAACATCTCTAGCATTTAATGAATTTTTAAAGCAGACCGATACCAATGCATTTCTTGTAATTAGAAATGGCGTAATGACATATGAGTGGTATAAAGATGGGGTAACCCAAAGCACGCAACTGCCATCATATTCAGTTGCTAAAACCATGACCTCTATCATGATTGGTCAGCTAATTAATCAAGGCAAAATTAAGGAAAGTGACAAGTTTGTTGATTACTTCCCAAATTTAAAGGCTGGTACAAGTTTTGATTTAGTCACTATTCAACAATTGCTAGATATGCAAGCAGGAGTTGGTGTTAGCGATAACTATCCAGCAGGTCCTTCTGGTTGGGGAGTTGCAATTGCACAGATGTATGCCACCACCGATTTAGATTGGTTTCTAAAGAACAATCGAAAGATGTCATTTGAACCAGGCTCAAAATCTGAATACATGAGTGTTGATTCGCAGATGCTTGGCATGATCATTAAAAAAGTAACTGGCAAAAGAATTTCTGATTACTTCAGTAAGAATGTTTGGCAAGCAGTTGGCGCTAAGTATCCTGCCACTTGGAATGTGGATCGAATTGGTGGAACTGAGAAAACGTTTTGCTGTTTTAACGCCTCTGCAATTGATTATGGACGAGTTGGAATGTTGTTTTTAAATGGAGGGTATGCCGGTCCAACTAAAATCATTGACAACAATTGGCTAAAGCGCCTGACTACGCCAGTCACAACTTTGGATCGGAATTGGGGTTATGGAGCTCAAGTTTGGCATCCATATCCAAACACTAGTTTGGCACTTGGGCTACATGGACAATTTATATTTATTAATCCTGTCACTCGTACCGTAATTGTTAAGTTAAGTGATAATCCAACTGATTCTGATCATGAATCAGACACTGCAAAAGCTTTACTTGAAATCTCAAATCTAAAGAATTAAAGCTGCTTACTTAACATCCTCATCAATTCGAGGATTTCGAGGATTTGCTACGTTGTACTCCCACTGCATTTCAATTTCATCATCACTTAATTGATCAATATCATCCTCAAGTAAATCCATTCGCCAAGGCGTTGAAAGACGAAGATCCTCTCCTCTTGGACCAGCTAATAACTCTGCACCAGCTTCAATGCTTGGCTCCCAATCAAAGATCACAGCCTCATCCCCTAAACCAATGCGAACTTCATCGCCTGCCTTTGCACCCTTTTTAAATAACTCTTTTTCAATTCCATATGAGGCAAGTCGATCTGCCAAATAGCCAATTGCTTCAGCATTTGCAAAATCAGTTTGTTTAACCCATCGTTCTGGCTTATCACCAATTATGTTAAATGTGCCATCATCATTTGCAATTACTTCAAAGCCTGCATCATCAACAGCAATTGGTCGAAGCACAATTCTGGCAATCTGCTCTTCTTTTTGTGCTTTGCGCACCTTTTGAATGATCTGCGCCATGGCATAAATTAATTCCTGCATGCCTTCACGTGAGGCAGCTGATACTTGAAATACAGGATAGCCGCGAGATTCTAAAGTTTTCTGAACCATATCCGCCATCGCTTTACCATCTGGAATATCAATCTTATTTAAGGCAATAATTCTTGGACGATCTGCCAAGCCGCCATACTCTTTTAGCTCTTCTTCAATAACATCAAAATCTTTAACTGGATCTCGATCAGTTTCAAGAGTTGCGCAATCTAATACATGAACCAATGCTGCACATCGCTCCACATGTCTTAAAAACTCATGTCCTAAACCTTTTCCTTGACTTGCACCAGGAATCAACCCGGGCACATCTGCTGCGGTAAATCGAGTCTCACCTGCTTGCACTACACCTAAGTTTGGAACCAAGGTTGTAAATGGATAATCAGCAATCTTTGGTCTAGCAGCTGACATTGCAGCAATTAACGAGGATTTTCCAGCACTTGGATAACCAACTAATCCAATATCGGCAACACTCTTAAGCTCTAAAAATAATGTTCGACTCTCACCTGGTTCACCAAGGAGAGCAAATCCTGGCGCGCGTCGTTTTGAGTTAGCTAGCCCTGCATTTCCTAATCCACCTTTGCCGCCTTGCGCTGCCATAAATCTGGTGCCAAACCCAACCAGATCTGCGATGGTATTGCCATTAACATCTTTAACAACAGTTCCATTTGGAACTGACAAAATTAGATCTTTTCCTTCAGCTCCATTACAAAAATCGCCAGCACCTTTTTTGCCATCAGTTGATTTGCGATGAGGTGAATGGTGAAAATCCAATAAGGTTGTCACGTCAGCATCAACAACTAAAACAATGTCACCACCTCGACCACCATTGCCACCATCTGGACCACCTAATGGCTTGAATTTCTCACGATGTACAGAGACGCAGCCATCGCCACCTTTTCCGGCATCGGCATGCAAGGTAACCCGATCAACAAAGGTTGTCATCGGATCTCCTTTCAAAGATCTTATGAGTCAAATAAAAATGGGCCCGCAGTTAGCGGACCCATAAATTTAAATCCGCTGAAATTATGAAGCTGGAACGATATTTACTACGCGACGACCGCGAGCGCGACCGAATTCAACTGATCCACCCTCTAATGCAAATAATGTGTCATCTTTTCCAATGCCAACATTCTTACCTGGGTGGAAGTAGGTTCCGCGTTGGCGAACCAAGATCTCTCCGCCCTTAACTACCTGGCCAGCAAATCTTTTAATGCCAAGGTACTGAGGATTTGAGTCGCGACCATTACGTGTGGAGGAGACACCCTTTTTACTTGCCATCTGCTTTCACCTGCCTTAAGTAGTAGTTACTTGTTAATTCCAGTTATTTTTACACGAGTTAATTTTGAACGAAATCCTTGACGACGACGATATCCAGTTTTGCTCTTGTAGCGAAGGATCGCAATCTTTGGACCTTTTTGCTCAGCTAAAACCTCACCAGTTACTTTGACAGAGGCCAAGGCTTTTGGATCAGCCATAACATCGGCGCCATCAACTAGAAGTACTGCTGGAAAAGTTACGGAGGCACCAACGGCAGCGTCAATGCGATCGACTACAAGAGTTTCACCAACTGAAACCTTCTCTTGTCGTCCGCCTGCTTTAACAATCGCGTACACCGTGAACTCCTTGCTCGTTATTAACCTAGATTGATTAATACCAATCTGGCTAGGTGGATAAGGGTAGAGATTGATCCACCCCTGGTCAAATTCACTTGATTAGTTGGTTGAAATTACCCCAGTGCTCACAGCCCGACGACCCTTTCGACGGCCAGCAGGTGCTGCAGCTGTTTCAACTACTTGTTCAACTTCATTTGAATTATCAATTGGCTCATGATCTGAATCATCATCTGTTGATTTATCTTCATCATCAGTTAAATCTTCATCAGCATTTGCTTTGCTAGTTTTTGAGTAACGTTGCTCCATATCTTTTTCAAGTGCCACCTTTTTAACTGGTTCACTATGAATATGAATTCCGCGACCACCACAACTCTCGCAAGTAGTTGAGAATGCCTCAATTAATCCTTGACCTACGCGTTTTCTAGTCATCTGTACTAAGCCAAGTGAGGTCACCTCCGCAACTTGATGCTTGGTGCGATCTCGGCCTAAACACTCAACTAATCTGCGAAGTACTAACTCTCGGTTTGATTCCAATGTCATATCGATAAAGTCGATCACAATAATTCCGCCCATATCGCGAAGACGTAATTGACGAGCAATCTCCTCGGCTGCCTCTAAGTTGTT
>JBPCSS010000057.1:0-2646 GCA_051006855.1 Candidatus Nanopelagicus sp.
TTATTGAAGTCTGTATCCAAGCAGAGATTGCAGGTTAAGCCAAGATGGAGCGTCCCTCAATCCGCAGCTACTCACTTCGTGGCAATCGGATGACCCGCGCCCAAACTCAGGCAATAAATCAGCATTGGGATCAATATGTAATCCCGCTTGATCAGCCATTAAATCTAAATCAGATATTTCCATATAAGCAAAAAGTTATTTTAGAGATTGGCTCTGGCATGGGGGAGGCGACTGCACAAATTGCGCAAGCAACACCTAATACTGGTTATGTTGCAGTTGAGATGCATGAACCAGGTCTTGCCGCGCTTTTGATGTTAATCGTTGAAAAAGGGTTATCAAATATTAAATTTATTAGAGAAGATGCTATTTACCTACTCACACATTTTATTGCCAACTCATCCCTAGATGGAGTTCACTTATTATTTCCTGATCCCTGGCCAAAAAATCGACAGCACAAGCGGCGGATTGTGCAGAGTGAGTTTGTGCAGATGATCTGTGAGAAATTAAAGCCAGGAGCATTTATCCATATTGCAACTGATTGGCAGCCATATGCAGATTGGATAAAGGTTAGATTTGATGCCAATCCAAGTTTTACCGGGGGAATTACACCAAGGCCAGAATGGCGGGTGTTATCAAAATTTGAAGGACAGGGGTTGCGAAAAGGACATCAGGTAACAGATTTTCGGTATGTAAAGATTTAAAGCTTGCCTTGGCTTTCAAACTTTGAAATCTGATTAATTCTTCTCACATGTCGCTCATCACCGGTAAATGGGGTGGCAATAAATGTATCCACTAGCTCTAAACAAAACTGCTCATCATGCATACGTCCACCGATCGAAATTACATTTGCATTGTTGTGCTCACGGGCAAGTTTTGCAGTTTCAATTGACCAAACTAAAGCAGCTCTAACACCTTTAACCTTATTGGCTGCCATCTGCTCACCATTACCGGAGCCACCTAACACAATTCCAAAGGATGAAGGATCTGCTGCAGTTGCTTGCGCAGCTGGAATACAAAAAACTGGGTAATCATCTAAGGCGTCATATTGATGGGGTCCATGATCTTCTACCTGATGGCCCTTGCTCTTTAAATGTTCAATAATTTTTGCTTTAAATTCAAGACCTGCGTGATCGCTGCCAATATGAATTTTCATGTGGTTAGTTTGGCATAAAAACAAAACTGGCTTACCTTATTTACATAAGGCAAGCCAGTAGTGTCTAGGTTGGGAAGGTATTTAATGCAATTTAGGCGCGTGCTCCACCTTTGTCACCTTTATGGCCAAAACCTTTTACACGTTCAACCATTTCAGTCACATGCTCAGTGGTCTTAGCTTTGCGATCTGCTGCTTGAGCGGCAGTTAATCTACCGGCGGTAACTGCTGCATCAATTTGCTTATTAACCTCAGCAGAGATTGCAGTAATTAATGCTGCCTTCTTATCACCAGCTATAGCTGCAAGTGTCTCGCCAGCCTTTAATCTGCTTTTAATCGTATCGATTGAGATACCAAGAGTTGAGGCAATTGCTGCATCAATTGCAGCGCGATCTTTATCCATCGCTACCTTGCCAGCAGCTCTAGCATCTTTAGCCGCCTGCACAATGGCATCTGCTTGCGATTGAGAAATAGTTCCCTTACTTACAAGAGATGAGAGCAGAGAGGTGATTTTATCTTCACCCTTACCACCCTTGCCATCATGAGCTGAGGCAACTGCACTTCCTGAAAGGGTTAGCGCAACTGCTGTAGTTGCAATTACTGCAACAACCTTCTTTTTCATCGATCCTCATTTCTTCAAGTACTCACTGCACCTGATGTGAGTAGATAACAGCCTTTAACTGTGGCAGTTATCCAAAACACCTGAGTGCTACGTCAGAGTATTTTTAATTGCCACAATCTTAATCCCGCTTAACATAGTGCTAGCCCCTATTTTCCTGAGAGTTATGTGTGAGTAATTCCAGCGAGGGTGCTACCTCTCTATTAACTGAGCGTAATCAGATTGACCATTTATCTAGTGCAACGCCAATCAGGTTTTGCCATAAGACCCCAATTAAGGGGGGATGGAGCAGGGTAGAAATGGCACTCAATAATCTCAAAGCCAGAGCTTCAATAACAATAATTGCAGCAGCACTTATTTCACTATTAATTCCAACTAACTCAAATGCCGCAGGAAGAGCTAGTGATGTTGTGAACACAATAAGAAGTGGCAGCGGGGTTCCCGCTGCTTCACTTGGGAATGATGGTGATTTTTATATTGATATAAAAAGTATGAATTTTTATGGGCCAAAGAAAAATAAACTTTGGCCACTACCAATCTCACTGCGCGGTCCAGTTGGTGCAACTGGTCCTTCAGGAGTAGATGGAAAAAATGGCACAACCGCGAGTGCAACAGCTGGTTCGCCCGGACCTGCTGGTCCTAAAGGTGATACGGGAGCGACTGGTGCAACAGGAGCAACAGGTGCAACCGGACCTGCTGGTCCTGCTGGATCAAACACTGGTACTGCCGGACCAAAAGGTGACACAGGAGCTACGGGTGCAACTGGTGCTACTGGGCCAAAGGGAGATACTGGAACTGCTGGGTCTTCAAGTTCGTACTTTGGAGACATAACTTTCCCAAGTGTTCTTGCTGGTATTACAGGTTCCACTGCGATATC
>JBPCSS010000058.1:0-3307 GCA_051006855.1 Candidatus Nanopelagicus sp.
ACAAGCAGAGGATTACCGATACTTCCCAGAGCCAGATTTAGTGCCGGTCGCTCCAGATGCAAAATGGATTGAAGAGCTTCGTACTTTATTGCCAGAAAAACCAGCAGATCGCAGAAAGCGATTACAAACTGCTTGGGCTGTGCCAGATAAAGAGATGAATGCAATGGTCAATGCTGAGCTTTTGGATACTGTTGAGCAAACAGTTTTACTCGGCGCAGATCCAACCAGGGCTAGATCTTGGTGGTTGGGTGAGATATCAAGGATTGCAAATGACAAAGCAGTTTTCCCAACTGATTTGATAGGTGTTAAGGATGTTGCTCAAATTATTGAGTTAATCTCTAAGGGAGAGTTAACCGACAAATTAGCCCGCCAGGTAGTGGAAGGGGTAATTGCCAAAGAGGGCTCCCCAAGTGAAGTTATTGCAAAACGTGGTTTAAAGGTTGTCTCAGATGATTCTCAACTTATGAAGGCGATTGAGGAAGCAATTGCTGCCGCACCTGAGACAGCACAAAAGGTTCGTGGTGGCAATATTCCAGCAGCTGGTGCACTTATTGGTGCGGTGATGAAATTAACTGGCGGCCAAGCGGATGCGGCAAAGGTACGTGAACTATTACTAAAGCATTTAGGGCAATAAACTAATCCCATGAGCGAAAAAAATCCGCCAAACAAGATGAAGCCAAGATCTGGCTTAGTTACAGATGGCATGGAGCGCGCACCTGCCAGAGGAATGCTTCGCGCAGTTGGTTTTAAAGATGAAGATTTCGCCAAACCACAGATTGGAATCGCTTCATCTTGGAACGAAATCACACCTTGTAATTTATCTTTAGATAGATTGGCAAAAGCTTCAAAGAAGGGTGTTATTGAAGCTGGTGGTTTTCCGATGCAATTTGGAACTATCTCAGTCTCTGATGGAATCTCAATGGGACATGAAGGAATGCATTTCTCACTAGTCTCACGTGAGGTAATTGCTGATTCAGTTGAAACAGTGATGCAGGCAGAGCGGTTAGATGGCATGGTTACATTTGCCGGTTGTGATAAATCATTACCAGCGATGATGATGGCTGCAGCAAGAATGGATGTGGCATCAGTATTTGTTTACGCCGGCTCAACGATGCCGGGCAAGGTAGATGGCCGTGATGTAACAATTATTGATGCATTTGAAGCGGTGGGTGCCTGCGCTAGAGGATTAATTTCACAAGATGAGGTCGATAAAATTGAAAGAGCTATCTGCCCAGGTGAAGGTGCCTGCGGTGGTATGTACACCGCAAACACAATGGCAGCAGTAGGAGAGGCAATCGGATTATCTCTGCCAGGTTCAGCATCCCCGCCATCAATTGATCGACGTCGTGATGATTACGCAATTAAATCAGGAGCAGCTGTTGTTGAGTTAATTCGAAAAGGTATTACAACTAGACAAATTCTTACCAAAAAAGCTTTTGAAAATGCAATCACAGTTGTAATGGCACTTGGTGGCTCAACCAATGCAGTACTACATCTGCTTGCAATCGCTCATGAGGCGGAGGTGAATTTAACTTTGGATGATTTCCATCGGGTCGGAGCTAAGGTGCCACTGCTTGGAGATCTAAAACCATTTGGTAAGTATGTAATGACTGATGTGGACAAAGTTGGCGGTATTCCAGTAATTCTTAGAGCGCTACTTGATGCTGGTCTATTGCATGGTGATTGCTTAACAGTTACCGGCAAAACCATGGCAGAAAACTTAAAAGATATAACCCCACCAGATCCAGATGGTGAAATTCTTAAAGCCATTAAAGATCCACTCTCACTTGGTGGTGGAATTACCATACTTAAAGGTTCACTAACACCAGAGGGTGCGGTGTGCAAAACAGCAGGAATTGGCGTAGAGGTATTTGAAGGCCCAGCAAAAGTTTTTGAAAGAGAACAGGCAGCAATGGATGCATTAGAAAATGGATCAATTGTCGCAGGAGATGTTGTGGTAATCAGATATGAAGGTCCAAAGGGCGGACCTGGTATGCGTGAGATGTTAATGATTACTGGTGCAATTAAAGGTGCCGGTCTGGGTAAATCAGTATTGCTATTAACAGATGGCAGATTCTCTGGCGGCACAACCGGACTTTGTGTAGGACATGTATCACCTGAAGCGGTTGATGGTGGTCCAATTGCATTTGTTAAAACTGGGGACAAAATAAGAATAGATACAGTAAATCGCACCTTAGATTTATTAGTTGATCAGTCCGAGATGAGTGAGCGAAAGAAAAGTTTCAAACCCCTTGCCCATAAGTATTCTCGTGGCGTGTTAGCTAAGTATTCAAAGTTAGTTGGTAGCGCCGCCAAGGGCGCGGTCTGTGATTAAAACTTTTTTGTTATCTGCCTAGGCTCAAATACTGAGATTGCCATCTCAGGAGTTGACTAGCCAATGCACCACCTGCGAAACTAAGCCCATGAAGAAGAGCTCACTTATCTCACAAATCGTGATCACATCAGTGGTCGTGGTGATTATTGAGCGTGCGCGCTAACTAGAAAAAGTTAGTTCGCACCCCTCAGATAAAACTGAGGGGTTTTGCTTTAGTAGGGCATAAGTAGAAGGAAAGGATGCAATGAGCAAGATCAACGGTGCGCAAAGTTTAGTTAACGCACTAGAGGCTGCTGGGGTTGAGGTTATGTTTGGCATCCCAGGGGGCGCGATCCTGCCTGCTTACGATCCGATATTTGATTCAAAGATTAGACACATATTAGTTAGACATGAACAAGGTGCAGGTCATGCTGCAACTGGTTACGCCCAAGCAACTGGCCGAGTTGGTGTTTGTATTGCAACCTCAGGTCCTGGTGCAACAAATTTAGTAACACCACTTGCTGATGCGCAGATGGATTCTGTTCCAATTGTGGCAATTACTGGTCAGGTTCCAGGGCCAGCAATTGGCACCGATGCATTTCAAGAGGCAGATATTCGCGGCGTCACCATGCCAGTTACAAAACATAATTATTTAATTACCGATCCAGCTGATATTCCACGGGCGATCGCTGAAGCATTTCATATTGCCAGCACTGGCCGGCCTGGTGCGGTGTTAGTAGATATTGCAAAGGATGCGCTGCAAAAGGAGACCACCTTTAATTATCCAAAGAGTGTTTCACTTGCTGGTTACAACCCGGTAATGGAGCCAAAGAGTGAGGCAATCTCAGATGCTGCCGCTTTAATTGCCCAATCTAAGAAGCCAGTTTTATATGTTGGTGGCGGAGTAATTAAGGCAGATGCTGCAAAAGAGTTAATGCAGTTGGCTGAAATAACTGGTGCACCAGTTGTTACAACTTTGATGGCACGGGGTGC
>JBPCSS010000059.1:0-15766 GCA_051006855.1 Candidatus Nanopelagicus sp.
GAGTTGATAATTTTGATGAATTATTTGGTACACCACATAATTTAGATTTAGCAAAAGTATGTGCCGGTTTTAATGTCCCAGTAAGCAGCGTAAGCAACATGGCTGAACTACAACGTGGGCTAGATAAAGATATTAACGGTCTTGAGGTAGTGATAGTTAAGGTTCCGACCAGGCAAAGCAATGCCGAAAAATTGAAGGAAATTACTCAAAGAGTTTCAAGTGCGGTACGCATTGGCATTAATTTAGCTTGACTCTCTGCAAACTCATTTACTGGATCTGAACCAGCAACAATTCCACAACCAGCAAATATTCTGATTGATTTCTTATCTTGCGATATCAAGCCACATCGAAGCGCAATAGCAATCTCACCATCACCATTTGCATCGATCCAACCAACTGGACCGGCATACCGCTGTCTGTTCATTTGCTCAAGCTCTGCGATTAAATCATTTGCAACATTTGTCGGAGTTCCGCAAACAGCAGCCGATGGATGCAGTTGTTCAACTAAAGTGAAAACATCTGCCTGTTTCGCACTGTCATTTAAAACTCCAGTGACATCAGTGGCTAGGTGCATGACATTAGAAAGATGTAACACAAATGGAGATTCTGGGACATTAGTTGATGAACAAAAAGGCTCTAATGCATCCGCCACAGATCTAACAGCGTATTCATGCTCTTCTAAATCTTTTGATGATTTTGCAAGTGATGCCGCAAGTGCCAGATCACGATCTTCATTTCCAGTTTTTCTGATGGTGCCAGCTAGAACTCTTGAAGTAACCAATGATTTACTCAACCTAACTAATAATTCTGGCGTAGCACCCACCAAACCATCAACTAAAAATAGCCAAGTTGATGGGTATTCAATCTCTAGTCGTTGTAACAAAGTACGAGAATTTAATTGTGTAGTTGAGGTCGCCACTTGATCCCTAGCTAACACCACCTTTTCTAACTTATTTTCTTTAATCGATTTAATCGCAAAGCCAACTTGGGTGCGCCAATTATCCTCAGAGATTGAGCCATCACTCCAACTTATTTCGCCACTTACTTTGGCATTACCTACTTTTGAGAAATCAGGTTGTCGTCCTTGGCCTATCCAAGTGACCCAAGATTTTCCATTTTTCCTGCCTAAAATAATTTCAGGGATGATCAATACTGATTTTTCATTTGGATCAAATGAAAATGAAGCGAAAAGTACCGGTCCAGTGCCGCTTCCGTGAACATTGTTTTGAATTTTGAAATCAGATAGTTGGCTATTCCACCAAGTTCGAGCCTGCTTAAATCGATCACTGCCAGAGATTTCAATTTTTTTGTATTCACCAAAACCTATTAATCCATCACCGCTTCTAATCCAGGCAGTTGTTAATTCTGATTGGTTTTCAACCGAAGTTAATACTGAAATCTCACCCAATACTTCAGTAGTTATTAAAACTGCCATGTTTATTTTCAAGCCTATCTATTTGCTGGATTTGTGTGTAAAGCCTACTCCTAAGAGAATAGGGGTGTGGTCCGCGCAAATATGAATAAAGATCCAGATGATGTTTCGAAAATGTTTGATGATGTGGCTAGTCGCTACGACTTCTTAAATGATCTGCTTAGCTTAGGTCGAACTAAAGCTTGGCGAAAGAGTGTGACCTCAATCATTGCTCCAAAATCTGGAATGAAAGTATTAGATATTGCAGCTGGCACCGGCTCATCATCTCGCCCATTAGTTGATAAAGGTGCTGAAGTAATTGCATTGGATTTTTCTGAAGGAATGCTCACCCAAGGCCGTAAGCAACATAAAGACATTAAATTTGTGCAAGGTGATGCATTAAAACTTGCATTTGATGAAAACTTCTTTGATGTAACAACAATTTCATTTGGATTACGCAACACAAGTAATACTTCAATTGCTCTTAAAGAAGCGCTTCGAGTTACTAAACCTGGTGGCAAAATTGTGATTGCAGAGTTCTCTCATCCGGTGAATAAATTTTTTAGATTAATATATTTAAATTATTTAATGAAAGCACTTCCGATAATCGCTAGAAAAATTAGTAAAAATCCGCAGGCATATATCTATCTTGCTGAATCGATCCGGGCATGGCCAGATCAGGCAGGGTTAGCCTTAATATTGGAACAAAATGGGTGGAAATCAGTAGCCTGGCAGGATCTAACCTTCGGAATTGTCGCAGTTCACATTGGGTATAAGGCGTAAGTGGCAAAAGCCACTGCCGGCTGACAATAAGATTTGACCGTATGAATCTCTCATTCAATCCCTATGTGCCGATCCTGGCGATTGGGGCAATTGGCTTTGGTTTTGCGATTTTCTCCGTGGTAGCTGCCGCACTTACCGGCCCTAAGCGTTACAACCGCGCTAAGTCCGATGCGTATGAGTGTGGAATTGAACCCTCACCACAGGCTGCTGGTGGCGGAAGATTTCCAATTAAATATTTCTTAACCGCAATGCTTTTTATAGTTTTTGATATTGAAATTGTCTTTTTATACCCATGGGCGGTTGCTTTTGATCAGCTAGGAATTTTTGGATTAGTTGAAATGGGATTATTCATTGCCACCGTATTTGTCGCATACGCCTATGTTTGGCGCCGCGGTGGATTGGAATGGGATTAATTGTGGGCTTAGAAGAAAAATTACCAAGTGGATTTTTATTAACCACAGTTGAAAAACTTGCTGGCTACATGCGCAAGAACTCGCTATGGCCAGCAACATTTGGTTTAGCTTGTTGTGCGATTGAAATGATGGCTGCTGGTGCTGGTAGATATGACTTAGCTAGATTTGGAATGGAAGTATTCCGCGCATCCCCACGGCAAGCAGATTTAATGATTGTGGCTGGTCGAGTTAGTAACAAAATGGCGCCAGTAGTTCGACAAATTTATGATCAAATGGCAGCCCCGAAGTGGACAATTGCGATGGGTGCCTGCGCTTCTTCCGGTGGCATGTTTAACAACTATGCAATTGTGCAAGGCGTTGACCACATAATTCCGGTGGATATTTATCTACCTGGTTGCCCACCAAGACCAGAGATGTTAATGGATGCAATCTTGAAACTTCATGAGCAAATTGGAAATGAAAAATTAGGTCCAAACAGAGAAAAGATTATTAAAGAGGTAGAGGCGGCTGCGCTCGCTGCAAAACCAACTCACCAATTAAAGGGACTGCTGGCATGAGTAGCAATGGAATGTTTGGCGGAAAAGGAAGCGGTGATACATCAGGCTTTGGCGGGCTGGTAAATGCTGCAGCAGTTATTGCCTCAACACAGCGGCCGTATGGCGGATATTTTGATCAAGTTGCAGATGATTTAGAGCGGGCATATCCACTTTTTAGTGATGCAATTGAAAAGGTTGTTGTGGATCGTGGTGAGCTAACTTTATTTATCAAACCTGCACGATTAGTAGATGTAGCAAAAATTCTTCGCGATCAACTTCGTTTTGAAATGTGTGTCGGCGTGAACGGTATTCACTTTCCAGAGGAAAATTCACGCGAGTTACATGCGGTTTATTCATTGTTATCTATTACTCGAAATCAGAGAATTAGATTGGAAGTTTGTGTTTCCGAAAAAGATCCACACATTCCTTCAGTGGTAAGTGTTTGGGCTGGTGCTAACTGGCACGAACGGGAAACATATGACATGTTTGGAATTGTTTTTGATAATCACCCCGGGCTCACTCGAATTTTGATGCCAGATGATTGGTCAGGATTTCCGCAACGTAAAGATTTTCCACTGGGCGGAATTGAAATTGAATATAAGGGCGCAACAGTTCCTGCTCCTTCACAACGCCGGAGTTACAAATGACAACATTCACTGATCCATACGCCTCCTCACAAGAAACCACTGAAGGACGGGTTTACTCCGTTACTGGTGGTGATTGGGATTCTTTAGTAACTGAAATTGGCGCAACCAAAGAAGAGCGCGTGGTTTTAAATATGGGACCACAGCATCCTTCAACTCACGGTGTACTCCGTTTAATTCTGGAATTAGAGGGTGAAACTGTTACGGAAACTCGATGTGGCATTGGCTATTTACATACTGGAATTGAGAAAAATACTGAGTTTAGAAATTGGACTCAAGGCGTAACTTTTGTTACCAGAATGGATTACCTCTCACCAATTTTTAATGAAACTGCATATTGCTTAGGCGTTGAAAAACTCTTAGGAATTACAAATGATGTGCCAGAGCGGGCGACAGTTATTCGAGTAATGATGATGGAGTTCAATCGAATCTCCTCTCATATGGTTGCGCTTGGAACCGGGGCATTAGAGCTTGGTGCATTATCACCAATGATTTTTGCCTTTAGAGAGCGCGAAAAAGTTTTGGATATTTTTGAATTACTTTCAGGGCTACGAATGAATATGGCCTACATCCGTCCTGGCGGGGTAGCGCAAGATTTACCGCAGGGTGCGCTGCAGAAAATTCGCGAAACAGTTAAAGATTTAAGGCATAACTTTAAAGACAATCAAAAGCTACTGGTCGGAAATTCCATTTGGCTTAAGCGAACTCAAGGAGTTGGTTACTTAGATTTAGCAGGTTGCACAACTTTAGGAATTACAGGTCCAGTACTTCGTTCTACCGGACTTGCCTGGGATTTGCGTAAAGCACAACCATATTGCGGATATGAAAATTATGAGTTTGATATTCCAACTACCGATACTTGCGATGTTTACGGTCGATTCTTAATAAGAATGCAAGAGTTGGAGCAATCCTTAAGAATTATTGAACAGTGCGTAACAAAGTTAGAAAAATTAGGGAATCAACCGGTGATGGTTGCTGATAAAAAAATCGCCTGGCCATCTCAATTGTCGGTTGGTGCAGATGGAATGGGTAACTCGTTAAATCACATCAGAGAGATTATGGGCGAATCCATGGAAGCTTTAATCCACCACTTTAAGTTGGTAACTGAAGGCTTCAGAGTTCCAGCTGGTCAGGTATACACAGCAATTGAATCACCACGTGGTGAGCTGGGAGTCAATTTAGTTTCAGATGGTGGCACAAGACCATATCGAGTTCACTTTCGTGATCCTTCCTTTAACAATTTGCAATCTACTGCCGCCATGTGTGAAGGCGGACAAATAGCAGATGTAATTGCAGCGGTTGCATCAATTGATCCAGTTATGGGTGGGGTGGATCGCTAATGTCATTTTCTACAGAGCAGATTTCAATTATGGATTCAATTATCGCAAGGTATCCAAGAAAGCGTTCTGCGATCATGCCGTTATTACATTATGTGCAGTCAATCGATGGATATGTAACTAATGAAGGTATTGAGTTAATAGGTCAGAAGTTAGAGCTTGCAACCGCTGAAGTAACTGCAGTCTCAACCTTTTATACACAATATAAATCAAAGCCTGTCGGTGAGTATCATGTTGGAATCTGCACTAATACTTTGTGTGCAGTTATGGGTGGAGATCTAATATTTGATGCAGTTAAAGAGCATCTAGGAATTGAAAATGATGGTGTTACATCTGATGGAAAAGTTTCAGTTGAACATATTGAGTGCAACGCAGCGTGTGATTATGCCCCAGTTGTAATGGTCAATTGGGAGTTCTATGACAATCAAACTGTTCAATCAGTTAAAGATTTAGTTGATGGCGCCAGAGCTGGAAATCCACCAGCACCAACCCGCGGACCAAAAACATTAAGAAGTTGGAAACAAAATTCAGCAGTCCTTGCCGGAATATCTGATGGTCTTGCAAATGAAGGAGTACAAGCAGGTGAGCCAACATTGCTCGGCTTAAAGAAAGCTAAGGGTGGGGCATGAGTAAATTAACGCCAGTCCTTTCTGCTAATTGGGATCAAGCTGATTCATTCACTATTGATGGATATAAAAGAAGTGGTGGTTACACAGCTGTTGCTAAAGCGTTAGCAATGAATCCAGATGAAGTTATTCAATTAGTTAAAGACTCTGGGTTACGTGGAAGAGGTGGAGCAGGTTTTCCAACAGGTAATAAATGGGGTTTCATTCCACAAGGTGATAACAAAGATCATTACTTTGTAGTTAATGCAGATGAATCAGAGCCGGGCACTTGCAAAGACACTCCACTAATGATGGCTAACCCTCACGTTTTAATCGAGGGAGTAATCATTGGCTCTTATGCAATAAGAGCAAATTATGCTTTTATTTATATTCGTGGCGAAGTAACACATGTTGTTAGACGAGTTCAACAAGCCATTGATGATGCATACAAAGCTGGTTTACTTGGTAAGAACATATTAGGAAAAGGCTTTGATCTAGAACTGGTATTACATGTTGGCGCCGGTGCATATATATGCGGTGAGGAGACCGCACTCCTTGATTCGTTAGAAGGTTTTAGGGGTCAACCAAGATTGCGCCCACCATTTCCAGCAATCGCAGGCCTTTATGCAAAGCCAACCGTAGTTAACAATGTTGAATCTGTTGCCTCTGTGCCAGCAATTGTTAATCAAGGGGTTGCTTGGTTTACATCAATGGGAACAGAAAAAAGTAAGGGATTCACACTTTATTCTTTGTCCGGCCATGTTAATCACCCAGGTCAGTTTGAAGCACCACTTGGAATTACGTTACGTCAGTTATTAGAGATATCTGGCGGAGTGCGTAACGGCCATAAATTAAAGTTTTGGACACCTGGCGGATCTTCAACTCCAATTTTTACTGACGCACATTTAGATGTTCCACTGGATTATGAAGGTGTGGCAGCTGCTGGCTCGATGCTTGGAACAAAGGCATTACAAATTTTTGATGAAACAACTTGTGTTGTCCGAGCAGTACTTCGTTGGACTGAATTTTATAAACATGAATCTTGCGGTAAGTGCACACCTTGCCGGGAAGGTACTTGGTGGTTAGTTCAAGTGCTTAAGGATTTAGAGACAGGAAAAGGTAGTGAGGCAGATCTAGATAAGTTGTTAGATCTTTGCGACAACATTATGGGTCGGTCATTCTGCGCACTTGCAGATGGAGCAGCAAGTCCAATTATCTCCTCGCTTAAATATTTCCGCCAAGAGTACTTAGATCACTTATCAGCAGGTGCTTGTCCATTTGATCCGATGGCTGCAACTTTATTTGAAAGTGCAGGTGTTAAGTGAGTATTCAAGAACTAAGCACAGAGCAAACAGTGGAAATGATTACCTGCGTTATTGATGGTTTTGAAGTAACAGTTCCAAAAGGAACTTTAGTTATCAGAGCTGCTGAAAAATTAGGAATTCAAATTCCAAGATTTTGCGATCACCCACTCCTGGCACCAGCCGGAGCATGTCGCCAGTGCTTAGTAGATATCGAAATTAACGGTCGAGCATTTCCAAAACCACAAGCATCTTGCACAATTCCAGTCGAGAGCGGGATGGTAGTTAAGACTCAATTGACTTCACCGGTGGCTGACAAAGCCCAAAAAGGAATTATGGAGTTGTTATTAATTAATCATCCTCTCGATTGTCCAGTTTGCGACAAAGGCGGCGAATGTCCTTTGCAAAATCAAGCAATGTCTAATGGCCGTGGTGAATCAAGGTTTGAAGGAGTAAAGCGAACATTTGAAAAACCAGTTCCAATCTCATCACAGGTTTTGTTAGATCGTGAAAGATGTGTGCTTTGCGCAAGATGTACTAGATTTTCTGAACAAATCGCAGGCGATCCATTTATCACTTTAAATGAAAGAGGCGCTCTGCAACAAGTTGGTATTTATGAAGAGGAACCATTTGATTCTTACTACTCTGGAAATACGGTACAGATTTGCCCAGTAGGCGCGCTAACTGGAACCTCATACAGATTCAGAGCCAGACCATTCGATTTAGTCTCTACAGATTCTGCATGTGAACACTGTGCATCTGGTTGTGCAATGCGAACCGATGTCAGACGCGGAAAAACTTTACGTCGATTGGCTGGCGAAGATTCTTCAGTAAACGAGGAGTGGAACTGCGATAAAGGTCGCTGGGCTTTTAAGTATGAAGTAGCAAAAAATAGAATCACAACTCCATTAATTAGAGATGCCAACGGTCAATTGCAGGAAGCATCCTGGCCAGAGGCATTAGCGGCTGCGTCAGCAGGATTAAAAGATGCACGTGCTGGCGTAATAGTTGGCGGTAGAGCAACCGTCGAAGATGCATATGGATATAGCAAATTTGCACGAATCACTCTTGGAACCAACAACATAGATTTTCGTTCGCGCTTACATAGTGATGAAGAGCTAGATTTCTTAACAAGTGTTTCCACAAATGCAACATATAAAGATATTGATAACGCCGATCATGTTGTATTGATAAATTTTGAGCCCGAAGATGAATCTCCAATTGTATTTTTAAGAATCTATAAGCAAGTTCATAAGCGTGCCATCAAGGTAACCTCTATTGCATCGCGTACCAGCAGGGGTAGCGAAAAATTAAATGCTAATTTAGTTAAAACTGCTCCTGGAAATGAAGTGGCAGCAATAAATTCAATTTCCGGTTTAACAGGTAAGTCAGTTGTGCTTGTTGGAGAGCGAGCCTCTGAAACTCAGGGTGCTCTTTCTGCTGTTGCGAAATTAGTCAAAGAAAGCGGTGCAAAATTAGGTTGGGTGCCACGACGAGCAGGTGAACGTGGTGCAATTGCAGCTGGAGCAATGCCTAACTCTTTACCTGGTAATCGATTAGTTAGTGATGCTGGCGCAAGAGTTGATATCGCAACCGCTTGGGCAGCTGATTCACTTCCAAGTGAAACTGGGTTAACCACGCAGCAAATAATTAATTCAGATTTGCAGGCAGTTGTAATAGGTGGTGTTGATCCAATGGATATCTCACCAGATGCAAAATTGAAGCTTTCAAAGAAATTTATTGTTTCTCTAGAAATTCGACAAAGTGACATCACTGAAATTGCATCAGTTGTGCTTCCTGTTGCTGCAGTAGTTGAAAAGTCTGGTTCATTTATGGATTGGCAGGGCAAGGTTAGAAAATTTGAAGCCGCAGTGGAACAATCATTAAATCGCAGCGATGTAAGGGTTCTTTCGATGCTGGCCGATGAGATCGGTAAACCTATAAATTTGCCAACAGTAAAGTCTGCAAGAGCTGAATTTGATTCGATAGGAAGCTGGGATGGTGCTAGGCCAGAGATGAAATTTGCTGCAGCCATTTCCAATAATTCTGTCAGCTCCGATGAGGCACTACTTTCTTCTTGGCGAAACCTGTTGGATAAAGGTTCGTTGCAGGATGGCGAAGAGAATTTAGCTGGAACTGCCCGTGACTCCGTTGTTGTCATTAGCAAATCTCGAGCAAATTCTCTTGGTATAAAGGAAAATGATTTGGTCAGGGTTTCAAATAATTATGGCGCAGTGACATTACCTTGCGTAATTGGCGATATTGAAGAATCCACAGTTTGGGCACCAAGAAATTCACTCAATAGTCAGTTGATTAGAAATTTAGGAGTAGTTAGTAATTCAGTTGTGAAGGTGGCTAAAGCATGACTAATGCACAATTAATTAGCCAAGATCCTGGTTGGATAATTGCACTTAAAGGATTAATAATTTTTGCTGCATGTGTTTTTCTAACCATTATGTCTGTTTGGGGAGAGCGAAGAATTGTTGCAAGAATGCAACAGCGAAGTGGACCCAACAGAGTTGGTAAATTTGGATTACTTCAAGCTTTGGTTGATGGTGTAAAACTTGCGTTAAAAGAAGATCTCATCCCAAAGGCTGCTGATCGAATCGTTTTCGTAATTGCACCAATAATTAGCACAACTGCATGTTTTATGGCTTTTGCTGTAATTCCAATGACTGGGCCAGTTAATTTCTTTGGGCAACAAACTGCTATGCAACTCACAGATCTTTCAGTTGGCGTTCTTTATGTCTTAGCAATTGCGTCAGTTGGAGTTTATGGAATTGTTTTAGCAGGTTGGTCCTCTGGCTCTACCTATCCATTACTAGGGGGACTTCGATCTTCAGCTCAAGTTATTTCATATGAAGTTGCGATGGGTCTGTCACTTGTTGCGGTATTTATTTATGCCGGTTCAATGTCAACTTCAGAAATTGTTGCCGCTCAAGATCAGTGGTGGTATGCCGTTGTTTTATTCCCATCTTTTGTTATTTATGCAATTTCCATGGTTGGAGAAACCAACCGTGCCCCATTTGATTTAGCTGAAGCAGAGGGTGAGCTAGTTGGTGGATTCCATACGGAATACTCTTCGCTTAAGTTCGCATTATTTTTCTTATCTGAGTATGTAAATATCATTGCAGTTTCAGCACTTGCAACCACCTTATTCCTTGGCGGATATCGAGCACTTCCTGGTCTTGGATTCACCGAGCAATGGCTTGGCGGTTGGTTTACTTTAGTTTGGTTCTTTGTGAAGGTTTTAGCTTTCTTCTTTGTATTTGTTTGGTTACGAGGCACTCTGCCACGCCTTCGATATGACCAATTTATGAAATTTGGTTGGAAAGTTTTAATCCCATTTTCACTTGTTTGGATTTTAGTCGTGGCAACTCTTCGTGTGATGTCTCAACAAAATGCGCCACGTGCATTGATTTTTGCCTTCGTATTCTCAGTAGCTCTTCTGTACTTAGCTGCAACATCTTTAATTGAACGTCAAAAAACGAAAATTGCTGAAGCTGCAAAGGTAATTGATGAGACGCAACCAAGTTTCCCAGTACCAGCAATTCCTACCTCTAGAGCGGAGCAAATAAATGGCTGATGAACTATTGCCTCGTCACGAAGAGTTTGGTTTAGCAAAGGCTGATCAATCAAAAGCGCCAATTACTGATCATTCAAGTGCAAGCTTTCCAAAACAACTATTGGGCTTTTGGGTAACTTTTAAAACAATGTTTAAGAAAGTTAATACTGTTCAATATCCAGAGGTAAAAGAACCAACAGCTGAGCGGTTTCATGGCCGTCATCAATTAAATCGTCACCCAGATGGATTAGAAAAGTGCATAGGTTGTGAACTCTGTGCATGGGCGTGCCCAGCCGATGCAATTTATGTTGAAGGTGCTGACAATAAGGAGGGTGAACAATTCTCTCCCGGTGAGCGATATGGCAAGGTTTATCAAATAAATTATTTACGATGTATTTTCTGTGGTCTATGTATCGAGGCTTGTCCTACGCGAGCATTGACTATGACAAATGAGTACGAGCTAGCGGATAGCACTCGGGGTAAATTAATATTTGAAAAAGAAGATCTCCTAGGACCACTACGCGCTGGAATGGTGCCACCACCACATCCAATGTACCCAAATACTGATGACGGAAATTATTACCGCGGCGAAGTGACAAGCTCTCACCCATCACAAGGCGTGGCAAAAAATGATTAATCTTGCATTAGATATTGGTACAACTGCGGCGCCAGAATCTTATTTATTTTATTTTTTAGCACCACTTTCAGTTGTTGCCGCGTTAGGAATGTTGTTAGTTAAGAAGGCTGTTCATTCAGCACTTTTATTGGCTTGGGTGATGATTTCATTGGCAATTTTCTACATCGCTCAAGATGCACTCTTTTTAGGTATTGTTCAAATAGTTGTTTATACCGGCGCAGTAATGATGTTGTTCCTATTTATTCTGATGTTAGTCGGCGTCGATACTTCAGATTCATTGGAAGAAAATATCCCAGGGCTTCGTCCAATTTCCATTGTGGCCGCAATTGGTTTCGGTGGTTTATTGGTATCTCTGATTGCAAGAGCAACATTTGGTCGTCCTATTTACGGGCTTTCTGGAGCAAACGCAGACGGAAATGCATTTGGAATTGCCGAGCTGTTATTCACAAAATACGTCTTCGCATTTGAAGTAGTTTCTGCGCTGCTGATAACAGCAGCTTTGGGTGCAATGGTTTTAGGGCATAGCCAAAAGAGTAAATCTAAATTTGCACAACGTGATCTTTCAATTGCAAGATTTAGAAAAGATAATTTAAACGATGCTGCTGGATTGCCCGCTTCTGGTGTGTATGCCTTACATAATGCAGTGGATGTTCCAGCGCTTCTACCAACTGGCAAGGCCGCACCTACTTCAATTTCTAATGTATTACAGGCACGAGGCGACATGATTGAAAGCGCAACTTTCCAGATGAAGAGTGAAGAAGAGGAGGAGAAGTAGTGGCAATTGCGAATTATCTCTATCTCTCCGCAATTTTGTTTACGATTGGTGCAATTGGCGTGGTCGTTCGCCGGAATTCAATTGTTGTCTTTATGTGTATTGAGCTTATGTTGAATGCGGCAAACTTGGCGTTTGTTACTTTTGCAAGAATAAACAGTAATTTAGAAGGTCAAGTAGTAGCTTTCTTCACAATGGTGGTTGCAGCATGTGAAGTAGTTGTGGGGCTGGCAATTATTGTAACCATCTACCGGTCAAGGCGATCTGCGTCAGTTGATGATGCAAGTTTGTTAAAGAGATAAAAATGCAGACATCTGAGAATTTACTTTGGTTAATCGCACTTCCATTATTTAGCTCTGCAATTTTATTGCTAGCTGGAAAGCGCGCTAATTCCTGGGGTCACATCATGGGCACCATAGTTTCTGCCTCAACCTTCACAATTGGAGTGATCGAGTTTTTCGCCATGCAAGGTCGACCAGAGGAGAGCAGAGCTGTAACACAAAAATTATTCACTTGGATCTCGGTCGGCTCCTTTAATGTCGATGCCTCACTTCTTTTGGACCAATTATCAATTTGTTTTGTTCTTTTGATTACAGGTGTTGGCACGTTAATTCACATTTATTCCATCGCTTATATGTCACACGATCTAGATCGACGTAGATTTTTTGCCTACCTGAATTTATTTATTGCAGCAATGCTACTTCTAGTTTTAGGTGATTCTTATTTGAATTTGTATGTTGGATGGGAAGGCGTGGGTTTAGCCTCCTATTTGTTAATTGGATTCTGGAATCAAAAACCAGCTTATGCAACCGCGGCGAAAAAAGCGTTTGTTGCCAATCGGGTAGGCGATGTTGGATTGTCCCTAGCAATAATGATTGCCTTTGCAACCTTTGGAGATGTTTCATTCTCTGGCATGAAAGAAAATATTGATCAAGCATCCTCTACGCAATTAACTGCAATTGGTTTAATGCTATTACTAGCTGCTTGCGGAAAATCAGCACAATTTCCATTGCAATCGTGGCTAGGAGATGCAATGGCTGGTCCCACCCCGGTTTCGGCATTGATCCATGCAGCAACAATGGTAACTGCTGGTGTTTATTTAATAACAAGATCTAATTTTGTATTTGACGAAGCTCCTGTTGCGCAAGTAATGGTTTTAATAATTGGTGGAATCACACTTCTATTTGGTGCAATTATTGGTACGGCTAAAGATGATATTAAGAAAGCATTAGCAGCTTCTACAATGTCACAGATTGGCTACATGATTTTGGCAACTGGATTAGGCCCAATTGGATATGCATTTGCAATCATGCATTTATTAACACATGGGTTCTTCAAAGCAAGTATGTTTTTAGGCGCTGGTTCGGTTATGCACGGCATGAAAGATGAAGTGAATATGCGCAAATACGGTGGTATTGGAAAGTTTATGCCAATAACAGCTTTAACTTTTGGTTTGGGATATTTGGCGATCATTGGCGTTCCACCATTTGCAGGCTTTTACTCAAAAGATAAAATCATTGAAACCGCATTTAATGAAGGTGGCATAAAAGGTTTAGCTTTGGGACTTGCAACTCTATTGGGTGCAATGATCACTGCTTTCTACATGACTCGTGTTGTAATTTTGACTTTCTTTGGAAATGAAAGATGGGGCCATAAGGACGAGCCTCATGAAAGCCCAGCCCTAATGCTGATACCAATTGGATTACTCTCAGTTGGATCAGTAGTTTCTGGCTATCTCTTATCTAGAGGTGAATCTCTTGTTCATTGGCTAGAACCAGTTGTTAATCCATTAAAAGAACATCATAAAGAATTACTGCCACCTATTGTTGTTTCACTTATGACCTTGGCGGTCGTGGTAATTGGTATCTCAATTGCGGTACTGAAATATCGTGGCGATCAATTGGATAAGGCCCCAGAAAAAGTTTCAATTTTAACTAAAGCGGCACGTCAAGATTTATTCCAAGATGACTTTAATGAGGCGACTTTAATGCGCCCAGGACAATCTTTAGTTAAGAGTTTACTAAAGATTGATTATCTACTTATAGATGGTTTAGTTAGAGCAGTTAGCGGTATTTCAATATCCACTGGAAATAAATTACGAACTTTACAAAATGGCTATGTTAGAAGTTACGCGTTAATGATGGTGATTGGTGCCTTAGCTCTAATTGCAACTATCTGGGCGGTGACAGCTTGAGTTTATTAACTTTAATTGGAGCACTTCCACTTCTTGGAGCTGGACTTATCTATTTCTTGCCTAGCAAGAATTCAGAATTAATTAAAAAATATGTATTTGTTGTTACCACGTTGGTAGCAATTGGCTCAATATTCTTAGCGCTAGGCTTTGATAAATCAGTTACAACAATGCAATATGTTCAAAGCAACTCTTGGATAGCAGCTTTTAATATAAATTTTGCAGTAGGCGTAGATGGAATTTCTCTAGTGTTGATCTTGCTTTCAACAATTTTGGTACCAATCGTTGTCTTAGCAACCTGGAATGAGTCTGAAGGTGGTCGATGGGGCGTTAAAACCTTCTATGTTTTGATCTTAATTTTAGAGACCATGATGATTGGCGTTTTTGCAGCTACTGATCTATTTCTATTTTATGTTTTCTTCGAAGCAATGCTTATTCCAGTTTATTTCTTAATCGGAGGCTACGGCTCAGGCAATAGATCTGCTGCCGCAATTAAATTCCTTCTATATAGCTTATTTGGTGGACTTTTAATGTTGGCATCAATAATTGGAATTTATATAATCTCTGGAAATCAAATTGGCGCAACATTTGATCTAACACAGTTAGCAACTATTGAGATAGATAATCTAACCGAAAACTTTTTATTCCTAGGATTTTTTATTGCATTTGCAATTAAAGCCCCACTTTGGCCATTTCATACCTGGCTACCAGATGCTGCCAAGGCAGCCACCCCAGGAACATCGGTATTACTTCTTGGAGTACTAGACAAGGTGGGCACCTACGGAATGATTAGATTTTGTTTGGCTTTATTTCCTGATGCAAGCAAAACTTTCACGCCATTGATTATTACACTGGCAGTTATTTCAATAATTTATGGTGCATTTATGGCAATTGGTCAAAAAGATATTAAAGGATTAATTGCATTCACCTCAATATCCCACTTTGGTTTCATAACAATGGGCATTTTTGCAATGACATCACAAGGAATGTCAGGCGCTAATCTATATATGGTAAATCATGGATTTTCGACCGCAGCTCTATTCTTGGTAGCAGGTTGGATGATGACCCGTAGAAAATCCTCAACAATTTCTGATTTTGGTGGACTACAAAGAGTTACACCAGTAATGGCATGGAGCTTCTTTATTGCTGGTATGTCAGGTTTGGCTTTGCCAGGTCTTTCAAGCTTTGTTAGCGAATTTCTAGTTCTAGTAGGAACTTATACAAGATATCCATTGGCAGCCGTAATCGGAACTTTAGGGATAGTTCTGGCAGCGTTGTATATCTTGATTCCTATCCAAAAAACATTACATGGTCCAACAAATGAGGGAAATGAAAATCTAAAGGATTTAAACCTTCGCGAAAAAATTGCAATAGCGCCAATAATTGCAGTTATCGTTGTAATGGGCTTTTATCCAAAACCGGTTTTAGATTTGATCAATCCAACATCTGAAAAGATAGTTATCAATGCAGGCTTTACCGATCCAGTTGCAGAGGTGAATAAATAATGTTGACCGCACCAACACTTGGTTACATGCTGCTATCGCCGATGTTAATTGTCTTTGCAGCTGCGG